>NZ_CP042910.1:6523337-6846675 GCF_008298035.1 Gimesia maris
TATCTGACCAGAATCTGTCGCCTCAAATCACGTATCAGTGGTTCTCCCGGCATGGCGGCGCAGCAGAAACTCATTCTGGACCATTTCAAGGAACTCAAAGCAAAAGTCCAGTTCCAGTCTTTCGATGCCCCGCACCCGATTACCGGGAACCCGGTGCGGATGAATAATATGATTGTCAGCTGGAATCCGGATGCCAAAAAACGTATTCTGCTGGCCTGTCACTATGATACAAGGCCGTTTCCCGATCGTGATCGAAATAATCCCCGGGGTTTATTCATTGGAGCAAACGATGGCGGTAGTGGCGTCGCCTTTCTCATGGAGCTGGGAAACGTAATGCCGACTTTGAAAGTCAGCCACGGCTACGGAGTTGATTTCGTCTTCTTTGATGGCGAGGAACTGGTCTACCGTCAGAATGATCCTTATTTTCTGGGTTCGAAATATTTTGCCGAGCAGTACAAAAATGAACCGCGTGAATTCGAATATGTCTACGGCGTCCTGCTGGATATGATCGCCGACAGGAATCTCGGAATCTACATGGAGAAAAACAGTCTGAAGTATGCGCCGCAGTTAACACACAGCATCTGGGATGCAGCTCGCAAAACCGGGGTGCGGGAGTTTTTTGCTCAAGCCAAATACGAAATCAGGGATGACCATCTCCCCCTGAATGAAATTGCCGGCATCCCGACATGTGATATTATTGATTTTGATTACCCGGCCTGGCACACGACCCGCGATATTCCCCGTTACTGTTCTGGAGCCAGTCTGGAAAAAGTGGGAACCGTGCTCATCTACTGGCTGCAGAACCTGCCAGAGTGAAAGAACGTTTTTCATGTATGTATTGCCCGATTCAACGATTACCGCCCGCTACGAAATGGAATCAGAGGCATGATTGATTCACTGCTGTTACATCGCGTGCAGTTTGCTTTCACGGCTTCCTTTCATTATCTGTTTCCCCAGTTGACGATGGGACTGGCGCTATTAATTTTCATCCTGAAATGCATAGGCTTACGTGGCAATCCCTGGGCCGATGCCGCCGCGCGGTTCTGGTTAAAGATATTTGGACTCACTTTCCTGATGGGAGTCGTCACAGGCATTCCACTCGAATTCCAGTTTGGAACCAACTGGGCGCAACTTGTAAAATCGACGGGATCGATCCTGGGACAAACCCTGGCGATGGAAGGGATCTTTGCATTTTTCCTGGAGTCCACCTTTCTCTATCTGCTGATCTTTGGTGAGAAGAAACTGGGAAAACGATTGCATTGCCTGGTCTCTTTCCTCCTGTTTGCAGGTACCTGGTTAAGCGGATATTTCATCATTTGTACGAATGCCTTTCTGCAGCATCCAGTCGGCTACCGGATCGGAGAAGATGGCATCTACCAGCTGACCAGTATCTGGGCGTTACTCAGCAATCCCTGGGCGATCAAACAATATCTGCATACCATGACCGGCGCCGTCATAACCGGATGTTTCACTATGGCATCGATTGCCGCCTTCCATTTACTGAAACAGCAGCACCAGGACATTTCCCGCCGTTATCTGTCGGTGGCAGTGCTGGTCGGTTTTCCCGCCAGCATGATTGCTGCCATGCCGACCGGCGACTGGGAAGCCAAACAGGTCCAACAGCATCAGCCAGTCAAATTCGCAGCGATGGAAGGTCACTTTCATACGGAGGATGGTGCCGGCCTGGTCATCCTTGGCCAACCCAATCTTCAGGAAATGAAAATCGATAACCCGATCATAATACCGAAAGCACTCTCGTTTCTGACCCACGCCAGCTGGAATGCGCGAGTGAAGGGACTCACCGAATATGATCGAGATCTCTGGCCTGATAATATTGAGCTACTGTATTTTTCCTATCACATCATGGCAGGCTTAGGAACGCTGTTTATCGCATTGATGGGAATCAGCCTGGTACTTGTCTTAAAAAGAAAGCTGCACACCAGTCGCTTCATTCTCTGGCTGTTAATGCTTTCCCTGCCATTTCCTTTTATTGCCAATACCGCGGGCTGGTTCACTACTGAAATCGGACGGCAGCCCTGGTTGATCTATAACCTGATGAAGACGGCGGATGGCGCATCGAATAACATTTCGCAGGGAAATGTCATGTTTACTCTCCTCGGGTTTATGGGACTTTATCTGTTATTGTCAGTTTTGTATTTTTTCCTGGTGACTCGAATCATCGGAAAGGGACCTGAACTCATCAATCAACCAGAAACCGAGACTGAAGGGGTAGCATAAAATGGAAACGGTCTGGTTGATCCTGCTGGTTCTGATGATCGCGACTTACATCGTCCTTGATGGTTTTGACCTGGGAGTCGGAGTCCTGCACCTGCTGATTGCCCGCGATCGTTCGGAACAGAAACAGATCATACAGTCGATCGCCCCGGTCTGGGATGGGAATGAAGTCTGGCTGATTGCCGCAGGTGGCACAATGATGATGGCATTCCCCGGATTTCTCAGTTCCATGTTCAGCGGATTTTATCTGCCATTGACCATGGTGGTCTGGCTGCTGATCTTTCGGGCGATCAGTATTGAACTGCCACACTACCTCTCAGATTCATTGTGGATCCATTTCTGGAACCTGATGCTGTTTGTTGCCAGTGGATTACTGATCATCATCCTGGGGGCCGCCATGGCGAATATTTATCGGGGTGTCCCCCTGGATGCGACAGGTTCTTTTTTTGAACCCCTGTGGACAAATTTTCGTATTGGTCCGCCAACGGGAATTCTGGACTGGTACACAATCCTGAGTGGTGTCACCTCTGCGACGTTCCTCCTGCATCACGGTGCACTCTGGCTTGTGGCCAAAACGGATGGCAGAGTCCAGCAACACGCGCGTCAGGCAGCCACGTGGCTCTGGACTGGTTCAATCGGCCTGACCCTCGTCATATTCATTGCCAGCTGGTATGTACAACCTCTTGCCCGGACAAGCTTCTCGGAGACACCCTGGAAAATCATTCTGCCACTGGCTGCAGTCCTGTCTTTGCTTGCATCTGGTTATCTTCGCTGGAAAAATAAAAACATGCCGGCCTTTTTGAGTTCGGGCCTGTTTATTTACCTCGTAATTTTCTCAGGAGCCATGGCGATTTACCCCAATATCCTGCCCGGATTAAATCCTGAACATCATCTCACAATCTATAATACTTCGCCTGGACCCGAAAAACTGACCACCACTTTGTACTGGTGGATTCCCGGTATTCTGCTGGTGGGCGTTTATTTCACGATCCTGTTCCGATCCCTGCCTGCCGTGATTTCTGCCAGTTCAGAAGACGACCATTAGATCTGGCGTCTGTTGAGTGTTGAGTGTTGAGAAAAAACACCATTCCCGTTCATTCATTTCAGTTTACCCTGAAATAAAGGAATCCTGAAAAGCAAACAAAACTGCTCTGTTCCCGTCTCTTATTCCGCATGCAAAATAAATTCCATCACACACGTTTCATCTGAAACGGAATTTGTTAGACTGAAAACGAGAGGACTGGCAGTTTGAAATGTTAACATTTCAGCAGGCAAAGGGATTCCCCCCACCATCACTCAAGGACGCAGCAATAGTGACAGACACGATCCCGGGCATAATCGTTGGTACACTTCTTGTGCTATTTGGAGCAGGACTGATCCAATTGCATCGTACCTCGTGGTTCCATCGACAGCACGATGATGAACTGGGTGACGATGACTACCAGTTTTTTGCTAAACAGTACCGACGTCGGATGCAAACATCTAGCCTGTTGATGGTGATCGGTTTTCTGATTGTGATTGGCGATTCACCCTATATGCCTTGGAAGTCCTATCCCGGATTATTCGCGGCTTACTGGGGAGGGATCCTGCTGATCGCATTCTGGGTGATCCTGTGTGCGATCGGGGACATGAGCGCCTCGCGTATCCGATCAACTAGGCTGATTTCACGCGTTCATGATCAACAGCGACTACTGGAACAACAGCTGATGGAAATGCGGAAGAATCATCAGAAATCAGCGGACGAAGATTCAAAAACGCCTTCTGACCAGGAGAATTGAATCCTGTTGAGCAGGCTGATCAGGAGGCCACACGTGCTTTCTGCACCAGAGACTCCGAGGGAAGTCGCTCGTATCCAAACATCTCGAATGCTTTTTGCCAGCGTTCGTAGATTTTCTTCTCCTGGGCGGCGTCCATTTCGTACTTGTTTTTCTTGTAGGATTTCTGATCCTTCAAATACGGCTGCATATTCTGCTCAAGCCCTTCAAAGCCTGAGAGATTCAGATGCTCATAAACTTTTCTGAGCTCACCTACCGGATCTTCTTCCAGGTCTTCAAATCGGACCTCATGCAACTGGCCTTCAGGCACGATTTTTCGATCGCGCTCGTAAACATTCAGGTGATTCACATAAATATTCGACATGTCCTCTTCCAGTTTCTCCATATCCAGTGGAGCAAAACCATTATCACCAAACATGGTTTTCCGCAGATGCAGTGTCGAATTATAAACTTTATAGGGATCACGATAGATATATACAAACCGTGCATCAGGGAACATTTCCAGTAGAAACGGAATCCGGAAAGTATGTGTTGGTGACTTCAACAGAATATGTTTGTTGGCACCCGCTTTGTATGTCAGCTTCTTCATGAAATACAGAAACGTTTTTTTCCAGATTGATGTTTCCCGGGGAGTCAACTGGTCCAGTTCGTAATAACGGTTATAGACTTCCGGTTGATCACTGAATGTGATAGCCAGGTATGGTGACATCAGATGCAGCAGCATGATAGACGTTTCATCTTCCTGGGGCAGATCCCAGGTCACAGGCATATTATCCATGGGCCGCTGTTTTGGCAGCAGATGTTTTACGACGTGCTTCAGTACCCGCTCAGTTAACAGAAAGTGTGAGGGAAACAGCATCGCTCCCATATTCGGATAAATAAACTGATCGTCCTTGGACATCAGGTTATGGAGTAATGTTGTCCCACTCCGCCAGTGCCCAATGATAAATACGGGGGGCTCGAGTTGCGTCTTTTTGACTTTGCGACTGTAGATCAGGTTTTCCAGCATGCTGAAAAAGGAATTGGACACGCTCAAGATACCCGAAGATATGAGTCGCCCCAGACCTGACCAGCGAATCCTGGGTCGCAGGCTCATCAGTTTGACAAAATTTGTGAATCCGATTCCAGACCAGACACAAAAAGGGCCTTGAGTCGATCCACTGTTCTTTTCCTGGGGTTTAGTCATCTGGGGAGACTGTCCTGCTTTTATCTACACACTTCATAGCCCGACTAGCAAACGAATGCCCGTTTTCAGCATCGTTGATCAATTCAACACAGCTTGATGGTCAATATTATACTCGATAAATATGAGATTGTCTTCGGGCAGGCAGAGTAGAATAGCTGCTATGGGTTTGTTTTTCTACCACAATATCCAAATTTGAACTGATCCGAATCACCGGACCCATAATGTATTTATTTCGGCATCCCACTTATCAGACTTCGATGAACTCTGCTGGTTCAACGCGAATACTTAATACAATGAGCCTGACACCGCAAAAGACGCGCATCCTTACCCCGTTTAAATTAACTGTTTACCCCCAGTTACACAATTGACAGCAGAAAAAATTGTTTCACACCAGCCTAGATCAAGATGATAGTGAAACCTTGTATCCATCAGTCGGTCGTGGAATCAGAGAGAGATTCACTCTAATCCACCAGACCACATATCTGCTGGAAATCAGACTTTAATGATGAGTAAAGCTTTTGATACACGGGAAATGCCTGATTGTAGACTTTTTTATCTTTTGAATTGACGCTGGTACTTTCGACGACCCGAATGGTCGCAGTACAGGCTTCGACCACATCCTTGTAAGCACCGGTCCCCGCGGCAGCCAGTAGCGCAACTCCATAAGCAGGCCCCTCTTCGGCATTGATGGTCACGACTTTTTGTCCGTAGGTATCCGCCTGAACCTGACGCCAGAATGGACTCCGGGCGCCTCCACCAGACAGGCGGATCTCTTTCACCGGAATATTCAGTTCCTGAATGATCTCCAGAGAATCTCGCATGGCATAGGTTGCCCCTTCGATCACCGCGCGACTCAGGTGAGATCGTCCGTGCCTCAAACTTAAACCAATCCATGCGGCCCGCGCAAAAGGATCAGCATGCGGTGTTCGTTCGCCTGTCAGATAAGGTAAAAAGAACAGACCTTCGCTGCCTGCTGGCGCTTCTGCTGCCTGAGCGGTAATCAGTTGATATGGATCCACTTTCTGCTTCCTGGCTGCAGCGACCTGCTGCTCACAGAGTTGATTACGATACCACTGCAGACTTCCCCCGGCCGACAGCACAACGCCCATTACATGCCACTTATCACGAACAGCATGACAGAAAGTATGCACGCGGCCTTCGGGATCAATCTGAACTTCATCACTGTGGGCGAACACCACACCACTGGTGCCCATCGTCGCAGAGATGACGCCTCGTTTTACAATCCCGTTTCCGATAGCGCCGGCAGCCTGATCACCGCCTCCCCCCACGACCGCCACGCCGGAGGGTAATCCCAGCAGACTCGCAGAAGCCTCAGTTAAATGCCCGCTGACATCCTCTGATTCATGAACTGCGGGCAATAAAGATTCGTCTAGTTCCAACTTGTTCAAAAGAGGACGACTCCATTTTCGTTGCCTGACATTCAGTAATAAGGTGCCTGAGGCATCACTGACTTCCGTTGCGAATTCCCCCGTCAGGCGAAAACGAATGTAATCTTTGGGCAAGAGCACCTGAACCGTTTTGTCAAAATTCTTTGGTTCATGATTGCGCAACCAGAGAATCTTGGGAGCCGTGAAACCGGTCAAAGCGGGGTTGGCTACCATGCCGATCAGTTTTTTTCGACCGCCGGCCCGTTGCTCGATCTCGGCACATTCCGCGGCAGTCCGCTGATCGTTCCAGAGTAGAGCGGGGCGAATGACTTCATGTTTCTTATTGAGAAACACACTGCCATGCATCTGACCGCTCAGACCAATGCCTTTGACATCAGCGGGTTTGATTTTACCCGCTTTTAAGACCTTGCGGATACTCTTGATCGTTGCCTGCCACCAGTCCTCCGGGTTCTGTTCCGACCAGCCAGGATGCGGACTGTAAAGGGGATATTCAACGGTAGCAGAAGACAGAATAGTTCCATCTTCCTGCATCGCCAGTGTTTTTGTCCCGCTGGTTCCGACATCCACTCCCAGAAAAACGGCCATAGCTCAGATCCTTCTCTCAAAGTAAGTCACTCAATTGCAGCAAACAGAAACCAGACAGGAATTCATTCCGTCACTTATTCAGGGCAGACACAACCTATCGGCTGGATTTCAGAGAGTTCACGCACCCAGATATTACGAAACTGTGTATCATTTCTATGAAACTGGAGTCGAATCGGCAGTTTTTCTTCATGAGCCGTATAGAAAGGCGGCTGATGATAGAAGGTCGCCCCCTGCAGTTCAGTGTGGTTCTGAACGACAACACCATTTTGAATCACAGTGACATATGCAGGTTTTACCAGCTGTCCGTATTCGTTAAAGCGAGGTGCGGTAAAAATAATATCATAAGTCTGCCATTCTCCAGGTTTTCTACAGGCATTCACGAGGGGGGGGTACTGCTTATAGATAGAGCCAGCCTGGCCATCAAAGTACGTTTTATTTTCGTAGGAATCCAGAATCTGAACTTCATACTTCCCCATCAGAAAGACGCCACTATTGCCGCGTCCCTGGCCATTCCCTTTCACCTTCTTCGGTGTCGCCCATTCAATATGCAGTTGGCAGTCCCCGAATGACTGCCTGGTTTCGATATCTTTTTTAGTAGTAATCGCATACCCGTCTTTGATTTTCCACTGATCCCCGTTTTTCCACTTGTCGAGATTTTTTCCGTCAAACAGGACGATCGCATCGGAGGGAGGCTGATGAGGAGGCGTCTGTACGACTTCAGGCTCTTTCCAGATCAAACCATTTTTGTATTCTTCGACCAGATTTCCATAGGTGTGATAAGCGGTTCCCAGAAAAACAGTGATTACCAGAATCCGAAACGCTTTATGTAAACCTGTCATAATAATATTCTCCCGTATTATATTTATGCTTGAATTAAAATATGAAGTGAGCATGATGATTCAGCAGCAATCAGACTGAAGGATCAGTAATCGAGGCTGGCGCCCCCTTCGGCTTCAATCGCCTGCCCTGTCAGAAAACTGGAATCATCGGTCGCAAGAAATAAGGCCAGTTTCCCCATCTCTTCGATCGTTCCCATGCGTTTGAAAACCTGCAGGTCGGAGACCGTTTTCAATGCATTCTCAGCATCAGGCAGGGACGCTGCCCAGTCACGCATAAGTGGCGTATCGATATTGCTCGGCAGGATCGCATTTACGCGCACTCCCGCTTCCCCCAGTTCGATTGCCAGTGACTTGGTAAAACTGACCTGCGCCCCTTTTGTCGAACAGTAAGCCGTCGAATGATGTTGCCCCAGCACGGCTGTCATGGACGACATGTTAATAATCGTCCCTTTGGTTTTTCGCAGATGGGGCAGGGCATATTTCGCGCCGGCAAACGTACTCAGGAAGTTGACTCGCATCAACTGTTCCATTTCCTCAATGCTGGTTTCTTCCAGAGACATTGCCGGGGGATGCACGCCGGCATTATTGATGATGCAGTCCAGTCTGCCGAACTGTTCCACGACCAGATCGATCGCCGAGCGAATCTGTTCATGCTCGCCCACATCGCATTGCACGAACATCGCTTTACCCGGTCCTGTCTCATTAAGCTCACGTGCCAGATCCTGTCCGGCATGCAATCCTCGTGCGAGAATTGCTACATGGCCCCCCTCTGCACAAAACACACGTGAGCAGCCTTCGCCGATACCTTTACTGCCGCCAGTGACAATCACGACACGATCTTGAAATCTCATAGTTCCCTCAACGGATTTAACTTGCAGGATCAAACTGGGAACCAATATTGGAAATGTTCCAGTTCGCCATTTACGGTAACAATTACCGGGAGGGAATTCCAATCCAACGCTGTTTCGAATCGAGGGGACTCGACTTAATAAATGTGGTTTATTTTTTCTGTGTACTGATTGTAACGAATTTAGACTGTTTTCAGTTTTACTGCAGCATCTCCAACAACATTTGGACCGGGCATAATAGATTGAGAGACACGTTGATTAAATGTGACGCGCTCTAATAAGATGCCTGTTCAGAACCAATGCGTAAGATATCAGGCAACTCTGCCAGATTCAGATTTCCACCGCTGAGAACAGCAACCACTTTCTTGCCTGCAAATCGCGCCGGGTTTTTCAAGACCGCAGCCAGCGCCGCCGCACCGGCTCCTTCTGCCAGATTGTGAGTCTGCTTTAAAATATGGTAAGCGGCAATGCGCATCTCCTCTTCGCTGACCAGCAGAAAGTCATCTAATACTGACTGCATGATTTGCTGTGTGAATTCCGCGCCGGCACGCGTCGCGACCCCTTCTGCCCAGGTTGATGCGGTTGGCGTCGTGATTGCGGTTCCCGCTTTCCAGGACAGTTGATTCGCCGGAGCATTTTCAGCCTGCACGCCAATCACTTCCGTTTGAGGCCGCATGTACCGGGCTACAATTCCCGTTCCACAGACGCCACTCCCCATGCCTACGGGGACCAGGATCACATCCGGGTTGGGAAGCGTGTCGAATATTTCGATCCCCTGCGTGCCTACACCGGCAATCAGCTTTGGTTCATTGGCTGAATGAACGTAGCGCCGTTTACCATCGATCAGTTGCTCTTCGAGATACTGCTTGGCTTCATTGAAGTCTTCTCCCGCCTCAATGATCTCTGCCCCCAGCATACGAATCGCTTCGACTTTATCCGGATTGTTATTGCGGGGAACTACGATCGTACATTTCACTCCATACTTGCGTGCCGCAAATGCCAGTGACTGGCCATGGTTGCCTGTGGAACACCCCATGATTCCTGCCTGCCGTTCTTCTTCAGAAAGAGTACTTACCAGATTGATGCCGCCACGCACTTTGAATGCGCCTACTGGCTGGTGGTTCTCATGCTTCAGAAAAAGCTGTGTTCCGGTCAGTCGGCTCAAACCGGGCCATTCAATCAGCGGAGTCGGCGGCAAAATACTGTGAATACGGGGCAGGGCATCCTGGATATCCTGATAAGTCGGAGCTCGCATAATCAATACCTGAAGCTGGAGTTTGACGAGAAGAACGTTTCACGAAAATTGTGACACATTTCTGCCTTTGAAGTTCGTTAGCTGGCCCCTGATTGTCAAGTAAGTAAAGCCCTGTTTTCAGGTTCTGCCCGGATCGCAGGTTCTTGCATCTGCTCTATACGCCTGCTATGATTTGATTTGAGACCGCTGCCGCTGATACGAACTTCAGCCAGCATTGATGAACCTGCCTGCTGAACTTTGGGAGTTCAGCTACCGTTAACACAATTCGTTACGGACCGGTATCACCAAACAGTTTTCAACGCGTTTGATGTACCAGGAATTCCAAGAAGAAATCCATACCCCTGGTGCTTCTCACGCGTCCTCAACTGAGGGCGATTTAAAATGCCTTGGGTAATACTTCGATCACTGATATGCTGCCTCGCCGTTCTGAGTCTGTGCCTTCCACCCGAAGCGGCTGCTGGCAAAGTGGACTTCAACCGGGATATCAGACCGATTCTCTCCCGAAACTGTTTTCATTGTCACGGCCCTGATGCCACTCACCGCGAAGCAGACCTGCGGCTCGACAGGGAGCAGGGCCTGAAAGCAACAGACGCATCAGCGATAATCCATCCCGGACAACCAGATCAAAGCGTACTGTTTGAGCGAGTTTCCAGCAAGGATCCCGATCTGGTCATGCCCCCCGCAGATTCGGGGAAAAAGCTGAAACCAACTGAAGTCAATCTGATTCGACAATGGATTGCGGAAGGTTCTCCCTGGTCTCAACACTGGTCGTATGTAAAACCACAGCCAGTCAAAACTCCAACCATCAAAGATCAGAGTTGGCCCGTTAACTGGATCGATAACTTCATCCTGTCTCGACTGGAAGCAGAAAATCTGAAGCCCGCCGAGGAGGCCGATAAGGTCACGCTCATCCGTCGGCTGAGTTTCGATCTGACAGGACTGCCACCCACACCGGCAGAAGTAAAACGCTTCGTCGATGATCCCAGTCCTGCTGCCTACGAAAAACTCGTGGATCGACTGCTGGCCTCTCCGCACTATGGCGAGCGGATGGCGATTTACTGGCTGGATCTGGTTCGCTTTGCCGATACGGTCGGTTACCACGGCGATCAGGACCACCACATCTCACCTTACCGGGATTACGTGATAGACGCCTTTAATCAAAACCTGTCTTATGATCAATTCGTCCGGGAGCAACTGGCCGGTGATTTGTTACCGGAACCGACTCTGCAGCAGAAAATAGCAACCGGATACAACCGCGTGCTCCAGACTTCACATGAAGGGGGTGTCCAGCGCAAGGAATATCTGGCGATTTATGCTGCCGACCGAATCCGAAACTTTTCCGCTGTTTTCATGGGTGCCACTATGGGGTGTTGCCAGTGCCACGATCATAAGTACGATCCCTATACCATTAAAGACTTTTATTCGATGGTCTCATTTTTTGCAGATATCGATGAGGACCAGCACTTAAGACGCGGTGCCGACCGAATTCCCACCATCCGTGAACCGGAAATCTTTCTTTATACAGACCAGGAAAATGCACAGATCGCTCAAATCGAATCCAGAATCAGAACTATCGAGATTTCATTGAAATCGACAGAGCAGAAACAGGAAAAGCAGCAACTCAAACAGGAACTGGAGAAGCTGAAAAAATCGCGAGGAGCAATTGATCGCAGTGCGATGAAAACGATGATCACGGTATCAATCAAGCCCCGGGAAATTCGTATTCTCCCTCGCGGCAACTGGCTGGATGAAACAGGCCCCGTCGTACAACCTGCGATCCCCGAATTCCTGGGAACGTTGAAAAGTGATCACGCTCGACTGACTCGTCTGGATCTGGCAGACTGGCTCTCCGATAGACAAGGCTACGGACCTTTGATGGCACGCGTGATGGCGAACCGCTTCTGGTATCTCTTCTTTGGTCGTGGAATTGCTCCTGTACTGGATGATTTTGGCGGACAGGGTGGTCCCCCACATTATCCTGAACTGCTCGATCAACTGGCGATCAAATTCCTGAATGATCAGTGGGATATGAAGCAGATGGTCAAGTTCATCGTCATGAGCCGTGCGTATCGTCAATCATCCATTGAGTCAACCGAACAGAGAACTGCAGACCCTTTTAACCACTGGCTTAATCGACAGGCCCGTTTTCGCCTGCCGGCAGAAATGATTCGCGATAACGCACTCGCCGTGAGTGGATTATTAGTGACGGAGATTGGCGGTCCCAGTGTGAAGCCTTACCAGCCAGCTGGCTATTATCGGCACTTGAATTTTCCCAAACGAAAATATGTGGCAGATACTGATGACCGCCAATGGAGACGTGGACTGTATGTGCATTGGCAACGTCAATTCCTGCATCCGATGCTCAAAGCATTTGATGCCCCGAGTCGAGAAGAATGTACGGCACAACGCCCCCGCTCCAACACACCGATTGCAGCAATGACACTGCTTAACGATCCGACTTTTGTAGAATCCTCCCGGAAATTTGCTGAAGATATTGTCCGAACGGCGGAAAATCAGACTCTGCAAAAATTCAATACGCATTTATTAAAGCAACGTCGCGCCAACCAGAGAAAATGGAGCTGGAGGTTCTGCTGACTTTATTGAATTCCAACCGGACCGCATTTTCTGCAAAGCCCACTTCCGCCAAATCATTGACTCACACCGGACTGGCAACGACAAACTCAAATCTGGATACGATTGAACTGGCAGCGTGGACTGAAGTCGCGCGAGCGCTGTTAAATCTGAATGAAGTGGTGACGAGGAACTGAAACTATGCTGAACTGGAACCAATTTCAAACCGGATTAAATCGTCGGACCTTCCTGAATAATACCGGGGTTGGCCTGGGTGCGGCTGCGCTGGGAAGCCTTCTGAAAAGTGAGAACCTGCTCGCAGCAAAAAAACAGGCTGCAATGGGAGGACTTCCGGGATTACCACATATCGCCCCTAAAGCTAAGCGGGTTATTTTTCTCTGTATGGCTGGCGGTCCGACTCACCTGGAGACATTCGACTACAAACCCAAACTGGCAGAAATGGATGGAAAACCGTTCCCTGAAAGCTTTACCAAAGGGCAGCCAATCGCGCAGCTGCAGGGAAAAGAACTCAAATGCCAGGGGCCTTTAACCAGATTTCGTAAGTATGGACGCAATGGCCAGGAGATCAGTGACTTCCTTCCCTGGACCGCAAAGATTGCTGACGACATTTGCATTATCCGTTCGATGGTAACCGAACAGATTAATCATGACCCTGCGCACACATTTCTCAACACGGGTACCGCAATCAGCGGTCGACCTTCAATGGGTTCCTGGATCACTTACGGTCTGGGGAGCGAAACAGAAGAACTGCCAGGCTTTGTCGTTCTCACCAGTGTCGGAGGACGAAACCCACAACCGATTGCATCGCGACAGTGGGGCACAGGGTTTCTTCCCAGTCGCTACCAGGGCGTCCAGTTCAACTCGACCGGCGATCCAGTAAACTACCTCAAGAATCCGGAAGGCATCAGCAATTCCCAACAGAAACAATTGATTGAAACTATCCAGAAACTGGATCGCTATCGAAATGAACGTGTCACCAATCCGGAAATCGACACTCGAATTGCCGCCTATGAAATGGCCTTCATGATGCAGACCTCGGTCCCCGAACTGATGGATCTTTCCGGGGAAACCAGGCAGACCCTGGAGATGTATGGTGCTGAACCCGGTTCGGGCAGTTATGCGAATAACTGCCTCTTGGCACGGCGACTGGCCGAACGGGGTTCCCGATTTATTCACCTGTATCACCGTGGCTGGGACCACCATGGAGACCTGGTTCGCTACATGAATACCTGTTGCGGATTAACTGATAAACCGACCTGGGCTTTGATCAATGATCTCAAACAACGGGGCATGCTGGACGAAACCCTCGTGATCTGGGGAGGGGAATTTGGCAGAACTCCCATGTTCCAGGGGAAAGGGGGAGCAGGTCGTGACCACCATATTAAGGGTTTTTCCATGTGGATGGCCGGGGGTGGAATAAAAGGTGGAATTACCTATGGCGAAACCGATGAACTGGGCTATAATTCAGTAGAGAATATTGTACACGTTCGTGATCTGCATGCCACGATGCTGCATTTGCTGGGAATCAACCATCATCAATTCAGTGTCGAATTCCAGGGTTTGGATACCAGACTCACGGGTGTCGAAGAAGCACACGTCATCGATCAGATACTGACGTAGCATGGCACTAGAAGTCCCTGAGAAGCGCCCCGATGAACTTTCATCGGGGCGTTTTCTTTTTCTGCTGTATCGGGAACTTGTGCAACTGAAAGAAGTTATACTTTCAGATCTTCTGCAGACTGCTGTAGAGCATCCTGATACTTTTGTCGTACCGGCTCTATGATCTCAGCAATAAACGCATCGACCTGTTCCGGTGCCCGGCCAATATATTTGCGGGCATCGAGCGCACTGTTCAGATCACAGTCCTTGAAAGCGGGGTCTTTCTGCAGACGGTCAATCAGGTCATTCTTTCCGCCTTGCACCTTGACTTCAGCTCCAGCCGCCTGACTGTGAACGCGAATCAGTTCATGCAATTCCTGACGATCACCGCCCGCTTCCACTCCTGCCATGAGAAATTCTTCGGTCGCCATGAAAGGCAGCTCTTCATTCAAATGTTTCTCAATGACTTTCGGATAAACAACCATACCATCCACAATATTACGATACAGAATCAGGACCGCATCGATTGCCAGGAATGACTGAGGCAGTGACAAACGCCGATTCGCACTGTCGTCCAGCGTGCGTTCCATCCACTGCGTTGCTGCAGTATCTTCAGCATTCGCGGTCAGGCTGATCGCAAACCGGGCCAGTGAACACATCCGTTCTGATCGCATCGGGTTGCGCTTGTAAGCCATTGCCGAAGAACCAATCTGGTTCTTCTCGAATGGTTCTTCGAGTTCCTTGCGGCTTTGCAGTATTCGAATATCATTCCCTGCTTTATGAGCGGACTGGCCAATGCCACTTAATGCCGACAAGACCTGAGCATCAACTTTGCGTGAATAGGTTTGCCCCGTGACCGCGTAACGATCAGCGAAACCCATCTTCTCAGTCACACGTCGATCCAGCTCATCCACTTTCGCATGATCACCTTGAAACAGTTGCAGAAAAGTGGCCTGAGTTCCTGTCGTTCCTTTAACACCGCGAAATCGGAGTTTTTCCAGTCGATACTCAATTTCTTCCAGATCCAGAATCAGATCATAGCACCAGAGGGTCGCTCGTTTTCCGACAGTCGTTGGTTGGGCTGGTTGAAGGTGTGTGAATCCCAGACAGGGTAAATCGCGATACTCATTCGCAAACTTCGCCAGATGATCGATTACGGAAACCAGCCTCGCGCGTACATGCTGCAGACTTTCGCGTATCATCACCAGTTCGCTGTTATCGGTCACAAAACAACTGGTGGCCCCCAGGTGGATAATCGCTTTGGCATCAGGACAACGCTCACCGTATGTATGCACGTGTGCCATCACGTCATGTCTTAGATCCTTTTCTGCTTTTGCAGCCAGTTCAAAATCAATATCATCAATGGCGGCTCTCAAAGACTCAACCTGTGCCGCTGTTACAGGCAGTCCCATTTCATGCTGCGATTCCGCCAGCGCCACCCACAGTCTGCGCCAGGTGGAATGTTTCTTCTGTGCCGACCAGATCTGGCTCATTTCCTGAGATGCGTAACGACCAATCAACGGATTTTTATAAATAAGGTGACTCAATTTCTTCTCTTTCTTCAGCACGACAGGTGAAACGCATT
Organism: Gimesia maris; assembly: GCF_008298035.1. Lineage (NCBI taxonomy): Bacteria > Pseudomonadati > Planctomycetota > Planctomycetia > Planctomycetales > Planctomycetaceae > Gimesia > Gimesia maris. Next base: position 6,539,246 of record NZ_CP042910.1, read on the forward strand.
TCACACAGAATTAATGACAGTACCTCAGATATGAGATACTAATTATCGGGAATCGGAACAACCTTCATGTTCTCTGCGACATGGATGCCCATGGAGATCTGCTGGCCACTCCATTCGGAGATCACAATCCCGGCTTCGATATTCTTTTCGGTGACCCGTCCCACTGAACCGATCTCCAGACCGGTGCGGGAGAGAAACCGCAAAAATTCCGGTTCCTGATCGGTCACCTGTACGATCCGCAAATTGACTCCGTCTGGACAGGCAGCCAGGGTCGTCAGATTAGGGTAGGCTCGCCGCATCTGTCCATCAATAGAAGGGATAGGATCGCCATGTGGATCGGTTTCAGGAAATCCCAGGTACTCATCGATATGATCCACGAGGAAATCACTCACCGCGTGTTCCATATTTTCCGCTTCCGCATGGATCTGGTCCCAGGAGAGTTTCAACGTTTGAAACAGGAACAGTTCGATCAGTCGATGCCGTCGTAATACACGGATGGCAGAGTGTTTACCTGCGTCCGTTAAACTGGCCCCTTCATACGGGCGATACTCGACCAGCTTAGACTGTTTCAGGGTTTTCAGCATACTGGTAACTGTACCGGGTGCCACATTCATATACCTGGCTAATTCGCCCGTACTGATCCATTCTGACCCGGATTGCAGACTGATCTGCAAAATCGCCTTCAGATAATTCTCAACGGTCAAACTAGTTACGTTCACAAGATTTCCTGCTTCTTCAGACAGATCACTCTGGTCGGATCTAAGTTACCTTGAGCACAAACTGCACAGGACCGGACCAGGACAACATATTCAGCAAGCCAATGCCTGTTTATCCTAGCAACATCGTAATTCACTTGGAATCAATACCACACTCGAAATCAACGGCATTTCGAGATAGCGAAGTGTTCCCTCCCTCTATGTCTAACTTACTCAAGTGATCTTGAGATAAACACTTACTGATATTTAATTCGATCGCATTGAATCATTCCTTTTTTGAAAAAACTGTCAGTTTGAATCATGTCGAATGTTAGAATCTGCCGATTTTAGTGATTATACGGTTTCCTCTCATCCACTCACATTTTCACTTTTCAATATAGTCGTAAGGAAGGCCGGATGGATTGCTGGCACCAGACTGGTATCAGGTTACTGATAATGTTCCTGCTCACAGGAACATTTCAGGGTGCCCATGCGCAAACGGTTGTTCGTGAAATTGGCTTACAGCAAGAACAGGTCCGGCAAACTGCCGTTGTCGGACTGCTGGGCGAATTCAATCGCTGTGCCGCCTACGAGCTCTCAAATCAGGAACTGCGACTCAGTGAGGTTGTCTCGGGAGCAGGTGGTCTGACCCCTGATTTTTCTGGTGTCATCCGTGTGATACGAGGTGGTCGCAGCAGTCAGGATCTGTTCTTTAACCCTGATGTCGACTTTCCGCTCATGCATGGCGATGTCCTGATTGCATTGAAATCGTCAGCGAATGTCATGAATGTCTCATTCAGCACATCGGCTCAGACTGCACAATTGCAGAAGTCATCCAACTCTGAATTAATTCAGATCGCCATTCTCAACCTGCTGGATCGCCCTGTAATATTTGGGGTACGGCCTGAAATGGCAGACCTGGCCGGCATCTTGAAATGCCTGAGACAACCCCTGGAGCAATATGCAAACCTGGCAGAGTCTATCAAAATTATTCCCCCCTATCGCAGCCGGGGTAATTCCGATTTCAAATCGAGAAAACTGACATCCAGATTCACCTCAGGAACAGTCATCGTCTTAAATTCTCCGCAGGTTTTGAACCTGTCCATGGTTCCACACTCCCTGCCAGCTCCACGACGATTGCGCCCCGCACAGAGTACGAATTCGAATCCTTTTCAGGAAACGTCAGCACCTGGAATTCTGGATAAAACCGGTTCTCTCAATGGAGAACAAGCTCCAGAGTTGCAGAAGGTGACGCATCCAGAAGAAGCCTCATCGCCATCTGAAGATGCTTCCCTGAAAGTAGAAACCAATCCGCCGCTGCTGAGAGGACCAATGCTGCAGCAGACTGCCGCCAGCTTAGCAGAGGTACCCAATCCGGTGCATCCTCATTCAGAGGAAGGAAATTCCACTCTTCCGAATGAGAAACCTGATGAGAAGACTCAATTGCAGGCAGATTCTGCTTCAGTTCCTGATCTGGACCTGAAAGCAGCTCCCGCACCTCCTGTGGAATCCATTGACGCCCGTTTCGATGAAGACCTGTCAAAATATGAAGAGACAGATGAGTCAGCTGAATCATCGTTCTGGCCCCCGGGAACTGCTTATATTCTGCTCGCAGGAATTGCGTTTCTGCTCTGGAAATATCTGCATAAAAAACCTCGCAAGCAGGTAAACGCTTCACGGGCGCAAACGGAACGCGACAATGACGCTACAATTATCACTCAATGGGAGAAGCTGCCTCCGCTGCCGGAAAAATCATTGCTGGAACAGATTCTCGAAAACCAGATACCCGTGATTGATGAAACAGCTCAAATACCAACACAGGCTTTCATTTATGGACGTCATCAGTCACGTTCCCTGCGCGTCGACAAAGCAGAGCCAACTCTGAAGGGTCCTCACTTTAACCAGAGGTCCAATCGTGAATCAAAAACTCCGGAGCAACCGGAATTCTCCAGCGCGGGAACAGTCATAGCTCCAGAGAAACCACCTGAAAAGAAACGGAAGCAACCTGCTTTCCGCTTTGACCGTTCACACCAGGACTCTTCAAAGTCGGACGAAGCAAAGCAACCCCCTACTGATTCATCACGTCTGGGACATACCAGCCAGTCAGAGAAGAAGGGACATTACACAATTCTCGACCGAGTGCTGCAGGCAGTACAGGGAGTATTACCTAAATGAGCACTGCACTCCAGATTGACTCAACCTGTCTCCGGACATTACAAAATGATGCGAGTCACAAACTGACACGGCGTTCCATCGAAGCATTGTATACGATCCTGGAAGACAACAGTGAAAACCGATCGATGCTGCAGAAAATTGGTGTCCCGTTTCTCAATTCTGAAGAAACACTGATCATCCCCGGCGAAAACGCCGCTCAGATTTCACGTTTTTCAAAAGTACCGCTTTATCCACTGTTTACGAATGGTGAACTGGTATTGAACGATCCGGTGCACCGTCAGTTGCTCTCAACATTGATTCAGTCTGTACTCCCCAGGGCGAAAGCCGATGGAGAATACTGTGCCTTCATTGTGCCGGGTAATACTCCGCAGTCACCACTTAACAAGTTGACAGCACAACTAATCTCTTTACAGGGGTTTACTCCTTTTGCCACTACAATCACTCTGGCTGCGGGTCTGTCAGCCTTTCCGGCAGCAACCCGCTATTCCGGCTATGTGATCTACCTGGGGCATTCGCATTCCGAAATCGGACTGGTCCACCAGAGCCGAGTCGTCGCACGACATTCGGTACCATTTGGAAGCGAGTGGATGGACGAACAACTGGCACATGCCTGGAAAATGTTTAAGAACGGTCCAGAGGGAAAACCACTGATCGATCCAAAACAGGCAAAGGAGAAACGGCTCAGCCCGCAAATCAGTCTGAGTCCTTATCTATCACATCATTCGGTGGTGACATCCTGGTATGAATCATTACTGGACAGCCTGCTGGATGAATTTGCGACTCAACTGGAAACAATCCAACCCTACATCGCCACGCTGAAACTGTTACCGGTTGTCTGCCTGGGAGATCTCGCACAGACAGCCGGTTTCAACGAACTGCTCAGCCAGAATCTTGTAAACCGCAAAATCCCCTTCAATCAAGGTGAAGTGACCCTGGTTCCGGATGAACAATCTGCTATTACGCGAGGCACTCTTGTCATCGCCGCCATGGAAGAGGAAGCTGCGATGCGGGCAGCTTAATTCTGCTGAACCAGTTCTGCCGTCAGTTGCTCTACGAACTTCAGATAATCAACTTCAAGCGTCTGGATATTGGTTTTAAACGCTTTCTTGAAGTCCTGCTCCCTGGCATCGGCAGAGTATTCCAGCAGAGGATCGCGCTCCGAGACTGATTTCAGATAGCGGGCATAACGGGCAGGCTGAGTCTCCACCAGAAAAAACGTGAGCGCCCAGGCTTCAGCATAAGCATCCAGAGTCGAAGATCGAAACTGTGAATCGTCTCGAATGAAAGTTCGTAGTGATCCCTTCTTTCGTCGGGTACGGGAATAATTCACAAACCAGATCAATCGATCTCGATTGATTCGGGAGAGAGAATTTGTGCTGCCTCCCGTATGAGTCCGCAGCTCATCAGATTCAAAAGTGGTTGCCAGCCCTTCAACGACCCAACGTGGATTTTCACCGATCCGGGTATGCAGTCCGGTATTAAAAGCAACCTGGTGAGTGGCTTCGTGAATCATCGTATCACGCAATGCTTCTGCCATGTTTTTACCACCCGCGGAAACCCGCGCATAGCTCAACTGTGTCTCATTCTGATGCGGATTGGTTTCCTGTAAAGCAGTCGCCGCCCCCTGATCGAACAAAGCGGTTCGATTGGTATGCGGGTGATAATATCCCAGTAAACCCTGGCCGGCGCGGACGCCATCTTTTTTACAATAGTCAAAGAATTGCGCCTGGTCGGGAAAAATGACTGCGACCATCAGAAATTCAGGTGCCTTCACCTGATAGCCACGTAAGGCAAAATAGTGTGAAAACGACTCATAGAGATCTTCAAATACACCGCCATACGCTTTGGCTTTCCCGCGCGGGGCACAAATCAGATAGTGTCGAGTCGCGATAATTTCGTATAGCGGGCCGAATTCGTTCTGCAGCTGCAACTTCATTTTATTTAAGGGAAGCTTTTGAAATTCTGAAGCCACTTTTCGAAAGGATTTGACTTTCTTTAACGAGACTTCCGATAACATCCCCGACTGATCCATCATCCAGCAAACATCATCATTGTGCGCAATCGATTTCCCCACGAACACCGTATTATCGGTTTTCATCTCAATCAGTGAAGGTGGTTTTGCGCAGACAGGCTCGCAAGTCAGCCAGAACAGACTGGCCCCTAACAGGGAGAGCGGAATCAGGCGCAGGCAGGTCAGCATCGGGACGACCTCGAATCGTGTGGCGGGATCTCTGGTTCTTGGAGAAGTTTATCTCTATAGATAGTCTAACCGCCGTTTCAGAGTCCGGCTTCTGAAATCGCTGACAGAGTTCGATCCAGGCGTCGGGTAACAGGAAACGCAGGGAACATAACGGTTATAATCAATAGATTTATCGATGAAGCAGAAACACAGGGTGTTTTCCTGGCACATTGAACAGTTACAATGGACATGTCAGGTGTTTTATTTTACCACGAATTCCTTGGAATCTGAACGGGATCGATTTGTGATACGACTCTTGCAATTTACAGCAATGATGATTGTGACTCTCACGCACAATCATCTGCAAGTATCTGCAGTTGAACCGAATCCGGTTCAGAAACAGACAGACCTGAAACGCCAGGTGGAAACGCTCATCACTCAACTCGACGATAACCAGCGTCGGGTCAGAGAGCAGGCGGAAAGCAAACTGATTGAGTTGGGAACCCCTGTGCTCTCTCTGCTCCCCCCCCCCGAACTTGTGACGACTGCTTCAGTACGCGAAGCTTTAATACGCGTGAAACTCCAGATTGAGAAACAGGCGGCTCTGGATTCATTACACTCATCACTGATTTCTCTCGAAGGGAGTTATTCCCTTAAATCGATCCTGCAGCATATTTCCAGTCAGTCCGGAAACACGTTTGGTCTGCACAAAATAACCGATGAAACACTTAACCGAAAAATTCAGGTGGAATTTGCAAAGACTCCCTTCTGGCAGGCCATCGATGAACTGTGTCAAAAACTGCCTCTCACATATCAGATTGATGGTTCCAGCGACTCAATGCAGTTTCAGCTGAATACTGAAGACAATTCGTCCCGCTCCAGTAAAGATCTAAAGACCTGCTATGATGGCCCCTTCAAAATTACCATTCTGGACATCCAGAATCGTCCCTTGCGAGGAAGTTCAAACAAAGACTTACTGTCTGTGAAATTTCAAGTCGAAGTAGAACCCCGCCTGCGACCGCTGTTTCTCAGCTATGCAGCCAGAGAGATCCATTGCAGTACCAGTCAATCCAAAAAGCTCTCTCCATTTACCCCACAGGCAAACCTGGAACTCCCTTTAGGAGAAGGGGGAAAAAACGTCAATTTCACGATGACGTGGGTCCTCAACAACGAGCAGAAGCATTCGACGTTCAATATCCAGGGAACAATGCAGATGGAACTCGCGGCGGAGACTCTTCCGATCACGTTTGATAATCTACTGGAATCAAAAGGCGCGATTCGCCGACGGGGAAATGTTTCCGTTGAACTCGTCAATGTGGAGCAGAAAAATCTTCTCACCAGTCAGACTTGCAATGTGAGAATCGCTCTAAGTTATGACTATGGCGGCCCTGCATTTGAATCTCACCGCACCTGGATCTATCACAATCGGGCGTACCTGGAAAACCCGGAAGGTCAAAAGTACTGGCTGAACGGCGCTTCGCACACAACGCTGGAAAGCGCGGGTAAGATCGGAGTTTCGTATCAATTCACAGATCTGCCTCTGCGACAGAACAGCCTGCGGTTTACTTATCTCGCTCCCACACTGATCACAGCTGCACCGATCAGTTTTCGTTTCGAGAAACTCAAACTCCCGGCGGACGGTGATAAAAACACACCGTGATTTCCACAACCTGGGAATCCAGATCAGTTTCTTTCAACCACCTGCCTCGCTTCACTCTGGACACGTTCCACCATTCCGAACAATCCATTTTTGCGCTGCGAGCTCAAATACTTATCCAGTTGAAGATGTGAAAAATACTGTCTGACATCTGTCTTCAAGATCTGTTTTGGTGTTTTATCGTTATAGATTGCCAGCAGGACTGCAATCAGCCCTTTCACAATCAACGCATCACTGTCTGCATTAATATGCAGCACATTCTCCCCATCTGCGTTCTTAAGTTCTGTTGTCAGCCAGACCATACTCTGACACCCATGGACCCGATTTTCTTCGGTCTTTTCAGACTCGGGCATGGCAGGAAGTTCAAATCCGAGGTCGATCAGAAAGTCACAGCGTTCTTCCCAGTCATTTAGGAATTCAAACTCCTCGATCAATTCGTCAATGGTAATCATGTTCTGAGTTTTATCTGCTGTTTGAGAGTTTTGTTTCGAGGACATGTCAGTTTCATTTTATAGAGCAGGTAATTTATTTCGAGAGGCCGAACAGATATTTCAGTCTCCAGCTCTATTATAGTATTTCTAAGGGGGGTCTTGAAGGTTTTTCAATCAGGGTACGCGCAATTTCAATGGCAGTATTTTCTGCGACTTTCAGCAGATACTGTTGAGATTCAAGCCCTTCAGTCAACAATTCCGAAATATTGCCCGAGTCCGATTTTTCCCGAATCTCTGCATTCATGGGGATTTCACCTAAACAGGGAATCTGCAGTTCTTTACCCTTCTCCTGCGCTCCCCCGCGTCCAAAAACATCTCCCGACATATTTTCGACGATACCCAGCACGGGAATTTTCACCTGTCGAAACATCTGGACAGCTTTGACAGCATCCAGTAAGGCAACCTTCTGAGGAGAACAGACCACGACAGCACCTGCCAGATCGATTAACTGCGACAGTGTGAGTGAGACATCTCCTGTGCCCGGTGGCATGTCAATAATCAGATAATCCAGTTCTCCCCACTCAGTATCCTGCAGGAATTGTGTAATCGCCTTATGCAACATCGGTCCGCGCCAGATCACTGCCTGATCGGGTTCCACAAAGAATGCCATCGACATCACTTTAAGTCCTCTGGCTTCAACCGGAACAATGCGGGTGACTGCCTGCCCGTCTTTATTTTGAAATTCCTGCGCAACAGGTTTTTCACTGGTCCCTACCAGATGCGGAATACTGGGACCATAGACATCAGCATCGACCAGTCCCACGCGGGCACCAAACTGCTGTAATGCATAAGCCAGACTTGCTGCGACAGTGCTCTTGCCAACACCACCTTTGCCGGCGCCAACAGCAATGATATTTTTCACATTGAGCCCGATACGTCCACCCGACTGCTTGCCGCGAATGTTCGCACTGTATTTGATGCTGATATCCTGACAATCGGGAAACGCCTGCTGGATTGTCGTTTGAATCAACTTTGAAAGTTCAGACTCTTTCGGATACGAAGGAACCGGCAGTTCAATCTCAACCGATACCCGAGATGAATCATCTGCAATCGCTGATTTTATAAATCCGGAGACAGACAGAGGTTTTTCGAAAACGGGATCAACAACAGAAGAGAGACAACTCTTGAGATTCGTTTCATTCAGTTCAGCATTCGCCATCAGCTTTTTCTGCTTTCCTTGTATTTTATCAGTATCTGTTGAACGGGTGGTCGGAACGTTTTGGTGTTCTTCTGAGAATCTGACTCTGCTGTCTGAAACGCCGACCAGGTACGAATCAGGTTTTTAATCGGGTCACTGTTCAATCTGCAAGGGAGCTGACAGTTCTGGCTTCTGCAGATCAAAATGCCAGCGGCAGATTTTCGCGATTCGCTCTGGTTCCAGACTTCCAAGTTGTAAATGAAAGACTCCCAGTTCCCGCAAGGCCCATTCCAGATTCAACTTTGGATCTTCGGAGAATATGATCACCGGAAAAGAACCACGCGATCCCATAAACCTTTGTAAAAACTGCAGACAGATCTGCTTGCCTATGCTTAAATCAAGTATGACCAGAAATTCTTCCGAATTCTCCCGCAGAACGAACTGAAATAAATCGAGCTCGGCAGAAAACCCGCGAATCTGCCAGTCAACTTCACCTTCAAACTGCCATTGAAGCTCAGATACAATGTGTGCCCGCTCCTCTAGAACAAACACTTTTTTCATAAAGCCCCCATCACATTGAACAAAAGGCCAGATCAACTTCCGCAGCGGATCGCAGACTGCCAGTCTATAACACAATCGTATACACCCCCGCTTTGATTACAACTCATATACAGCCTCTGGATTCGTCGGCTGTAGTATTTTTTCCAGAATATGACGTGACGCTTCTCAATGTTCTCAAATGCAGACAGGCAAATATACATACAAACACTCTTCTTCAGAACGAGTTACAATCCGAACCCGCTCACCTTTGACAGTACTTAAACCAAGGCCGTCATAATCGATACAAGCGTATTTTCAGGACCCACTTTGCATGCAGAGTAGACAATTTCATGTTTCTTCAAGGACTCTCTGAGGAATCTGGCCGAAAAAATATTCAGGTTTACCTTTTTAATTACGTGAGGCTATGGACTCCCAGGTTGATCGGAAAACCTCATCTGAATCAACCGTGATTGAGTACCTCACGACCGTCCACGAAGCGAATCCTTGGAGATTGCCTAAATGAAATTGTTAAGTTATGTTGCCGCTTTAGCGGTTGTTTGTTGTGCTGGTGTTAATGCTGAAGCTGCTGGCTTCCTGGGTAAAGGATGCTGTGCTCCTGCCCCTAAACCAACATGCTGTGCCCCAGCTCCTAAAACCTGCTGTGCTCCAGCTCCTAAGTGCTGTGCCCCAGCACCAAAGACCTGCTGTGCTCCAGCTCCAAAGACCTGCTGTGCACCAGCTCCTAAAACTTGCTGTGCTCCAGCTCCCAAGTCTTGCTGCAACTCTTGTGACTCATGCTGTGGTCACAAGAAGCTCTTCAACGGAGGTTTCCTGCGAGGATGTAAAGACCGTTGCGGTAAAATGTTCAATCGTTGCAAAGACCGTTGCTGCAAAGTAAAGGTTAAGTGCTGCAAAGTTAAGAAAAGCTGCTGTGCACCAGCTCCAACCTGCTGTGCTCCAGCTCCTAAACCAACTTGCTGTGCTCCAGCTCCCAAGTCTTGCTGCAACTAGTTAGATTTGAGGGTTTCTGTAATCTCGACACTACGAGATTGGCCTATCAGGTCCGAAGGGCAGCTTCAAAAATCGTGAACGTCAAGTCCGAGGGAAATTATTCCCTCGGACGGACTTCACCAGACGATTTAAATTGAAGCCTGGCTTTCAAGTTCAGAAATCTAAACGATCTGATCATTTGAGCTGACAATTGAGAATATTTAAAAATGGTGTCTCTCTTCCTGAGAAACATCATTTTTTTTATATACTGCCTTCTGATAATTCACAGCATTTTCCTCTCCTTTTAATTTCAGCAACAACTTTCTAAACTTGAAATTCAGAAGTTTAGTGAATGGTTCCTTTTCTCAATCAATTCTCCATCCAGCTGCCAGTATCAAAATGAAAATCGAAGACCTGCTGAAACGCTATCAATGGGAGCAGATTCCCAATACCAATGGACGGTTTACACTCAGTCAGGCAGAGCCTTCCCGAACCATCACAGAACTGCTTGGTTCGGCAGAGATTGAAATTAAACAGTATCCTTCAGCACATCAGCAGGAACTGATCTTTGTCGTGGAACTCGAAGATGGCGGACTGATTTCCTACCAGCGAAAAGATGCTTCATTTATCCATACTTTAAACTCACAAAACATGTTTAAACGCAAGCAATGGGAACTCGGGATCATCTCCTACAGTCCTCGAGGAGTGCCTGACGATACCAGTCAAGAATCCTGATGTTCACTGGATCCCCTTCATTTCTCAGATAAGCCAGATCAGGTCTGACTGCATTGATTTCTGTAAAGAGAGCATTTTTTTCTAGAATTTTTATGGTTTTCAGATAAAACTTGTCTAGGATGTTCTTGGGCAACCTCATTCCAATCCATTCTCATTTCGTTGATAAGTTCCTTTCATATGTACTTAGCGATGAGGAGTAAGGTGTGCCTAAAGCGATCTGGAATGAGGCAATACTGGTAGATTCTGACAATACCGTCATCGTTGACGGAGATGTGTACTTTCCACTCGAGTCCGTTAACAGCAACTTTCTTAAGAAAAGCTCATCGACTTCTATCAGTCCCCAGAAAGGCAAAGCATTCTTCTACGATGTGGTTGTAGATGACAAAATCAATCGTGATGCCGCGTGGTACTATCTTGATCCACTCAAAGAGTATGGAGAGCTCAAAAATCGAATCGCCTTCTGGAAAGGCGTCGAACTCTATAGAGATTCCTGAACGGAAAGACCGGATTGGCTACTGACTATACCAGCCGATCAGTTTATTGATATCTTGAGAACGAGACAGGTTTTTGACCCTGCTCCGAAAATGCGGCAGTCCAAATACGGGTGAGTAGCCGTGATGATGATCGGCAATCGCCATTGCTTCATTCACATCTTCCGGTTTCAAGTTCGCTCTACCCTCTCCCGCGGCAATCCAGCGCGCCATCCACATGATTGCGGGAAACATTAACGCCAGGTGATTAAATCCTTCTGCGAAAGGAATATCATAGTAAGCTGCTCCCAGAAAATGCAGACCTTCGATCTTCACCCGATAATATCGTAAAAACAATTTTTCGCTTTCTGATGGTAATCCACCAAAAGGCTGCTCCACCAGCGCGAAAGGAACCGGCGAAAACCGTTCCTGTAGACTGGGAATCCGTCCTGTTCCCAGTGTGAATTTCAACGCAGACTGCAGCAATGCAATGCGTCGTCCCAGCCCACGAGAGGATTCCGCATACGTGTCTTTTCGGGCGTATTGAGCTACCAGTAGTCGAAACTGAATCCCACCCAGTCGACTGGGGACCACCGGCTCCAATTTCAGATCGGCAGGGTATTCCTGCAGAATAGCCTGAAAAATCAACTCCAGAAACTCTTCCAGTCGCTCCCCCCGAATCGTTTCGAATCGAGAAGATTCGATCAGTTCCACAAAGCCGATCGCGCGCAGCAGACAAATCTCAAACGGTGTCTCTTTTGATTGAAAAAACTGATTTAATTTTGACACGACTTTCAGAGTATCAGGCCAGCTCACCGTTTCCCGGGAGTTCAACCCCGGCGCAGGAGGAGTTTTGCGACGTTTCGGAAGTACCTGGTCTACAATCTTCCGAATGGCAGGTTCCTGCTGATCAACACGTTCGCCCAGATTCGAAACGACTGAAGGGCAACTGAATCGCAGACTGACAGCTACATCATTGCCCGCCGGATGAAACGCATATGGATAGACCTGACAGGCCAGTGGTTTGGCGGGTTCTCCAAACTTCGCATGTATACGACACAGTCCCTGTTCATTCAGAAATACACAGGAACCATCTGCCTGGTGAGCGAGTCGATACCGCTTGCTTGTCGGAGACAGACCCAGCTTTTCAATCACTGGCTTGCCCGCGGGGATCGATTCGTCCAGATCCCAGCGCTGCTTTTCAATTCGTTCTTTTTCTTCAACCGTGATCTCAATTTCATGTTGTTTGCAGCAACCACCACAGTTATGGCAGTTCCAGTTCTGGATCACAGGCAGCTTCAAGCGGGGCGACGGCATACGTACTCTTTAATCAGTGACGGATTCTGTTCTAATTCTCTCGGTTCTATTGTAAAGATTACAAAAACCAAACGCAAAGTAGGCTGGAACGCGGATTTTCTTCCCAACTTTTCCAGAGGACGAATCAGAATCGCGGTTTCGGTATAGACACATATTCAAGATTCCCTAAAATCCCGCTCGCTTACTGGAAACGAGACCGTTTTTGTTGTTGTCTCCCCGCAGAGACGATTCACATCAATCCCCGCTGAATGTGATGCAAAAACTCCCGAAATCCTGTTTTCAGCAGGCATCCCGTCCATAGATTTTTCCCTTATCTGCAGATGACCAGTCTCTTCCGGGAAAGCACTTGGAACTTTAAGGACCCTATCATGTCGATACGTTATCTTTTTAATATGAGCTGGTGCGCTCTTCTGAGCTGCGCTGTCACCGGATGCTATTCCCATCATCAATATCCCTATGGTGGAACTTATCCTGGCCCCTATGGAGCTCCTGGTCCTTACGAGATGGCCCCTGGAACAGTAATGCCCGGCAATTACCCTCCTGGCAGTTATCCCGTGCAACCAGAACTCGGTCAACCGGTTCCGCCACCACAGGGATCGCTCCCCTCCCCGAATTCACAGGCTTACAGCGACGCGTTTCCAGGAAACACGAATAATACAAACTATGATGGCGTCGATTCCCAGTGGAAGCAGCCCGTTAACAGTAATCCCGGTGCAGCAACCCCCTTTGATGCCAATTCAACCGCTTCAGGACGAAATCTCAATCCCGGCAGTGGCGTCAATAATAACCTTCCCGGCAGCCAGGCGGTTCCCAGCTACCAGGATCCCAACCAGATTCAACCCAACTCTCAGCCTTTAAATAATGAATTCCCGGGCAACAGTAACCCTACTCCCACCGGCAACGCATTCCCGGGAGATTCTGGAGATACCTTCGAAAGTAATTCGAGTCCGAAGCCAGCTACCGGCATTTCAAACCAGATGAATGATCAGTTCGGTCCGAGTGGCGGCGATCAGTTTCAGAACAATCAGCTACCCGACCAGTTCGAACAGCCGGATCAATTCCAGCCATCAGGGAATGAATTTGATTCAAATAAAAACGAAGGCTTCAGTGTTCCCAATCCCGTACAACCCCAGAACCCGGTTCAGCAGCAGAGTTTCGAGAGTGGCGACGATGCCTTCGGTGCGAATCCTAAAAAATTCGATGCCAATCCCACGCCTGCTGACGACACTTTCAATCAGAACTCTTTTGACAGCAGCCAGGATTTTCAAACTCCTGTCAATCCATTTCCAGGTAATGACGGTAGCGATGAAACTTTTGGACCGAACAACAGTTCAACCATGAAACCAGCCACGGGACAAGTCAGTCATGCCGACCACCAGAGATCCGCTTCAGGACCTCAACTGATCAGAGACGAGTCCTTCCAGCAGCCCGCTAAATTCCAACCCGCTTCATTCGATCTGCTCGTCGGCAGCAGCCAGCACTCCCCCTCTCCTTTTAACTATGATAAACAAAACTACCGCTGGTTACGGGGAATCATTGAGTTTGACGAACAGGAAAAATCCTGGAACATCACCTACAATGCCACTCCTGACAAATCCGATAAATTTGGCGGCAATATCGTACTCATCGATCAGGGTAAACTGAACCGCTTTACCAACGGCGATGTTGTACTGCTGGATGGCTCAATCGATGGCTCAAAACAGGACCAGATGGGAAAACCCTGTTATCGCATCTCCAAAGCACAACGGCTCCTTCCCAAAAAATAAATCGGTAAAACTGATAAATCGGAATTCCAGTCCCGAAGAATCGAATCTCCAGCCCTGTTCACAGGGCTTTTTTTATTGTCTATGCGTGAAAACACGTTTTTTTATAAACTGCCAGTAAGCCCACCTGCCAAAATCACCACCATAAAACCCACGGGCGGCAGACAAATCTGAAATTCATTCCCGTAAAACCGTTCCGGATATACAGTCTTAAATAAGCGTAAAGCGACATTTTCATGCCAATAATTCACCTTCTCTTAACCACTAGCTCACCATACTGATACCACATTCTCACCAGTTTCGCGCACAAAACGGGCATTGCATTCTCATGGCGAACCGAAAATGCTGCTCTATGTTCATTGCAACTCAACATCATTATTCCCCCCCATATCCAGTTTTCTCAACTCCATTCGCTGAGACGGCTCTCTCATATTTTAAGTAAAGCCACCAGGACAATAAGATGAACACTCAACAGTCCCGGTAAGCAATCTCCGAACTTCAAATCGAATAACGGTGTCCTGCCAGTAACAAACTACTGGCGTGTCAGAAGTTACTGAAAATCGACACAAAATCGCTTTTACACGGCTCCCTTTTCATTGGCTGAATTCGTGTTAAAATTCCTGATGAATAACCACATAAATATTTAACAGTCTGAAGCAGGCAGTAATGGTCGCCAATCTCACATCCATTCGGGACGATTTCCCGATTCTGAATCAAAAACTGCCCAACGGGCAGCCACTCGTCTATCTGGACAGTGGCGCATCCGCGCAGCGCCCCCGTTCGGTAATCAATAAAATCACTGAAGTCTACGAGCAGTATTATTCCAACGTACATCGCGGCGTCCATCAACTGGGAGATCGTGTTACCACGGAAATGGAAGCGGCCCGCTCCAGAATTCAATCCTTCATCAGTGCAGAGTTACCTGAAGAAATCATCTTCACTTCAGGGACAACCATGTCAATCAACCTGATTGCCCAGGCATGGGGCCGCCACTTCCTTAAAGGCGGTGATGAGATCATCCTCAATGAAATGGAACACCATGCGAACTTCGTTCCCTGGCAGGCAATCGCCAGAGAACGCGGGGCCGTCCTCAAATTCATCCAGTTGACACCCGAGGGACGCCTTGACTTGGATCACTACCAGGGTCTGCTTACTGCGAAAACAAAACTTGTGGCCGTGACAGGCATGTCAAATGTGCTGGGAACAATAAACCCCATCAGGGAAATGGCAACAAGAGCCCATGAAGCCGGTGCGCTGATTTTTGTCGACGGTGCACAAAGTGTTCCCCATCAGCCAGTGGATGTCGTCGGCAGCGAAATCGACTTCCTTGCCTTTTCGGGTCATAAACTGTTTGGCCCGTCAGGCATTGGTGTCCTCTATGGACGCAAGGCGCTGCTCGAAAATCTCCCTCCGTTCCTGTATGGAGGAAATATGATTTCGGAAGTGCGCCTCGACGAATCTCACTGGGCCAGTCTGCCCGCCCGCTTTGAAGCGGGAACGCCTGCAATCACGGATGCCATCGCGCTGGGAACTGCCATCGACTATATCACTGAACTGGGTTTTGACACAATTCAGGAACAGGAGCATCTCCTCGGCGAATACGCACTGCAGAAACTGCGCGAAGTTCCCGGCTTACAGATTTATGGGCCGCAGGAACTGGAACAGCGAGGAACGATCTTCAGTTTTAACATCACAGGGGCTCATCCCGAAGACCTCGCCACACTCCTGGACCGCAAAGGCATCGCCGTCAGACACGGGCATCACTGCACCATGCCTCTGCATCAGCATCTGAACATTGCGGCCAGCGTACGGGCCAGCCTGACATTCTATAATACCACAGATGAAATCGACGCCCTGATTGATGCCATCGACTTCGCCCGTAAGCGACTGCGTCTGACTTAAGTCTGACGGCGTTCATTTTAAATCATGTGGATGAAAAAAAAGAAGCCGGCGTTTTTGCGCCGGCTTCTCTGAGTTTCTGAATGTTACCATTCTTCTCTAGTAAAACTAGAATTAGATAGGTTTAACATTTTCTGCTCTTGGTCCCTTTTCCCCACGTCCTTCTGTAAAGGAAACGCGTTGCCCTTCGTAGAGCTGCTCAAATGACACACCTTCGAGGTTAGACGAGTGGAAGAACAGGTCTTTTCCACTTTCTGTGTCGATAAACCCAAATCCCTTTTGTGTCACTTTTTTGATTGTACCTTCAGCCATCTTCTTTTCCGATTCCTAAAAAATAAAAAATGCGGCGTCTCCCGAAACAACTGGTTCAGGTAGCTCAGCCGCAAGATTCGATTCTAACCGGCCCCCATAATAAAACAAGCTGAGTGAACAATAATCTCCTGACAAGCCACCTTCAGAACAGGTGAATCATTCTGGAAGTGCCTGTTTTCCAGCACCACAAGCCCAAAAAAAACTTTTATTGATTTCACCAATTCCTCCCGATTTCAGCATTTCCGGTCCCATTCCCAGACGGTGAAACAATTACTCCCCACTCCCGAACCTCAGGCATCAATTACAGCCCTCTGATCTCGCAAAGCTTATTCAGGCCTGCCTGGAAACCTGGATGGATTACCCACATGGATTCCCCTAATCTCGCCCCACACATAGCAGATACTACTTGACAACTGTTCCAGATCGGCAGACGATAGAGAGAAGTATTCTGCATTAAAGCGTCACGTCTTCCATTTCATCTCAGAAAGCGAGTACTCATGATGGTTCCTCGCCCTGTTTCAGCTGTTCTCCACACACGGATCGCCGGATTATTCACGCTGCTGCTGGTTTTGGCAGT
Organism: Gimesia maris; assembly: GCF_008298035.1. Classification (NCBI taxonomy): domain Bacteria; kingdom Pseudomonadati; phylum Planctomycetota; class Planctomycetia; order Planctomycetales; family Planctomycetaceae; genus Gimesia; species Gimesia maris. The sequence continues at coordinate 6,556,184 of NZ_CP042910.1, forward strand.
CTCAGCGAATCAGGCAGTTGCACAGCGACGCACTACCCGTCTCAACGCGAGTCCCGCGAATACGCTGGAAGCGGCTGTTATGGAATTTGCTCTCAACGCCGAAGAAGTCGAACAGCTGATCGGCAAAACGGCTGACATCACCGCATCCAATGGGAAAGCAGAGCAGGGGGTAGAGATCACCCGCTTCTTGACGGGCCGCGACAAGAGTCAGATCAAATCGATCGAAGTCAAAGCCCCCAACGCCACGCGCAGTAAGCGTCTGCTGGTCACACGCCTGGACGAGATGAAGGTAGAAGACAAACTCTATCAGTTCCAGTATCTCCCCTCGATCAAAGCAGCCCTGCTGGAAGATCTCAGCAAAAAGAACGCAGCGATTTCCGAAAAACTCAAAGCTTCCAACGAAGAGTTCTGGGAAGAGATCCCCGAAGAGGAACAACTGAAATATGTCAACGAATATAAAGAGTTTCTCGACAAAGTTGGCAAACACTACGCTTCCTTTAACATGAAATTATATGAAACCAGGTACTTCCTGTTTTATACCGACATGCCCGCCAACCAGGTTGCCCCCTACCTGGTTCAGCTCGACAAAATGAATGAACTGCTCGGCCAGTCATTCGGTTTCAAGCCAGGTCATAACATCTGGCGCGGCAAAGCAGTGATTGTCGCCTTCATCGCCAAACAGGCATTCCTGGAATTTGAACAGCAGTTTTACAACCGCACGGAAACCGGCAACGCGATCGGGCTCTGCCACTCGCACGGTGATGGAAAAGTCATTGTCTCCTGCTATCGAGGCAATGATCCCAACTTCTTCGGAGCCGTCCTCGTCCACGAAACCGCGCACGGCTATATTCATCGCTATAAATCAACCGTCAACATCCCGACCTGGATCAACGAAGGTATCGCCGACTGGATCGCCATGATGGTCGTCCCCAGTTCCAGAGAAGTCCGCTTCCGTCAGGTGGAAGCAGCGAATCGCCTGAAACAGGTCCAGACGTTCGGCGGACAGTTCTTCAATAACGAGCGTCTCGACAGTTGGCAGTACGGCTCTGCCAGCGCGATCATTCAACTCATGCTCAAAGCCAGCCCGGAACAGTTCAAACTCTTCTTCAACGGCATCAAAGAAGGACTCACCTGGCAGGACAGCCTGCAACGCGCCTACGGCTTAACCGTCGACCAACTCAGCCAGGCCTACGGCCGCACCATCGGCATCCCGGCTCTGACTCCGTAACAAAATGAAGAGCAGTGATCATCATCATGACTCAACTAATTTCAAACCGTGATATCAGACACGATTCTACGAAATAGAAACACCGACAGAAAATTTCAATTCGGATACTTCACGGTTAAGTATATTCATGTAATCTCTATTCTCCAGTGAATCGCCTTTCGGAAAACTGCCATGCCCCGTTGTTTTAGGCATCAGAGAAAAGTTTTCATCATCTCCGGACTCATTCTCTGTGTGGCCTGTTTCTGGTTCCTGAAGCCCAACAGCACTCGTCAATTACAGTCACGGATCGAAAACCTGGGTGGCACCACACGCCTGGATATTTATTGCAGCCCCGAAGCAACCCCCATACCTCCCATGCTTTCTAATCTGGAACTGACCTTTCGATTGAAAGAATTCTTCCTTCAGCCGTTTCATAAAATCATTTATGTACAACTCAGATTTTGTGAGATCGCTGACTCAGATCTGACGGTACTGGAAGAAATGAATCATGTCATCAGACTGGATCTGTCAGATTCCGATGCTTCAGATAAAACCATCGAATCGATCAGCCGCATGAGAAGCCTCAAGTACCTGGATATCAGTAATACCCAAATCACCCAGGCCGGAGTCGCACGACTGCTGCACCGCAATCCCTCTTTAACCATTGAAGGATTCAATCCACGCGAGCAATATCTGTCCGAATCAATGGATCAGTTATTCAAAAAGATAGAAGAGGGAACACAGTCTGAGAATCCGAATCTGAAACCATTCGATAGCAAACTCGAACTCATTTTTCGCTGAGTAGAACTCAACTACAAAGAACCAGCTATGACAGCCCATCAGGAATTGCCCCTGAACGAAAAACCAAATATTGTTTCACAGTCAGGGTTGAGCGTTCGCACTTTGTGGCTGATTCTTTCCGTCAGTATTTTCATTCTGTTGATCCCGGAAGGCCTGCAACGCTGGCGTGCCATGAAACTGGCCGAAAAAGTAATCCAGCATGACGGAGAAATAAGATTTAAAAATAGTCTACTCACCCAGCTAGACTGGTGGTCGGTTTCACCCCAGACACACGCATTCTGGGGAAACATCTACAGTGTGTATACGCGTCCTTCCGGTAGCTTTCAGGTCGACGATGACTTTCTTCTGGAACTGGGAAATCTGCACTCCATTCAAAACCTCACATTAGGCAACCCCCACAATCCAACCATCATCACGGATCAGGGAGCTACATATTTAAAGCAACAGAAGCTGGGACACCTCGGTATTACGGGTGGATCCATGACAGATAATGGCTTGAATGAACTGGCTGAGATGAATTCGCTACGAACCCTCGGACTGCATCACCTGGCGATCACAGGAGATCAACTCCCTCCGAACACTTTCCCGAAATTGAAAATGCTGGACTTGTCTGATACACGATTTACAAATCAGGGACTGAAGAATCTGTCTCCCAATGCCAGTCTGGTTTACCTGCACCTCAGTAACACCAATGTCAGCAGTGCAGGACTGCAGGAATTATCAAAGTTCCCGAATCTGCGTGCTCTTCGCCTGGGAAATCTGAAAATTAAAGCGGCAGCATTCGCCAAACTGGCGAATATGAAGAGACTCTATCAACTCGATCTGCAGGGAACTGCAGTTAATGATGCCGTAGCTTTGCAATTATCCCAACTGGATCAAATCACACAACTCAGGTTAGACCAGTCTCAGATAACAGATCAGGGGCTCCGACATCTGGCAACAATGAAAAACCTGGAAACCCTGTTCCTGCCAGGAGCAAAGATCACTGATTCCGGATTAAAAGTTCTGAGTCAACTTCCGAAACTGGATTATCTGGATTTGTCAGACACGCAAATCAGTGATGAGGGGCTGCGACAACTCAGCAAAATACCGGCACTCAGAATGCTTAACCTGTCAAACACCCGCGTCACCGATCAGGCGAAACAAATTCTCCTGCAGTTTCCAGCATTGGAATCCATTGAAGCATTCAACACCAGCATCTCCCCCGTCACCATCGAAGACATCCGCGATGCGGGGATTGACGTATCAAAATTTCATGCGGAAATAAGCCCGTTATAGTCCATCACAAATGCTACAGGATACCCGCTCATGGAACCATCCGATCTGGATTCCCGTATCGTAACACTCAGAAACTACACAATCGTGGTGACCTTAGTCGGCCTGTTCCAGCTTTGTTTCATTCCAGCAGCCATTCACATTCAACCGTTGATGATGGAAGATGCCCTGCAGTTCGAACTGGAAGGCCTTGACTGTAAAACAGAAGCCATCCAGAAAATTGTAGCCTGGCAAGAACGTACCAAAGGTCCTTCGGTGTTCATCCCCTTTCTGAGCGGCCTGATACTTCTTTGCATGTCTGCTACGATTTTCTATCAATTGTCCCAAATCAGCAGACAGCAGTAACGTTTCTCGTCGCTTTCCCGAAAATCCGCATTCCCACATGATTTCGAATTACCTAAACTGCAAACGCATTCAGTCTTCCTGATCTCACCACATCCCATCAGAGGATAAAAATTCCATGTCGACCGTGGCTCCGCGTATGAAACCCGAAGAAACGGATACCAAAAAGATCCGGGTCCTGGCGGCCGGCTTTATTGGCAATATTCTGGAGTGGTACGACTTCGCCGTTTATGGATTTTTCGCACCCACCATCGGCAAACTCTTCTTCCCGTCGGAAGATCCCCGGGTCTCGCTGATCGCTGCCTTCGGTGCGTTCGCTGCCGGATTTTTAATGCGACCGGTCGGCGCCGTGCTGTTCGGTCACATCGGCGATCGCATCGGCCGTAAGAAAGCACTGACCCTTTCAGTGTTGATGATGGCGATTCCCACCATGCTCGTGGGCATCCTTCCCACACACGCTCAGATCGGTATGTACGCTGCGATCATGATGGTTCTACTCCGAATGATTCAGGGCATTTCGGTCGGCGGAGAATATACCAGTTCGTTCGTCTTCCTCGTCGAACACGCGCCTGCAGGACGGCGTGCCTTTTTTGGTTCATGGAGTATGATCGGCGCCACCTGCGGCATTCTGCTTGGCTCCGCCGTCGGTGCGTTAATCAACACGTTTACCACGAATGAGCAACTCATGGACTGGGGCTGGCGGATTCCATTCCTCGCTGGTGTGCTCGTCGCGTTCGTCGGTTATTTCATCCGGCATGGCATCCCCGATCAGCCGATTGCAGAAGAACTCTCTGAACAGGAAGCCTACTCACCTCTCAAACAGGCCTGGGCCAGCTATAAAACAGAACTGCTGCAGTCAGCCGGCCTGAATATGATGAACGCGGTCACCTTTTATACCGTCTTCATTTATCTTTCCACCTGGCTGGTAGAAGAAGTGGGCGAAACCCGCGCGGAGGCACTCGACATCAATACCATCAGCATGGCTGCTTTAACTGTGATGGTTCCGTTCGCAGCAATGCTCGCCGATAAATATGGTCGCAAACCACTACTGCTGTTTGGCGCAGCCGGAGTGACACTGTTTTCGTATCCTCTATTATGGCTGATGCACCACCAGCATTACCAGATGATCCTCGCCGGACAGATCGGCTTTGCTGTTCTCGTCGCCTGTTTCGCCGGTGCCATCCCTGCGACGATTACCGAACTCTTCAAACGTGGCGTTCGCGTCAGTGCGGCCAGCGTGAGCTATAATATTCCGTTTGCGATCTTCGGAGGCACTGCCCCCATGGTCGCTGCCTGGCTCGTCCATTCGACCGGTAATCCGCTCTCCATCGCCTGGTACCTCTCCGGCATCGCCGCGATTTCCTTCTGTATCACCCTCACTATCAAAGAAACCCGCCACAATTCACTGGAGGAATGATCAATCCGATTACAGCACCGGTTCCCCGGTCTCTGCAGAGAATCTCATCTTCTGCCCCTTGTTGAGCAGCATGTTTTTACCCTGTTTTTCCTGCAACACAAATTTGTTCAACTGGCCTTCAAAATAATCTCTGCCCGCTTTGACGCATTCAAAGTGAGCGGCGATCGTCGCCGGATCCAGTGCGTAATCATAGAATGCGACTTCATCAATCACGCCACTAAATGGCTCGCGGCCTACGAATGATTCAAAATCGGAGGTAATCAGGTTACCAATCACCGCGGGGGTCGAACCACCGCTGATGATCATCGTGCCGACCGGAAATCGATGGCTCATTCGCAGCTTGCCATCAATATAAATGGCTTTCACTCCCGTCCAGCCATTATAAGTGGCAACGATATGATGTGGCTTGCCATCTCGCATTTCAGCCAGCGTGGGGCGTCCCTCTTTCCCGTCCAGGGGCATATCCAGTTCGCTGTAACCCATGCCCGACAAAAACAGACCAAATGACAGACACGGACCTCCCTTCACTACAGGAATCTGAGATACACCGGCTTTTTCATCATTTTGAAAACTCAACAGTATCCGGTAGCTGCCATCCTCTTTACGAAATATTTCATCATAATCATAAGGCTTTTTTGCAGGTTGATGATCTGAAATCTCCCACTCAGAGATCACCATGGCTTCAATAGTCACCCCTGTCGAAACCGCATAATCACCGGTCCCCACCTCCTTGCCACCCCCATTACCCAGCAGCAGACTCGCATCAGGGTGATTGTTAAACCGTATCGCACCACTGCCAATGATGCCTTCCACCCGCACTGCATTTTTACCGGCACGAATTGCTCCCATGCCTATCGCATCCTGTAATGACTCCGATTCTCTCTGATCGAAATTCCAGTAGAATCGAGGTAAACGTCCGCGGAGCTTCACTTCAACCTGACCATCCAGAACATGCACATAAGTTTCAGACTCTTCATTCACACTGACTTCGTATTCGGTACCCCGATTGATCAGTTCCACACTGGGCGTTTCCAGTTTAAAGGGAGCTTTGCCATCTGAGCGATGGGTGAGCAGCTTCCCGGAAAAAAGTGTCCCCTGATCTTTGCCTTCCATACCGAACAGGGAAGGACTCGTCAGGGAAACATCGGCACCGCCCGAAAAAGCAAAGTCCACGTTACCGGAAGTCACTTTCACAGTGCCCGGCTGAAAGTGATCTGTCATCACCGGATTCTTGCCCAGCAGTTCCCATTTCGCCTGGAGCGTCGACTGCACAAAAGCGACTTCTGAGGGAGGGACAGCATTTTCATCAAAATAATATTGAGACCGATCCTGCACGATATCAGGCGCACCAGCCTTTTGAGGTGCACTCTGTAAGGAGAGAAACAGCCCGACCGCACACAGACAGACGAGCAGACTGAAGCATGGTATAAGCAGAAACCGGGCAGGCACACGCCTTGGTTTCTGTGGAATCGTGGGAGCTTCTGCTTCAGCAGGCGGTAACTGTGCGGATTTTGCTGCACTCGCCAGCCCGATATGCAGAAACACGTAATTCAGATATTCGCGACGGTACTCGGGATGCTCCGTCAGCAACTGCTCCAGGGCTGCCAGCTCTACTTCAGTGATGATCCCCGAACATTGTGCGTCAGCCAGTTCCAGAATTTGCTCCGGCAGTATGGATTCAGATTTTTTCATGAAGTCATCTCACTGGAAAGACGGCGGTTGACACAATCAAATAATACTTTCCGGATTTTTTTGATTGTTTTGTAGATCGCATGAGAGGAACATTTCCAGCGGTCGGCGACTGTGGCCGCGGTCTCCCGGTCTCCGTAATACGCGTCGATCAGATCACGTTCGCGCGGACTTAGCTTTTGCATACACTGCGTGAGCGCCAATTGACGCTGACTCTGTTCCTCCACCATGCTCGAAACGTCCTCCGCCAGTTCCGTTACCAGGTTATCATTGAAGATCAGCCGTTTATTCTGATACTTCCGCCTGTATTTTCGCACCTGGTTAAATGCAATTCCGTTCGCCCAGTTCAGGAAACTGCGATCAGAATCATATCCCGGAAATTCTTTCCACAGTATAACGCATGTTTCCTGGAAGATGTCTTCCGCAGCAGAGACATCCAGTACTAAAGCGAGAATAAATCCATAGATTTTGCGGTCTTCCCGCGAGAACAGTCGAAAGAACTCTTCACTCATGACCGGATTGTCTAAATGCTTACTCATAGCGAGGTAAAATCTATCCAGTCACAGAGCACGGAAGAAAACATTCAGGCGACAGATATGCGCGCAGGAGCAAACCCACGAAGCTGCCTTCTATAGTATGTGGCGCGCAGTCTGCCTGATTGGTACTGGAAAATTATGAATTCCGCATTTTTTTTATAAAAAGCAGAAAGTTCTGGTACGAACCGGCCACTCAGCGCGCCATATACCTATTGAGGGCCTGCTGCGTTTTTACTGTTCTCCCTTCTGAAATGCAGTTTCGATGATTGTTATTTCCCTCATATCCAAGGAGTTCTGTTTTCTATCCCGATTTATTTTCATCTGATTCAACCCAAGGAGAACTTATGTTCGTCGCTCGCAAACATGATTATCGCATGCGTTCCGCGTTTACTTTAATTGAATTGCTGGTCGTCATCGCCATCATAGCGATTTTGATCGCCCTGCTACTACCTGCAGTTCAGCAGGCACGCGAAGCAGCCCGCCGCAGTACCTGTAAAAACAATTTAAAGCAACTGGGACTGGCACTACATAATTATCACGAAACACATAAACTGTTTCCCCCGGGAATGATATATCGAGTTGTGACGCCATCCTCTCCCTCAGGAAAACGAACTCCTTTCTGCCTGCATCTGCTGCCTTTTCTCGATAAAGCCAACATATACAACCTGTACGATCATAACCAGAACTGGCACGCTACCGTGCATGATCCTCAACCCGCCGGCAACGGTGTGAGGCTGGTGCCGATTCCTGTCTGGCAATGCCCTACCGATCGAGATGCCATCTGGAATTCCAATCCGGATGGAAGTATTCGAGGAAACTATGGTGTCAACTGGGGGCAGGGCACATTTGGAACTCAAATCAAACCTGCGCCGTTCAAAAATGCATTCGGAGCTAAAATGCGGGATATCACCGATGGTTCCAGCAACACCCTGGCCATGCTGGAAATGCTGAAGCCTGCCACGGGTGCAGACGATTATCGAGCCTGGATCTGGAATGACGAACCGGAAAGTGTCGTCATGACACGCGTCGGTCCCAACAGTTCGGCTCCCGATCTGGTCACGCACTGTGTCTCCGAAGGAGATCGACTTCCCTGCACAGGCTCTATCGCGGGAAATGATCGCAGCAATGCTTCACGAAGTCTGCACGTGGGCGGGGTGCATGCACTGATGTGTGACGGTGCTGTCAGATTCGTCTCTGATAATATTGATCTCAACACCTGGCAAAGCCTGAGCAGCATGAGCGGTGGAGAAGTGATCGGCGAATTTTAAACCATTCGCATCGACTCACTTCCTGAACATCCATCAAATACGACCTGCTTAAAGGAATCCTGAAGATTCCAAGAAGGGCTGAACAAATGAAAACACAGACTTGTCTTATGTTGATGTTATACAGCGCAGCTGTTATCGGGCTGGGAGGTTGTAACAACCAGAGTGCATTCGAGCGAACCCAGGTGGAAGGTATTGTGACTCTGAATGGCACTCCGGTGGAACAGGGGGTCATCACATTTATCCCTGCCGGCAAAGGGGCTTCTGCGGGTGCGAAAATTGAATCGGGAAAATTTGTCATTCCTAAAGAAACTGGCCCCAGCCCGGGAGAGTATAAAGTGGAAATTGATTCCAGTATTCCTACCGGCAAACAGATTCTGGATACCGATGGTGAAACAATGGTTACCGAATATGAAAATGGCATCCCTCCCCGCTTCAACAGGCAAACGGAACTGACAGTCACGCTCAAAGAGGGCAATAATCAACAGCTTTTCGATCTGGAAACCAAATAGAGAATCGCCTGCTCCACTCTGGCATCTCTCAATTTATCCCCTGGGACGCCTGACTCAGGTTAGTTTTTCAAATCAAACATACATTGAATGCCCCTGTCGTTTATAATGAAAAAGTCAGAGCAGACACAGCTCACGTGTATGAACTATTACTTCTCACTCCTGAGAGATAGAAAAAACAGATGATTGCTCTTCCTCCATTCTTTGTTTCACGACTCTTTTGCCTGGCTCTCTTTCTGACAATTGCTGTCCCAACAACGCGCGCTGCACCTGATTTTAAAGAACAGGTCGCCCCGATCCTGCAGCAGCACTGCATTCGCTGTCATAACGACAGCACAAAGGATGGCGGTCTCTCGCTGGAGACGATACAGAGTGCTCTGAAAGGAGGCGATAATGGACGCATCCTGACCCCCGGCGTCGCGGAGGAAAGTCTACTACTCGATTATGTCGCAGGCCCCGAACCGGAGATGCCCAAAAAGGGGGAACCGCTCAACGAAACGGAAATTGGAATACTTCGCAACTGGATCAAAGCTGGTGCCGTCTGGCCTGCGGAGCATCGAATTCAGGAAGCCCAGCTCAATGACCATGACTGGTGGTCTTTTCGACCGTTATCACAACCGGCTCTGCCTGAGTTGCCCGACAAAGAACAAAAGCAGGTCCGCACCCCCGTCGATGCCTTTCTGCTGGCCAGACTTCGCCAGGCAGGGCTGAATTATTCCCCCCCCGCTGACCGTCGTACGCTGATCCGCCGCATCTATTTCGACCTGATCGGACTTCCTCCCACACCGGAAGAAATCGAACAGTTTGTCAAAGACACCGATCCGCGTGCTTACGAGCGACTCGTCGACCGACTGCTGGCTTCCCCCCGTTACGGGGAGCGCTGGGCGCGGCACTGGCTGGATGTGGTTCATTACGCGGACACACATGGGTACGACAAAGACAAACTCCGCGAAAACGCCTGGCCTTATCGGGATTACGTCATCCGCTCACTGAATGAAGACCGGCCATATGGGCAATTTATTCAGCAGCAGCTGGCCGGCGATCTCCTCAAACCCCACTCACCAGACGGCGTACCCGCGACCGGATTCATCGTCGCGGGCCCCTTCGACTGGGTCGGCCAGATTGAAATCAGCGAAAAACTGATCGAGAAAAAGATCACCCGTAACCTCGACCGCGACGACATGGTCGCCACCGTCATGAACACCACCGTCAGTCTCACAGTTCAGTGTGCCCGCTGCCACAATCATAAGTTCGACCCGATCTCACAGGAAGACTACTACGGCCTGCAGGCAGTCTTTGCCGGTATCGACCGGGCCGAGCGCAGCTATGACCCGGATCCTGAGACCGCTTCACGAAGAAGATCATTGCAGGCGTCGCTGGAAAAGTATCAGGGTGAGTATCAACGACTCGACACCAGAATCAGGAAACGAGGCGGCGCAGAACTGGAACGGCTGGAAGCGGAGATCAAACAGGCCACGCTCGCCAAGCAGGGGCAGGGCAATCAATATGGATATCACAGCCTGATTGAAAAATCAGATAAAACTCCCAAATGGGTACAACTCAATTTCAAACAGCCGTTGACAGTTGAGAAAATCACATTAATCCCGGCCCTCGACAATCACAATAATATCGGAGCGGGCTTCGGTTTTCCTCGGCGTTTCAAACTGGAGGTCTCAGAGACCAGTGACTTCCAGTCGGCAACCGTCATCGCAGATCATACTCAGCAGGACTTCCCCAACCCGAAATCCCGCCACATTGATGTCGATCTGAAACCGCAGAATATTCAATACTTGAGAATGACAGCGACAAAACTCGCCCCCCGCTCAAACGATTTCATTTTTGCTCTAGGGGAAATTCAGGTTTTTGCCCCGGATGGTAATAATCTGGCACAGCAGGCACAATTGACGTCTCTGGACTCAATCGAAGCTCATCCGCGCTGGGCTCGCAAAAATCTGGTTGACGGCAAATACTATCAGAGTCTCAACTTTAATACAGATATCACAGAACTCAAACAGCAACGGGATGAGCTCCTTGCCAGCCTGACCTCGGCAGATGAAAAGAAGTTACTCAGTCAATTGTCCGGTAAAATCAAACTGACACAGGCCAATCTTGATCAACTGCCGGATCCACAGCAAGTCTTTGCAGCGACCACCGATTTCCCCGCCAAAGGAAATTTCCGACCGACGGAAGGCCAGCCACGTCCTGTGTATCTGCTAAGTCGAGGAAGTGAAAAAGCACCAATCCGGCAAGTCACTGCTTCCGCCCCGAATCTGATCGACGAACTCAACGGTGACTTTCAGTTGAAGGATCCAGACAACGAAGCAACCCGTCGCCTGGCACTGGCCCGATGGATTACCAGTCATGACAACCCGCTCACGTGGCGTTCCATTGTGAACCGTGTCTGGCTCTATCATTTCGGTAAAGCCATCGTCGACACACCGAATGACTTTGGCAAAATGGGAGCCAAACCTACACATCCGGAATTGCTTGACTACCTGGCCAGTCGCTTCCGTGATGAAGGTCAGTCTCTCAAAGATCTGCATCGACTCATCGTCTTAAGCACCGCCTATCGGCAATCATCACGCACCAGTCCAAAAGGGAATCAGCTTGACGGCGATAACCGTCTGCTCTGGCGCATGAACCGCCGCAAACTGGAAGCAGAAGCCCTCCGCGATTCCGTCCTGCAGATCAGTGGAAAACTGGATCTCGAAATGTATGGACCGGGTGACCGACTGTTTGTACTGGAAAAGCCACAGCATTCCCCTCATTATCTCTATCAAAAGTATGATCCCACGACAGCAGAAAAACATCGTCGCTCTATTTATCGGTTCATCGTCCGTTCAGTTCCCGACCCGTTTATGGAATCGCTGGATTGTGCGGACCCTTCGCAGATCACTCCCAAACGCATTGAAACCTTGACCGCACTCCAGGCGCTCTCACTGTTAAACGACCAGTTTATGATCGGCATGTCAGTCTTTTTTGCAGAGCATATCAAGGCGCAGTCAGACGAATTGTCGACACAAATCAGTCAGGCATTTCAAACAGCGCTGGGCAGGTCACCAGAGCCGGATGAACTGAAAATTCTAAAAACGATCGGCGAACAGCACGGACTGAAAAATGTCTGTCGCCTGATTTTGAACAGCAACGAATTTATCTTTATTGATTAATCAAACACGCAGAAAGTGATCTCATGGATCGTCGAGAGTTTCTGATGTCCGCCGGCGGTGGCCTGGGAGGAATTGCCCTGGCTTCGCTGTTGCAAAATGACCAACTGCTGGCAACCCCTCAGACCAGCAGCCAGATACTGCATCACCCGCCAAAAGCGAAGCGTGTAGTCCAGCTTTACATGTCGGGTGCCGCCAGTCAATGTGACACATTTGACTACAAACCGGAACTGATTAAAGAGAATGGCAACAACTGGGATCCCGGCGAACAGGTACAGCTCTTTCAGTCTTCACCGGGCAAAACCATGCAGGCTCCCTGGAAGTGGAAACAGTATGGTCAATCTGGCAAGTGGCTGAATGAATGCGTCGCACCACTGGGAGACTGCGTCGACGATATGGCTTTCATTCACAATATGGTCAGTAAGTCGAATGTGCATGGTCCCGCAACATTCATGCAGGCCACCGGATTCATTCTGCCTGGATTTCCCGGCATGGGTGCCTGGATCAGCTACGGTCTCGGCAGCATGACCGATAACCTGCCCACGTTCGTAGTTTTGCCCGACCCACGCGGTTTTGCTCCCAATGGAGCCGCAAACTGGTCAGCTGGTTTTTTACCCGCCAGTAACCAGGGAACCATGATTCGTCCGAATTCCAAAACCCCCATCTCCAATTTGTTTCCCCCTGAAAATGACTTTATCACCCGAAAAAGTGACCGCGATGTTTTACATGCGCTCAAACAGCTCAATCAGAAACACGAGCAGCAGCGCACGGGGGATTCTCGACTGAATGCGCGGATTCAATCCTATGAACTCGCCGCCAAAATGCAGCTGCAGGCACCCGAAGTCCTTGATCTTTCCGGCGAAACAAAAAGCACACTTCAGATGTACGGCCTCGATACCGTTGACTTCGCAGTACAGGAAGGCATCAGCGAAGCTGCAGAGATCGCTTATTTCGGCAGAAACTGCCTGGTGGCCCGTCGCATGCTGGAACAGGGAGTCCGGTTCGTGCAGATCTGGTCCGGAGCAGACAATGGCCATCCCCGCCGCAACTGGGATTCGCACGAAGATATCAAACGTGATCACTGGCCCCTAGGGCGGGGCATGTCCATCGGAGCATCTGCGTTGATCAAGGATCTGAAACAGCGAGGCATGCTCAATGATACCATCATTCTCTGGACAACGGAATTTGGCAGAATGCCCTGCAGTCAAGGCAGCAAAGGGCGCGATCATAATCCGTTTGTCTTCACTAACTGGCTGGCCGGGGGCGGCATCAAAGGGGGCACGACTCACGGTGAATCGGATCAATGGTCGTTCAAACCCGCTGACCCGGCGAACCCCACGATGTGTTATGACGTGCACGCGACAATCTTACATCAACTCGGCATTGATCATGAAAAACTGACCTTCCGACAAAACGGTATTGATCGTCGCCTGACCGATGTGCACGGACATGTGATCAAAGACATCCTTTCATAACAAGACCGGGCAATCACAACTGCTGCACTTCTCTCAGGTCAACAATACAAAAAACGAGTGACTGGTTCAGAACCAGCCACTCGCGTTTTACATTAGTCACAGTAAAATCGAAGCTTCGAGCTTATTCGAAGTTTCCTTTGGTCAGCTGTGCATCCAGCCAGGGGCCAGAGAAGCACTCAGAAGGACGCAGTTCTACAGTGCCATCTGTGTATCCTGATCCGGTACCAGAAGCGGGGAAACCGGGATTCAGGAAGCCATCGCCATTCAGGTCAACGATTGCTTTCACGCTGCCGTCAGCCATCAGGATGTTGCAGATTTTATTGCGGCCACGACCATGCCATGCAAACCAGTCGCGTGAATCCTGTAACCACAAGCTTCCGTCAACTCCAGGGGTACCAGTTCGGTTCGGGTCAGGCAGTTCGGCAGGAGTGGCGTTGACCACATTAGTACCACCTGGCATCAGAGCGACTTTAGTTCCATCCCATGTTCCGGGACCATCGTTAAATGATTCTGCCAGACGTTCACCCGAATCAAGAAAACCAGGTATCGAGTGACTCAACACAGCTTCGCCCACATCACCAGGAGCACCACAACCCATGAAAGAAACTGCTGAAGAGGCAACTCGGGAAGAATCCAGACGACGAATCGTCAAGGGTCCAAGTGAACCGCCAAATCCCTTCAGACCTGATGCAGTGACACCAGCAGTCGTTTTCGGGCCGGAGCGGACCAGGAACCAGCTGGATGCGTAGTTCGTTCCATATCCGTCTTCCAGCAACTTGGCAACCTGAAGAAGACGTGCATCTGTTCCTTCTGTTCCACTGGTCCAGGTGGCACAAATACCTTCGCTCAAGCGAGCAATCGGTGCAGAGTCTTTGTTACTGGTGTTAGCAACACCAATCATGTCGTTCAGTTTTTCAGATCCCAGCAGAGTGGAGGAGGGGCACAGCATCTTCTGAGGAAGACCGGCACCACTGTTAACCATGTCAGCAACCCAACCCCAGGTGTCAGGACATCCATCACGACGGAAGTCATAAGCACCGGTGCAATAACGACCACTGGGGTCTGTTGATGCGAAAGAGTGCATGGAGAGACCGAACTGACGCAAGTTACTTTTGCACTGTGAAGACCGTGCAGATTCCCGAGCTGCGAATACTGCTGGAATCAGCAGAGCAGCCAGTAAAGCGATGATCGAGATCACCACCAGAAGTTCGATCAGGGTAAAACCTGATCGTTTTGTGTTATGAGCACGTGATTTTTGCATTGTGTTTCCTGTTTTTGAAAAAGTGTTTTGTACAGTTTTACGCGAACAATGAAGGCTTAAGACAATTAAATTTGATTTTGAAAGAAACAGGCCATCCCCATCAGTTTGGCACTGGATGTATGAAACTGAACTGCTCCCCCCCTTGACTTTTTTTGACTCACTCAGATTTCTTAAAATTCACTCACTTCGAATTCGATTTACAATTTGTATCTGAAAAATAGTTTGCCGGCTGTGTTTCTCAGATGGTCATACGGTATCGTGCTACTGTGAAGTTTTTTCCCCCCGTTACGTTAAGAAGAAATGAATAATGTGTAGCAAAATCGATCAAAACGCACCTTTTATTAGTGTTTCATGAATATACAGTTAGACTTCTGCAGAGAGCTTCATAAAAATGTGTTGCGTTTCATTCCGCCTGACTGAGACAAAACTTGAATTTCTCCCTGCCACATTCGTATAATCACAGAAGAGATCTCAGGAATCGGCATGAGTAACCCGATTCCTAAGTCGCCTGCTCAAAAAGTGTTAGAACCACAATGAGCTACCCCCACTTTGAGGAAAGTGGCGGACCGGTATTCACTCGTGTTTGATTTTGAGATTGAGAAATCATTCCGATTCACAGAAAATCCGGGTTTGCAGCCTGCCTGACCAGACTTCACGTTTTGTCAAAGCCGCCTCGCTTTTTTCCTGTAACGGTTCCGATTTCTGACCTTTCTCCGTAGACCGAAAGAGAAGATCATGGTCGCTCGAACGATCAGCCTGTTCGCAGTATTCAGTGTCGCTGTCGCCTGCATTCTGTATCAAAACGTCGTGGCGGAAACTCCCCTCACTTCCGATCAACCCCTTGACTTTGCAACCGATATCCGACCTTTACTTTCCGATGCCTGTTTCTCATGTCATGGCCCTGATCCCGAACATCGGGAAGCAGATCTCAGGCTCGATTTGAAAGAAACAGTCTTTGCAAAGCACAATGGGCAGGCTCTGATCGTACCGGGTAAACCGGCTGACAGCCTGCTCTATCAACGTATGACTGCCTCGGATGAAAGCGAACGTATGCCGCCCGTTGATTCGGGAAAAAAACTATCCCAATCTGACCTCGCAAAAATCCGAAAGTGGATTGAAGACGGCGCTCCCTGGGCTTCGCACTGGGCCTTTCAGACACCAGTGAAACCAGAATTACCTGAAGTCAGACAACCAGAATTAATTCAAAACCCCATTGATGTATTCGTACTGGAAAAACTGGAACGGCAGCAGCTTTCATTCTCTGAACCAGCAGACCAGACAACGCTCCTGCGAAGGTTGAGTCTGGACCTGACTGGCCTTCCGCCACGCATTAAAGAGATCAATACATTTCTCTCCGACAAGAGTCCCGATGCGTACCGGAAACAGGTTGCACGCCTGCTGGCCTCTCCTCATTATGGAGAGCGCTGGGGACGTCTCTGGCTTGATGCAGCCCGCTACGCCGATTCCAACGGTTATGAAAAAGATGCCCCCCGCGAAGTCTGGCTTTATCGAGACTGGGTGATTGATGCCTTAAATGAGAACATGCCCTACAATCAGTTCGTCATTGAACAGGTCGCCGGTGATCAGCTTCCTCAGGCAACACAAGATCAGAAAATTGCCACCGGATTCATGCGCAATTCCATGCTCAATGAAGAAGGGGGTATCGACCCTGAAGAATTTCGGATGGCTGCCATGTTTGACCGCATGGACACAATCGGAAAAAGTATTCTCGGATTGACCCTGCAATGCAGCCAGTGCCATTCGCATAAATACGATCCGTTAACGCATGAAAATTACTATCAGATTTTTGCCTGTATCAACAACTCGTATGAAGCCAGCATGCGGGGATATACAGATGAAGAACAACAGCAGCGGGAAAAACTGTTGATCGAAATCAAGTCGATTGAACAGTCGCTTAAAAACACATCACCCGACTGGCCGCAACGCCTGGCTGCCTGGGAAAAACAGATACAGCAGAACCAACCAGTCTGGCATGTATTGAAACTGAAAAATATTGACAGCAACTCTCAGCGCTACTTTGAACAGCCCGATCATTCCATGCTGGCACAGGGTTATGCACCATCCCGATTCACCTCAAACTTTGAAGCTGAGACCGACTCCTCCGAGATCACTGCCATCCGTCTGGAGCTGTTAAACCACCCCAATCTGCCAGCAGGAGGACCGGGTCGCGCCACATCCGGTTTGTGCGCTCTCACCGATATCAAGCTGTCTGTCGCAGATCTAAAGGCCCCCAAGCAGAAAACCAGCATCAAATTCGCAGAAGCCACCGCCGATTTCAGTAACCCTCGACTGCAGTTGCAGTATCCCTATGAAGACAAAAAAGGAGTCCGCGGGTTTACCGGACCTGTCAGTTACGCGATTGATGGAGACAACTCAACCGCCTGGGGAATCGACGCGGGACCAGGGCGACAGAACCAGCCCCACGAAGCAGTCTTTCGCGCTGAAAAGCCATTCGGCTACCCGGAAGGCAGTAGATTAACCATCAGTCTTGTTCAGATGCATGGTGGCTGGAACAGTGACAATAATCAAACCATGAATCTCGGCCGCTTTCGCATTTCCTGGAGTAATAGTCCGAATGCACACGCTGATCCGGTCCCTGATCGAGTCAGAGAAATTCTGACGATTCCCGATGCCGAACGAACCCCTCGACAACAGGCCCAGATCTTCAGCTATTGGCGAACAACAATCCCGGAATGGGCTGCGGAAAATAAGCGTATCGAAACCATCTGGAAACAGCATCCGGAAGGTACTACTCAGCTGGTTTACCAGGAACGTCCTCAGCCCCGGCAAACCCATCTGCTGGATCGTGGCGACTTCCTCAAACAAAAGCAGGTGGTGCAGCCAGGTGTGCCCGGTTTCCTGAACACACTCCCCGCAGATACCCCCGTCGATCGTTTGACATTTGCCCGCTGGCTTGTTGATCGTCAATCGCCGACGACAGCCCGCGCGATTGTGAACCGGGTCTGGCAGGCCTACTTCGGCCAGGGAATCGTTTCCACCAGTGAAGACCTGGGCTCTCAAGGAGCTGCACCGACACATCGAAAACTGCTCGACTGGCTGGCTGTCTGGTTCATGGATGAAGGCTGGGACCTGAAGAAGCTGCATACACTGATTGTAACTTCCCGAACTTATCAGCAGTCATCCCGGGTCAGCCCGGAATTATATGCTAAAGATCCGTACAACCGCCTGCTGGCGCGGGGACCGCGGTATCGTGTCGACGCGGAAATCGTCCGGGATATTGCGTTACAGGCCAGCGGTTTGTTAAATCCGGAAATTGGCGGCCCCTCTGTCTATCCGCCTGCTCCTGCCTTCCTGTTCGACAAACCGGCCAGTTATGGACCGAAAACGTGGAATGTGGAAGAAGATGCCGAACGCTACCGCCGCGCGATCTATACGTTCCGGTTCCGCTCGGTTCCTTACCCCATGCTCCAGGCATTTGACGCGCCCAATGGTGATATTTCTACCGTCAAACGCACACGTTCCAATACACCGCTGCAGGCATTAACCACACTGAATGAAACCCTGTTTATGGAATGTGCTGTCGGGCTTGCAGAGACAATACTCTCAGCCAATTCAGGTTCAGAGGAATCGAGGATCGAAACAGCCTTTCGGCGTTGCGTATCCCGTTATCCGTCTGCGGAGGAAAAACAGGTACTGTCTCAGTTCCTGAACAGACAGCGTCACTATTTTGTCGACCATCCCGAAGAAGCAAAACAGATTTCCAACCAGAAAAAGACCAAAGATGCTACAACGGATTTTGCTGCCTGGGTCGCCCTCTCGCGGGTATTACTCAACATGGACGAAACCATCACTAAAGAATAGCCAACCATCGAATCAACGCGTAAACTTGAACAGGTAAGACTGATGAATCACTTGAATCACCCGGCACATCCCATCGCCCGCCGCTGGTTTCTGGAACAATGTGGAGTCGGCCTCGGAGCGATTGCCGTCAATCAACTGCTCCAGGAATCCGGTTATGCCGCCGGTTCAAAAGCTGGTGCCGTTCAAGATCCCCTGGCACCGCATCAGCCCCACCATCCTCCCAAGGCAAAAAATATCATCTTCCTGTTTATGGGGGGAGGGCCCAGCCACCTGGAGCTCTTTGATAATAAACCGGTGCTGGGCAAATTCGACGGTCAATTGCCGCCAGAAGACCTCTTAAAAGGATATCGGGCCGCGTTTATCAATCCCAATTCCAAATTCCTTGGTCCGAAATTTAAATTTGCAAGACATGGAGAATGTGGAGCGGAAGTTTCGGAAATCCTGCCGCACCTGGCAAAAGTGGTTGACGACATCGCAATTGTAAAAAGTATGAAAACCGACGCTTTCAATCATGCGCCGGCCCAGATACAGGCCCTCACCGGATCCCAGTTGTTCGGCAAACCCAGCCTGGGTGCCTGGACTATTTACGGATTGGGCAGCGAATCGAAAAATCTTCCCGGCTTTGTCGTATTCAGTTCAGGAAACAAAGGCCCCAGTGGCGGCAGTTCCTGCTGGGGAAGTGGCTTTCTGCCTAGCACGCATCAGGGCGTCATGTTCCGAGGAGGGCAGGAACCCGTGCTTTATCTGCAGAATCCTCCTGGTGTCTCTGCACAACTGCAACGTGATTCTCTGGATACACTCAAGGCATTAAACCAGAAACACCTTGATCAGGTTGGCGATCCCGAAATTGCAACCAGAATTAATTCCTTTGAAATGGCTTATCGCATGCAGTCCAGTGCACCTGATGTGATGGATCTGAGCCAGGAAACCAGACAGACACTCGATCTGTATGGTGCAGAACCAGGCAAAACCTCGTTCGCAAATAACTGTCTCCTGGCCCGTCGCCTGGTAGAACGGGGGGTCCGCTGTGTACAACTCTTCCATGAATCCTGGGACCAGCATGGCGGACTGGTCAGCGGATTAAAAAGTAATTGTAAAGCCACCGATCAGGCTTCTGCCGCTTTAATCAAAGACCTGAAACAACGTGGACTGTTACAGGACACCCTCGTGGTCTGGGGGGGAGAATTTGGCCGTACCCCGATGGTGCAGGGGGGTAATGATGGTCGCGATCATCACCCCAACGCCTTTACCATGTGGCTGGCCGGTGGCGGGATCAAAGGGGGCACCACCATTGGTGGTTCAGACGATTTTGGCTTCAATGTAATCGAAGATGAAGTCCCCGTTTACGACCTGCACGCCACGATATTGCACCTGCTGGGACTGAATCCGGATCGACTTTCGTTTCGCTTCCAGGGGCTCGATCAAAAACTGATCGGAGTCAATCCAGCGAAAATTGTCACAAAAATTCTGGCCTGAAATAAAAGAAAACCCCTTGTCATTTCTGGCAAGGGGTTTTCTTATTGATTCTTTTGACCTGGTTCAGGCAGCAATTTCCTGCTCATAGAGTCGAGCCGGAGCGTTGTTCAACCGGTTGAGATAACCGTTGTGCTGCTGATCGAACAGTCGCTGTAATCCATCATCCAGCATCGGCATCGAAATGCTGAGTGACCGACGAATTTTACGTGTATGCAGTGAAGTTTCGCCGTTCGCAAAACCTGTCGTGCGTTCATTGAGTACAGTAGCACGGGGGAGTACCGGCACCGTCAGACCAAATGTGGCAGCCAGCCGCTGCACAAATTCGATCGGACTGATTCGTTCTCCACCCGCCACATGGAAGGTCCCCGTCAATCGTTCCTGATAAGCGTGTTCGATGATCGCTGCCAGATCCGTTGCCAGTAAAGGCGTGGCATGCCGATAGCAGTCCTGCTCGGAAAATGACCCGTTTTCCAGCGACTGTACCAGGCTTTCAATCTGTCCCTGACCATAAGCGGCAGGAGTCCAGCCAAACACGTTGGTGCGAATAATCAGTGAGTTATCACACAGACTGACTTCACGTTCAATGGCCCGCAGTACTTCTGCCTGTCGACTTTCACACAGCCCCTGACAGTCCTCTTCATGGAACATCCAGGGCCCTGTAAAGACGGCATCAGAAGAGATATGTGTGAAGCGGGACGAATGCAGTTCAGCAGCATTCACCCAGTTACGCACTGCGAGCACAGGATCTTTTGTTGAAAATTTTTCAGGATCAACAGTCCAGGCGGAATTCGCGGCAACGCCACAATAGACAACCCAGTTGGGACGAACCATCGACAGCCAGTGCTCGGCTGTTTCGACATCGTCTTCCTGATAAGTATGAGTTTCACATCCCTGGATGGAAACTGGTGAAGCTGAAGTTAATCCGACAACCCGATATCGACTGGATAAACAGGTTGCAATATTTGCTCCGGCAACCGTTTCAAGTCCAATAACCAGAACTGTTTCCACGCCGCGCCTCCATGCTTAGACGTTGTTGTTATATCAGTCAGTAAAAGTCTTCGTTCTGTAAACTCTTGCTCAGAACGAAACCATTTGACATCTCAGTAGTTCTACAAAAGTTGTTCCCGCAAACCAATCCATTTGTTTCGCGAGAGGCGGATTATAGTTGGCATTCCTGATTTTCACCAACCCCAATTTTAAAGAGAAATTCATGGTGCCCGTTGAACTGTTTTCTCCTGTTTCATTTTGACGTTTCGCGTGCAGAAAACGTTACCCCTTTCAAGAATCCAGGTGACTTGGCTGACTCTTTCAGAAGATAATTCTGCCCTGTTTTTGATTGCAGCGAATCAATATTTTTTCAAAAAACAGATTGAAAATGGAAAAAAGATTAAAGGTTTGACGCTTTTTGATTTCATTTCATTCTTTCGTATTGACCTGAATCTGGAAAAGCAATATCTTCCCGCCTCACATTAGTGATCTCTGCGCCTGTTCTATAGGCTGGTCACTCACCTCCCACACTGATTACCCATCAATTGATTCACACCTGACACTTCGAGTTGATACCGCAGTGATTTGTTTTCGAGGAAACGAATTTACTCAGCACCCCATATCATTTCTTGTAAAGACTATTGAAACCATGTCCGTCTCGCGTCACTTACCGGATTATCCGATCCTGCTGGCTGGAGTTTCGACTCCTGTCGTAAAAGGACTGCGCGAAATGGGACTGCCGGTGACAGAACTTCAGGACGATCTGACTTATCTGACAGGGTATCAGTCATCCCGCTGGAATCTTCTGCTGGTTGGTTCTCAGAAATGCTTCAATGAACAGGAACTGCAGATTCTCTCTCGCTGCAGGATCCCCATCATTGATCTGGCAGAATTCAATAATAAGACAGGCATTGGCCGCACCATTCCGGAACTGGCTAAAAAAGCCAACTCCGGAGTAGAACAGTTCAACTCACAGTTTGTGGTTCAACTGAAAACACGCATTCAACAGTCGGGAGGCGCCTGGATCCGCCTGGGAGATTATCCTTATCCCTACCAGGGTGTGATCTGTTATGATGAATCCGCACTCGGAAATGATTTTCGCGAATTCTCTAATGTGATGAGCCCCTTACCTGTGTCGCTGGATTTGCTGCATTGCAAATCAGAAGCGGAATGGCAGGCCGAATCAAATCCGGAAACTCAGAGAAAACTGCGTGTGGAACTGATCAGCAGATATCGCCAGGGATTACCGGTTTCGCTGTCGTCTGTTTCGTCACGCGAAGAACTCAGTCAGTTATTCCAGGACATTCAACTGGACCGTAAACAGATGTCGCTGGTCTGGATAACTTCACTCGATACATTCTTTCGCTGGTGGAAACTGAGAAGTGAATTCTCTGTCAGTATCAATCGACTTTCCACCGGCTGGGAAACCATTATCTCAGGAAACTTCGAAGGATTCAGCCCCGGGCTGCAGATCTGGAGAAGCCAGCATTCAGCCACGGTTGCCTTATATCGGGGTGTGAATGAGATCAGAGATGATGTTACCGCGTTCGCCAACAACCCCGAACGCCATCCCGGCGGATTTACTGCACATTGGGCGGGAGTCTCTTCCAGCCTGATTCCATTTGACTTCAATAATTTTGCAGCTGCTGCTGCTTCGTAAAAACTGATTTTCCCCATGAAAGCTTGATTTCAGCGATTGAATTTTTCACTCGCTATTTTGTAGAAGAAAAGGATTGAACTCATGAAACGTTTCGGAATTACGATGCTGGGTCTCGCGTTGATCGCCCTGACAACAGGTTGCCAGTGCGGAAGATATGGCTCATGTGGCAGCTGTAATTACGGCCCCACAATGGCCCCCTTTAGTGGTGGTGGCGGTGGCTGTTCAACCGGTAACTGCGGTGTTGGTGCCCCCACCTATGCACCACAGGGAGCGTACAATACTTACGATACCTATCAGTCAACAGCCAGTGCTCCTGTAATTCAGGGATCTGTGCCTACAACGGCCTACGCACCACTGGATCCACTGCCAATGTATTAACAGCTCCCGGGAATTCACTACTCCCGGGCGCTCTATCATCTCGGCCTGGTTCAGGCCGACAGGCAGGTGAAAGTGCGCCCTGTAGGGGACACGGTCCGGGTGGAACAAAATACTGCAACAAACCTGTTGTTCGCAGAGATATGGATTGTATCTACAGTTCAGCCTTGATATACAGGTACTAATGTGATCCGTCTTTCATGCTGCGCATTCCCTGCGAGCAGATTGAGGGTCTTTTGGTTTCTGGAACTTCGTCTGTGTATCATACCCCACCGGGTATCTGTTATTATGCCTGCTTTGCAAATCGTTAATTATCCGCATCCGGCCCTTCGCTGGAAATCCAAACCCGTTAAAAGTATCACACCCGAGTTGCGTGATATTGTACGGAATATGTTTGATCTTATGTACGAAGCACGGGGAATCGGCCTGGCCGCCAATCAGGTCGCGCTGCCCTATCGCCTGTTCGTGATCAATCTCACTTCGGACCCCAATGAACCGGAAGAAGAATTCGTGTTCATTAATCCCGAGATCACGAAGCGTAAAGGAACTGCGGAAGGGGAAGAAGGCTGCTTGAGCCTGCCTCAGGTTTATGGTGATGTGAAACGGTCGGAAGAAATCACAGTCGAAGCCTATGATCTGAACGGACAGCTGTTTGAAATCACACTGGATGATCTCGCCGCCCGCGCCGTGCAACACGAACACGATCATATTGAAGGCATCATGTTCCCTGACCGGATGGTAGAAGCCAAACGCAATGAAATCGACGTACTGATTGCCGATTTCGAATCAGAATTTCGTCACAAACAGGAGACGGGTGAGTACCCGCCTGATGAAGAAATTCGCAATCAACTGGCGCAACTCGAACAGGAACTGGGCTGAAAAACCATCGTCTGCCTGTAGATTATCGCGCATTCAGTTTACAGTTCAACTGTGGGTCCAGCATAACTTTTTGCTTCCCTTTCTATTGCTTACCGGTCCGCTATGAGGAGACACCACAGTGGCATTAAAAGTGGTCATGATGGGTACCGGCACTTTCGCCATCCCCGCCTTTCAGGCACTCATTGATTCTCAACACGAGGTCCTCGGACTGTATACGCAGCCTGATCGCACAGGGCGAGGGCATCACCGCCATAAAAACCCGATGAAAGAACTCGCGCTGGAACATGGCATACCCGTTTTTCAGCCTGCGAAAATTAATACACCTGAATCCCTGAAAGAACTCAGCCAGTTGAAAGCAGATGTCCTGCTTGTCGCCGCTTATGGACAGATCCTCTCACAAAAACTCCTCGATCTGCCCCGCCTGGGTGCGTTCAATCTGCACGCATCTCTGCTCCCGGCCTATCGCGGTGCTGCCCCCATTCTTTATGCGATTCGAAATGGCGAGACGATGACCGGCGTCTCCCTCTTTCGGATTGAACGTGCTCTCGATTCCGGTCCTGTCGCAGCGATGGTGGAAACTCCCATCGATCCGAAAGAAACGACCGGTATGTTACAGGATCGACTGGCTGAACTGGCTGCGCCCCTGGCGATGGATGTCCTCGACCAGATCGAACAGGGAACTCTGGTAGAAACCCCGCAGGATCATGCTGCCGCCACATTTGCCCCCACGCTCGACAAACAGGAAGGTGCCATCGACTGGAATCAGACAGCCGAGCAGATTGCCTGCCACGTGCGCGCCATGCAACCCTGGCCGAGCCCCTTTTCATTTCTGCTGCAATCTGGTCATGAACCACTCAGATTACTGATTCTGGATGTCGAAAAACTCTCAAAAGAAGCTCTGGAATCGCTGGAAATCGAACCTCAATCGCGGGAATTCACGCCGGGGACAGTCGTTTTCAGCAGCACAAAACGTGTCGTTCTCTGCACGGGGGACGGTCTGCTGGAAATCAGACAAATCCAGCCCCAGGGAAAACGTGCCATGGAAATCAGTCAGTTTTTGTGTGGAAAACAGATCCGGCCCGGTGATGTCTTTGGAAACCCACCACCAGAGAGTGACTAACGTACATACATTTTACCGAAAACAGACAGTTCACTCTTGCCGCGTTTTACGGATTCTGAGATGATTCCGCCCCTGAACTGAGGCGAAGCAGTTTTAAGAAACACAAGGAAGTGATTAAGATGCGCCGAATCATCGCGGCACTGATCTTCATGCTCATAGGAGCAGGAGGCATGTATGCTGCCTTTGAATATCATATTGTCCAATCCAGGGAAGGCTGGCTCTTTATCCCCAAATCACAAGTGGGTTTGCAGGATACCTACGCTGACATCCGCAAATGGCGGGCAGCCACCTGGAAAAGCCATCCCCAACTTGCGCAGTCGTTGATCCAGAATGGAAAAGGAAATCTCATCATCCAATCTGCATCGAATGGCAGTATCTTCGACGGACTGTTTCAGAGCTCAGATAAAAAACGTTCAGCTGCCCGACAGGCGACTCCTGATCATCGCTACAAATAATCTGCTTGACCTTCCAGTAACTTCTTTCATTGCCACATGAGATAACACAACCAATCGTGAAACCAGAAAACCCCGTCAGTCAGGACAAGACTTCAGACATGATGTCGCGTGTCGCATTCAAAGCAGCCGTTTTGAATGTCTGTGTGTTGGGCTGCCTGTTGCTTTCTTCCGGTTGTCGCTCGGTTGCCAAAAATCAGACCGTCCATCTACCTGCCCGGCATAGTGTCAGTGCGGAGCAGCTCATTGTGCTCAGTGATTTTAAACTGGGACAGGACCACGAGCTCTTTCAGGATCTGATTAAACTGCGCGAAGATGTTGCTGAGACGCTGAATATTCCTCTGAACAGCGAACAGGTCACCGTTTATCTGTTTTCGAACCAGGAAGAATACCGCAATTACCTCGATTTAACCTATCCGGGATTGCCACCACGACGCGCTTACTTTGTTGGTACACCGAAGGAACTCGCCGTCTACACATTCTGGGGAGATCGTATCCAGGAAGACCTGCGACATGAATTCACGCACGGTCTCTTACATGCCAGTCTGAAGACCGTCCCCCTCTGGCTCGATGAAGGTCTTGCCGAATATTTTGAAGTCGCCGGTAATACCCCCGGTCAGATCAATCGAGACCATGCATCACGACTCTCCGCAGCGCTGAATAATGGCTGGAAACCCGATATGAAACGGCTGGAACAGCTGGAAAAAGTATCACAGATGCAGCGGGTCGATTACCAGGAAGCCTGGGCCTGGGTTCATTTCATGCTGAACAGCACTCCGGAAACCAGAGATACGCTGCTTGAATATCTGGCGGAGCTGAAAAGCAACGAGAAACCGGAAGTCCTAAGTGCCCGGCTCCCCCGTAATATTCCCGGCGTCGATGAACGCTTTTTGAATTATGTGGCTTCCCTGAACACCTTTCCGACCAGGTAGCCTCTGGTCTGATCCCGATTTCCTCTGGAGCACTGACAGTTTCAGCAGGCTCTGGGTTGGGTGTCATCTCCCCATCCGCTAAGATACAGCATC
Organism: Gimesia maris; assembly: GCF_008298035.1. NCBI lineage: Bacteria > Pseudomonadati > Planctomycetota > Planctomycetia > Planctomycetales > Planctomycetaceae > Gimesia > Gimesia maris. The sequence goes on from NZ_CP042910.1 coordinate 6,582,942, forward strand.
CAATTGCGTGCTTCAATCCTGCCCGGCAGGATCTTTTCCCACTGTTTACCGGATCAATGTAATGCTGGCCCGACTGCGCCTTCTGCTGGAACTGATTCGTTTCAGCCATACGATTTTTGCTCTCCCGTTTGCCCTCTTATCAGCGGTTCTGGCCTGGCGCGGACAGCAGGTTCGCTGGCAGGAACTGGTGGGAATTCTGCTCTGTATGTTGTTCGCCCGTTCCGCAGCCATGGCATTCAACAGGCTCGTTGACCGTGAGATCGATGCGCAAAATCCACGTACTCAAGGCCGTCATCTTCCCGCCGGTCTGATCAGTGTCCGTACCGTCACAATGTTTACGATCCTGACTTCGCTGGCATTTATCGCCTCGACACTCCTGTTTCTGCCCAATCGCTGGCCACTCTATCTTTCGATTCCCGTCCTGTTGTTTCTGCTGGGATATTCCTATGCGAAACGCTTCACGATCTTCTGCCATTACTGGCTCTCTACCGCTCTGATGCTCTCCCCAATCGCTGCCTGGATCGCCATTCGCGGCAGTCTGTCCCTGGAACCGCTGCTGCTGGGAGCGGTTGTCTTTTTCTGGGTCGGTGGATTTGACATCATCTACGCATGTCAGGATGTTCATTTCGATCAGGAAACCAGACTGTCCAGTATCCCCTCCCGCTGGGGGATCAGAAAAGCGCTGCGATTCGCTATGTTCAGTCATTTCATGACGATCGTCTGTCTGTTCAGCCTCTGGTATGTTGCTGCCTTGGGAATCCCCTTTTTAATCGCGGTATTGGCCGTAGCCGGACTTCTGGTTTATGAGCATCTACTGGTGAATCCGGATGATCTGGGACGTGTTAATCTCGCCTTTTTTCATGTGAACGCCGTGATCAGTATTGGATTGTTCTTTGTGGGATTGATTGACGTCTGGCTCGCATAAGAGGCTCTGAAACGCAATAATAGAAGCAATCTTTCATTGAGTGGTCTTCCTGACCACCAGAGACTTAATCTGATATCCCAACAACGAAAAGAATCAACAGTCAGTCTGATGAATCTGAATCAAAACGAACAGGAACAGTTGGAGCTCATTACCCGCAAAGTCGACGCGGGAGAACGCATCACCTTTGATGAAGGCGTTTTCCTCGATGAGAAAGTCGACATTCTGACGCTGGGTGATCTGGCCAATCGGATACGCGAACGCAAAAACAGCAATTTTGCGTTTTATAATACCAACATTCATTTGAATCCCACGAATGTTTGTGTTTATCGCTGCAAGTTCTGTGCATTCCGGGCGGATCTCAAATCTCCCCGCGGTTACACCTTCACCGATGACATGATCCGCGAACGGGTTCAGGAAGCACGCAGCACCGGTGCTACTGAAATTCACGTGGTTGGCGGTCTGCATCATCAGAAGAAATTTGAGTGGTATCTTGATGTAGTTCGCATCATCCACGAGGAATACCCTGAACTGCACATCAAAGCCTGGACTCCCGTGGAAATCAACTGGTTCAGCTTCATGACCAAAAAGCCGGTCCGCTGGGTTCTTGAACAGATGATGGAAGCCGGTCTCTCCAGTATGCCGGGTGGCGGCGCGGAAATCTTTCATCCCGAAGTCCGCGAACAGATCTGCGAACACAAGGCGGACGCCGAAAGCTGGTTCGAAATTCATCGCGAAGCACATAACCTGGGTCTCCGCAGTAATGCGACCATTCTGTATGGACACTACGAGCAGGCAAAACACCGCGTCGATCATCTCTGCCGCCTTCGGGAACTGCAGGATGAAACAGGTGGATTCCAGACATTCATCCCACTGGCATTTCATCCCGAAAATACGGGGATGTCAGAAATCAAAAAACCATCCGGCCTGATGGACCTGAAAGTGATCGCCTTGTCCCGGATCATGCTCGACAACTTTGATCACATCAAAGCTTACTGGATCATGCTGGGAGAAAAGACGGCGCAAACCGCTTTGAGCTTCGGTGCAGACGATCTGGATGGTACCGTCGTCCATGAACTGATTTACCATGACGCCGGCGCCAAAACACCCGAAGGTCTGACTGTCGAGCAGTTACACCGACTCATTGAAGAAGCAGGACGCATCCCTGTAGAACGCGATACACTCTACAGACACATCGTCCGTGATGGTGCCAACTGGAGTGTCGGCGAACCGATCATGGCTTCCGCCGCATCCTGATTCACTTCGATACGGGAGAAAATGCAACACATGAGTGATTCTGCCCTTACTGATAATCTGAAGGTCCAGTCATTTGATCATATCACACTGGTTGTCAAGGATCTGGAAGCTTCCCGCCAGTTCTATGTCGATTTTCTAGGCATGGATCATGTTCCCCGGCCCGCGTTTACTTTCGACGGACACTGGTTTCAGATTGGAAATCAGCAGATCCACCTGATCCTTGAACACGATCAGTCGGGTCGGGCAGGTAATGCCAACCCCGAGCAGAATACGCGGACACACCATTTTGCTTTTCAGGTGGACGATGCTAAACAGGCATACGAGAAAGCCGTAGAACAGGGGATTCCCATCGTCTCCCCTCCCAAGTCCAGACCGGATGGGGCTACACAGACGTTCGTCAATGACCCCGATGGCCATATTATCGAACTCTGTTCGCTCTCCTGAGCTGCTGAATATCGGCTTTGTAGCGGTTTTATCGGTCCCGTTCCAGTCGCGGGTAAGATTCGAGTTCACTATAGAAACTCTGACACAAGAATCGACTGGAAATTACACCAGACCTTAAGCTATACTTAGACTGTGGCCAGTTTTGCGGTAGCGTCTCCAGGTCCATTTGGGCTGCGTAGATTAAATTGACAGACGCTACGGTTAAATGTGAGGCGCTCTAGAAAAACAAAAACAGAGCTCACTCGGGGTCTGATTTATTTTCTGAAAGTACAGCTCAGACAGACATCCATAAATCATACAGCTTCAGCATGAGTAGAGAGGAACGGGAATCGCCATGGCGGATGCACCCAAAAAAATGATCATGGGCTCAATGGCCGTATCCGGAATCGTGGCATTACTCGCCCTGGTAGACATTGCAATGGGAATCCCCTTCCGGGGCAGCACCATGATGGACATCATGTTCCTGATTTCCGCAGGACTGGTACTGTTCCTCTGCTGGGATGCCTGGAAAGATCTGCGTTAATCCCGCGGGTCCAGAATCTCTTCAATGCTCCTGGAATCTGTTTCTTTTGATGCAATCTCAGCAGGCTTTACCGTTGCGTCCCGCCCCTGTGGCTGTTGGTTCTTTTTTGCTGCCAGCTGAATTGCTGCTCCCTGGCCTACAGACAATTCGGTCAGTTGCTCCAGTAAATTGCGGATAATTTCTTCAGCAGATACTTTCTCCTGCAACCAGATTTCCCGCTTCTGCCCCCAGGCCGCATCGCGAACTGCCAGCTGCTCCGCTTCAAATCGCAATTGTTCGCTGCGCTGACGCAGTTGCTCGTCGCGTTCTGCCACCCATTCAGAAAGATCCTGGCGCTCCTGTCGGAATTCATCACGATGACGATGAAAGAGTTCCTGGGAATGATCCAGTTCCTGACGTTCGACAGACAGCGACTCACGCAACTGTCGATAGTGGGCAGCGAGTGCCTCCCTGGCCTTTTCCAGCCGTTCGCGGGCTGCCTCATCACCTTCTACCTGTGTCAACTGCGCCCAGCCTTCTTCCAGGGCCAGTCTCATTTCCAGGGTACCACGATGCGTCTCTTCGACTTCTGCCCGCAACGTATCCAGCCGTTCGCGGCGGCGTTCCAGATTTTCTGCATGCAAAGCCAGCATGTCATGCTGCCGTCGCAGTTCTGCTTTCTGGGCATCCCGCTCTTTCTGCCAGACTTCGTACTCGCCTGACATTCTCTGCTTCTGGTTCTGTTCGTAGCGTTCAACAGAGCGACGCAGTTCCGCATGCAGTGCGCGTTCCTTGGTCAACGATTGTTCGCGCTGCTGCAACAGATCACGGAACCGATCCAGCTGCTTCATCCGCAGAATGTGAATCCGCTCGTTCTGCTCATGCTGCTGTTGTTGAATCTGTTGCTGGCGCTGGAATTCATGCTGTTCTTTTTCAATCTGCTTTCGCAGACGCAGCAGGTGGTTTTCCTGAAATTTGATCCGGTTCTCGATCAAGGTCCGCTTCTGATCAAATTCTTCTTCACGCGCACCGTATTCGCGCTGCAGGTCTTCCCGCTGGATTTTGAGCTGATGCTCAATCTCTTCGGAACTGATCACAAAGTCCCGCTTGCGGGATTCCAAAGCCTCCAGTTCCGCCTGGCGTTTCGAATCCCAGTCTGACTGTCTGGTTTTCAGCTCCAGTTCGAATTTTTCTTTCCGTGAAGTCAGTTCTGTTTCGACTTTCCGTACCGCCTCTTCATGAACTTCACGCTCCCGTTTCAAATGGTTCAGTTCTGTCTGTTTGACTCCCTGCCACTCAGCGCGGTCGTGTTCCAGTTCATTGCGCTGCTCAGACAGCGATTCGAGGACCTGCTCACGAATCCGTTTCTGTTCGTTGATCAGATCCAGTCGCTGTCGCTCCAGCGATTCCCGCTGTTCCGCAAATTCCCGCAGGATCTGGTCTCGCATTTCTGCGCGTTCCTGCTCCAGAGAATCCTGGGCTGCGAATACTTTTTCCTGTTCCCGCTGCACGGTCTTCGCCAGCTTTTCACACTCCACAGCTTTGCGAATCAGTTCCGTTTCTTTTTCGCGAACGCTGGCTTCCCGTTCGTCATACTGCTCCTCAATCTGTCCCACCCACATGCGAATTTTGCGACGCTCATTGTCGATTTCATTCAATTGACTGGTGACAGTCTGTTCGCGGCGACTGATCTCGGAAAACTGGGACTTCAGATAATTTGCGATTTCCCCTGCCTGGGACAGCAACTCGGCACCGGTTAGTGAAGCGCCCGCTTCTGCAGCTCCCTGAGTCTGGATCTCTGCCGCCTGCGCTGCATGCGAAAGGCTTTCTTCCAACTCCTTCTGTTTCTGATCACTGAAGAAAGAGCTCTCTGGCAGGCTTCCCGGTTCAGTGAATGAATGGGGCGCATCCGCGCGGCGTTCTACTCCCGGAGGACTGCTCAACGGAAGTGAGTCGGCTGTGTCACTGGCAGGACGTTTTATACCTGAAAACGATGAGGGTGCCTGAGATTTCTGGTCGGGCCGGGTTTCTTCGCTCATGCCGGGATTCCTTTCCCTGAAAAGCGTCTCGCGACGTTACTCAAATCGAGATTGAAGCTGTGGAATCCAATTCCTGAATGCAACATCCAATCCGGAATAACGCGAATATACTTATGACAAAAAGGGCAGAGAAGGAGTATCAACAACTCCTCTGCCCACTCTGAATCTATATCACACAGCTTATAAGACTCGTGCTTATAGCTGGCTGTCCAGCGAAGCAGCAAAACGTTCTTTTGGTGTCACACCTACAAACTTTTCGACCACTTCACCATTCTTGTAAAGCATTACTGTCGGGATTGCATTGATACTACTGGCCGATGCAATACCAGGATTCTCGTCTGTATTCAATTTTCCGACGCGAACGCGGCCTGAATAATCACTGGCGATTTCCTCAATGGTGGGCATCATCATTTTGCAGGGACCACACCAGGGAGCCCAGAAATCGACCAGGACAGGTTCAGATGCTTCCAATACTTCAGACTGGAAGTTCGCATCAGTAAATTCCAAAACATTTTCAGCCATTACTGGTTGTCTCCGTAACAATTGGATTCAGTATATACCTTGAAAAAAAGCAGAGAAAATCTTCTCGACTACCCTGCAATGACATAACTTTCTGAATGGGGGATCGCTCTACTCAATAATAATTCAAGCAATCGGCAGCATTTAGTCTGTCTGCGATTGAAGGGAATTATAGAGATCCTCTGTTTTGTGTCAATGCTCTCTCCCGGCTTTGAGACGCCAAAACCTCTTGTCAAATAAGGAATTACGCTCAGCATCTCAGCTCGCTGCTATTTATTTTTAACCTCGACAAATCGATGGACTCTCGACAAAATAGGTTCAGCAGGCAATTGCCATAATACTGTTATATTAAAGAACTTAAAGAAGTGAAACCCTGGGAGCAGGATATGCTGTCTTACATCAGAATTTTGGGAGCCACTCTATGCCTGGCTGTCACAGCCCCACTGACCGTATCGGCAGATGAACCCCAGTCAGATCCCTTCAGACCATTTCCCGATCAACTGGCTCCTTCGCTATTCAATGAAGTCAAAGATAAAGTCTTTGGTGGCGTTATGGATGATGAGAAGGCCCTCTATTATTACGTCCTCAAGCACCTGCGCGAGACCAGCCTGAAAGATCAGAAACAGGCGGCCGAATTCAACCTGCAACAGCGCCGTTCCGAACTCAAATCATTCCGCGATCATCCCGAAAAGGAGATTCCTGTCTTCCTGGATCTTTTCAAAAACAGTGATCGCTACAAAGGCCGACTCGTCACATTGACAGGTCGTGTCCGCAAACTGATCCATTATCCGGCAGCAGATGACAACCAGTATGGGATTAAAACTCTCTATGAAGCCTGGCTGTTTACCGATGATTCACAACAAAATCCCACAGTCGTCATTTGCACGGAAGTTCCTCCCGCCTTAAAAAACGGATTGCCGGAAGGAACCGACGTCATCGACCACGTTACAGTAACCGGCTATCTGTTTAAGATGTACGTCTACAACGCACAAGATACGTCGCGCGTCGCCCCCCTGATTCTGGCAAAACAACTGGAATGGAACCCTCGGACAGTCGACGAACGGGGGAGCCGGTTGTTTTCGCAAATTCTGGCCGGTACACTGGTCATCCTGATTGCCGGTATTGCAATCGCCATGTGGAAAACCAGTCAGCGCGACAAGCGATTCCGCGAAAGACGACTCCAGAAAACTCAGGACCAGGTTGATTTCAACCAGTTGGAAAAGCCAGCGGAAAAAACACAGCCGGAAAATAAAACACCGGAAACCAAAACTTCTGAATCGAAACCCCAAGACGATTCAGGTACTTGACAGTCCCATTCGTTTTATAATTTAAAAGTATTGTTCTAACAGTATGAACGTGGATCACACGACCGAATCTTCACCGAAACGCCCCCTGAAACTGGCCGTGCTCATCTCGGGAGGCGGCACGACACTCACCAATTTCCTGGCGAAACGAGACGCTGGTGAACTCGATATTGAAGTTCCACTGGTCATTGCCAGCCGACCTGACTGTGGAGGAGTCTCTAAGGCAAAAGCCGCCGGCCTGCGCTGCGAGGTCGTTCGCCGCCGGGACTTTCAGGATATCAGCGAATTCAGTACAACCATTTTCGGCCTCTGTCGCGAAGTTGGTGCCGATCTGGTGACCCTGGCTGGTTATCTTTCCCTGATTCATATTCCGGAAGACTTTCAATACCGCGTGATGAATATCCACCCGGCTCTCATCCCCGCTTTCTGCGGACATGGCTTTTACGGTCACAAGGTACACGAAGCCGTCGTGGCGCGGGGCGTCAAGGTCAGTGGCTGTACCGTCCACTTCGCCGACAACGAGTATGACCACGGCCCGATTATCGGCCAGAAAACCGTTCCCGTATCAGGAACCGACACTCCCGACCAGGTCGCCGCCAATGTCTTCCAGGCAGAATGCGAACTCTATCCGGAAATGATTCGCCTGTTCGCTGCCGGTAAAATTACAGTCGTCGAACGGCGGACCGTTATTCAGGATTGAATAGCGAACCTGAATCAAAGCTTCTGACTGCCTGGCGGTGGATTGAGTGGCGTGCTGGAGTTAGGCGGAATCGGTTCGTCCGTCTTCATGACCTTATCGTACAGATGGGGAGGCAGCACACGCATCACCGTAAACAGCCCTTTCACTCCTTTGAACCAGCCTTCCCGCATTCCCTGAACTTCACGACGTCCATTGATCTTCCGCATGTCTTCTGTGGTCATCGGCATCGAATAATCATCAAAAGGCAGTTCCTCACCCTCTGGAAGCACTTTCATATCCGACATGCCTTTCATCATCTGCGGATAACCGGGAACCTTAAATCCAGGGTCATCTTTTTTCTGACGAATGATCGGCCCGACCTGTGAAACCATATGATTCATCATGTGATGAAACATATGACAATGCAGTACCCAGTCACCGGGATTGTTCGCTATCAGTTCCACATCCCGCGACTGCGCCACACCTACAATCACCGTATTTCCTGGAATCCAGGCCGACTCTGGAATTCGTCCCCCCTCCGTTCCCGTCACCCAGAAAGTATGCCCGTGCAAATGCATCGGATGCTGATGCAGCGTACTGAAGTTCAGAAAGCGAATCCGAATCCGCTCACCCAGTTTACAGACCAGGGGAGTGGTATAGGGACCACAACGACCATTGATCGTGAGAAAATTCCAGTCCATCGACATCGTATTGGGAATATGAGCATTGGGCAGCATGGCAAACTGCTGAGTCATCAATACGAAATCACGGTCGACGGTCGGCTCATAGGCGACTTTGGGATGAATAATAAAGGGCACTACCATGCCGATCGCTTCCTGCATTGCCACATGCGGATGCAGAAAATAGCTGCCTTCCTGATGCACATCATATTCATACACAAACGTATGGCCCGGCTTGACCAGATCCTGAGTCACAGCCGGTATCCCGTCAAAACTGATCGGAAGTTCCAGACCGTGTGAATGCAGGGTGGTCGGCTCGGGCAGATCGTTACGAAACACGATCCGGATTCGCTCCCCCTGATACATTTCCAGGACCGGCCCGGGAAACTGGCCGTTAAACCCATAAGCGTCCATCCAGATTCCCGGCAGCACTTCCCGTCGGACCGGCATCGCGTGCAGATGGAATTCGCGCGCTCCGTTCACGATTTTACCCCAGGTCGTTTTCAGATCCGGTGCGATCACATTCACGGGTGCCTGTCCCGCTTCCCTCAATCCGGGCACCAGCTTTCCCCGGTCCGTGGGGCTGCCAATCGGTCCTCCCAGCCCCGGATGCATGCGCGGAAATGCTTCGCCTTCTGCCCGACTGTTACCGGTATCCGCAGATTCTGCTGCTTTGGCCATAGTAGCACTCGCAGCAAACAAACCGGCTGTCGCTGCTGCTCCATGCTTCAGAAAATCCCGACGATCGTTGGGTGAACCCATTGGTAGACCTTTCCTTGATTTCAGTTTCTGCGTTTCGGGAATCATGCTTTGCTTAACGCGGTTTCGGTACCGCATCGATGTGCCCGCCGGACATCGGAGCTGACGGAACTTCCAGCCCCCCCGTCAGCAACATACCTCGAATCGCAATCTCACTTTCATGATACTGTAACTGGCTCATGATGTACTCTGCCTGCAGATCGTAATAGATCTTTTGAGCCATCAGCACTTCGGGCCAGGGGGCACGCCTGCGCTTATAACTTTCATGCAGCAGATCATATGCCTCTTTTGCTTTAGGCAGCATTTCACTCCGGTAGGTTTCCACATGCTGCCGCGCCGTTCGATAATCTCGGTACTTATCTGACAGCTTACTCATTAATGATAACTCGAGACGCTTTACATTGGCACGCGACTGATTCAAATCAGCCAGCGCCTGATCAACGGTCCCCTGATTGCGGTCAAATACAGGCAGAGGCAGACCGGCGGTGACTCCTGCAACATTGTTATTGGTCTCAAAATTGTGACCGAAGTCCACATTCACCAGAATGTTCGGAATCGGCTGGACACGTTCACGTTCCACGGTAATCTCATCGTGCTGCACCCGTTCCCAGGCAGCTACGATCTCCGGACTGTTTTCCAGAAGTTGATGCATGGCTGAACTCCAGTCATACACTTCAGTCGCTGGTTCCAGCGACCCCTTGAGTATGGTACACTGCAGCTCTGGAGTTCCCACCATCGCGACCAGGTCGCGCCACTCCTGTTCCAGATTATTCTCCGCCGCCATCTGCTTCAGCCGGGCGCGATGCAAGTCGACCTCTGCCTGTAACAACCCCGCCTGATTAGTCTGCCCCAGGTTGAGCATCTCTTTATGAGTCTGCAGATTATCCCGAGCATTTGCCAGCAACTGATGGTGAACCGACAGCATCTGCTGTGCAGCCAGAGTACGATAGAAATGAATGCGGACATCATTGAGCACCCGAGTATACTGAGCCGAAAGATTCGTTTCGGCAATACAGATCTGCTGCGTCCACTTGGCCCGACTCAGTTTCAGTTTGCCTCCTGTCACGAATTCCTGCGAGACGAAGGCCCCCTGTAACTCTCCTGCCGTTCCATCAATGCCAATCTGATCGCTGGCATAACCAACCACCGGATTCGGGTAGAGCCCCGCCTGATAAGCAGCACCTCGAGAGGCTTCAACTTGAGCTGCTGATTGAATCAATGTGGGATTATTCGCCTGAGCCAGTGATTCCAGATCACTCAAACTATAAAAAGTTTGCGGGTGAGCTTCTAAGGCACCCGAAACAGGGACCAGAGGGATATCGTATTCCGCGAATGGAAGTTCTTCCGCCTGCTCGTGTGCAACCAACTTTGTTTCAGGGTCAGTTGAGGCAGGGAGTTGAGAAGAATCATCTCTTTTAACTTTGACCGGAGAGGGATCGCAAAGTGCAATCGATACTGGCTTCGACTCACCCAGTTCGGTGATCTGTCGATCGGGACTGGAAGCACACCCGCTGATCAAAGCGGTGAGTAACCCGACTGTGACAGGAAATCCGATTTTCATCCTGGTCCTCCATGAATGGCCCAATCTGCACACCATCCTGGCGCGCACGAACGCTGTTACTTAAAACTTCATCGGAAGAAAATGCGTTCAAACCTGCCTGCAAACGCCTGAATTCGAGGACAGACATTCAGATCAACAGCGATAATCCGGGGATTCAGAACAAATGTTATTTTCGGAACCGGCTCACTTCAGGTACCACAGATTGACTGCTTCCTGGATTTTTCCGGATTTGATGCAGCCTGGTCAGGAAACAAGACAGATACTCTGGGAAGACTTTAATGAATTCCGCCCTAAAGTGAATATTCTCTTTAGGTAAGATGAAGTCTTTAGGAAAATCCAAAACAACTGACAGATTTTGATTGTTTTTGAAAGTTTCTGATGGTATTTTGGATATATTGATTGATAGCCAGCGCTTTGTGAGGCATATTCTACAGGGAACTATATCGTCTCAGGAGGAGTTTGCATGTCAATGTTGCTTGACGAAAGACGGGAAAGCATATTAAAGATAGTAGAAAACAAGGGTTTTGTGTCCCTTGTGGATTTGATGGATTCTGTGGGCGCTTCTGAATCTACCATTCGAAGGGATTTGGAGTATCTTGACGGAATCGGTCAGATCAGGCGGACCCGAGGTGGGGCTGCTTATAGTGGAGAATCCTTAGCCACTTTTGAAGACAGGTCTTTTATGTCATCCAGGCAAAAAAGGCAGGTTGCTCAAGCAGTGGCCAACATGATCTCTCCGGGAGAGGCCGTGCTGATGGATGGAGGCACAACTACTCTGGAAGTCGCCCGACAACTGGCGGGCAAACAGTTACAGGTCGTCACTAATTCACTCCCGATCGCCAATCTGCTGGTCAATCAGCCACAGATTGACCTGATGCTGATCGGAGGATTCCTGTTTCCTAAAACAGGGGTCGCATTAGGGAAGACCGCAGTGGAATCACTGAAAAGTGTCCATGTCCGACGACTGATTATCAGCGTCGGGGGAATCACAGAAGACGGACTCTATAACAGCAACATGCTGTTAGTCGAAACAGAACAGCAAATGTTTGAAGCAGCAGAAGAAGTGATTGTGGTGACAGACAGTACCAAATTCGGACACTCGGCTCTCGCTTATCTGTGTCCACTGGACAGGGTCGACCACATCGTCGTGGATGACGGCATTACCGAAGAGTGGAAAGACGTCATTCACAAAGCAGGCATCGAACTTACAGTCGTCGAAACATAATTCATCCCTTTCTGAAGTCATTACCAAATCATAAAAATTGAGATCCGATATTATGACACAACTTACCAATTCCATCTCACGCTCGCAGGTAGAACAACTGGTTCGTCAGGCTTTGTCTCAGCAAACAGGAGGGACGGCATCCACACCACAGACTGCTCCCAACCCGCTGGTCGTCAATATCTCAGCCCGACACATCCATCTTTCACAGGAGCACCTGGAAGTCCTGTTCGGGAAAGGTGCCCAGCTCGAAGTTCAGAAAGACCTGTACCAGGATGGTTACTTCGCAGCGACTCAGACGGTTGCCGTTGTTGGCCCCCGCCGCCGGATGATTCCTAACGTGCGTGTCCTGGGTCCCTGCCGTGGTGACACTCAAGTCGAACTTGCTTTTACCGACACCATCTCGCTGGGACTCGATGTTCCCATTCGCATCAGTGGCGACCTCAAAGGCACCCCCGGCTGCGTTCTGATGGGCCCGAAAGGCGTTGTTGAACTGGAATTCGGCGTGATTCGTGCCGCCCGTCACGTGCACATGTCACCCGCCGACTGTGCTTATTACGGCTGCTCTAACGGCGATAACCTGCATCTGCGAATTGAATCTGCAGGCTGCACGACGGTCCTGGAAGACGTTGTCGTCCGCGAAAACCCTGAAGTCAAACTCGAAGTCCACATCGACACCGATGAAGGGAACGCCGTCGACCTCGACCATGCCACTTCAGTGAAACTCTATGTACCTGAAGGCTGCAAATGCAAACACAGCTGATCTGACAATGATCGGCAACCGATTCATCTGCAAACTCGAACAGATGATATCTTAAATACCTGTCGCAGAACCTGATTTAGGATTCTGCAGAAACAACGAACTGTTTTTTTTCTTAACACTCTCTAAAAGGAGAACTGACTCATGGCGAAAGCAATGGAAGCCCTGGGAATGGTGGAAACAAAAGGGCTGATCAGCCTGATTGAAGCCGCCGATGCAATGTTGAAAGCGGCCAACGTACAGATGATTGGCTGGGAAAAAGTTGGTAGTGGCCTGGTCACAGGTTTTGTCGTCGGCGATGTTGCAGCTGTGAAAGCAGCCGTTGACGCCGGTGCAGCTGCTGCCAGCAAAGTTGGAGAAGTCGTGAGCGTTCAGGTCATCCCGCGTCCTCACGAAGAACTCGCCAGCGTACTGCCCAAGACTGCTGCCAAGAAATCATAATCGGGTTATGAACATTGACGGCTGACATTCCTGAACATGATCGTAACGACGATGAACATAACCAGTTGACGTTCAACTGGTATGCAGCTCAGAGTAATGCAGCCCAACCCATCACAACTAAAAAAATCGAGGACAAAATGAGTTCTGAAGCCATTGGTTTAATTGAAACAAAAGGTCTGGTTGCTCAAATCGAAGCTTCCGACGCCATGCTGAAAGCTGCCAACGTGACTCTGGTTGACCAGATTCAGATTGGTGGTGCCTACATCACAACCGTGATCCAGGGAGATATCGGTTCGGTTCGCGCAGCAGTTGACGCTGGTGCCGCCGCCGCTTCTCAAATCGGAGAACTGGTTGGCGCTCATGTGATCGCACGCCCCTCCGAAAGCCTGATGTCACACTTTATGTAAGATGCGTACTGTTGGTTCTTCCCGTCACTCAACGTGTGAGCAGCGGGGAAATGGAAGTCGAAACACCAGTCTTTAAGTCACAGAATGGATTCCTGCAATGAAAGTACTTGTTGCCAATTTAGGTTCCACCAGTTTCAAATATCGCCTGTTCGATATGCCCGCCGAAGTGCAGCTTGCCCGCGGGGGCATTGATCGAATTGGTGAGGAACAGAGTCATTGTTTCGTCGAAATTGGTGCGCATCGGGAAGAGCACGAACAGAATGTGCCCGACCATGCAGCTGCCGTCAACTTATGTCTGTCGCAATTGACCAACTCCGACTGGGGTTGTCTTGATTCAGCAGACGAAGTGGCCGGCATTGGTTTCAAAGCAGTCTTTGCCGGAAACATGAGTGGCATTCGTCTGGTCGATGAAACATTGCTGACCAAAATGGAGGCGCTGGCAGATATTGCACCTGCTCATAACCCTCCCTATGCCCGGGCAATGCGACAACTGCGTCAGGCGTTCCCTGAAATCCCGCTGGTTGCCGCATTGGAAACCGCCTTCCATGAAACCATTCCTCCTGAAAATCGTGCTTATGCCATTCCCCATGAATGGCAGGAAGAATACGAAGTCCAGCGTTGGGGGTTTCATGGCGCCAGTCACCGGTATATCGGCTCTCGTATGGCCGAGCTCACAGGTAAAGATGATCTGAAGGTGATTTCCTGCCACCTGGGAGGCAGCAGTTCTTTATGTGCCATCGAGGGTGGAGTCTCCAAAGCCAACAGTCTGGGAATGAGCCCTCAGACAGGATTGCCTCACAATAACCGTGTGGGTGATTTTGACCCGTTTGCTCTACCGGTTCTGATCAAGGCCACCGGGAAATCCCTGGCGGAACTTCTGGAAGACCTGTCGAGCAAAGGCGGCTTACTGGGCATGAGCGGATTGAGTGGTGACTGTCGCGATCTGGAAGAAGCGGCCGCCAGCGGACACAAACGGGCACAACTCGCTTTGGGCGTGTTCCACTCAGCCATCCGTCAATACCTGGGAGCTTACATGACGGTACTGGGAGGCGTGGATGCGATTGTTTTCACGGGTGGAATCGGTGAGAACAGTGTCAGCTTAAGAGAAAAAGTCTGCAGCAACCTGGAGTGGGCGGGAATTCGTCTGGATTCTGAAAAGAACAAAACAGCCTCTAACGAGGCACAGATCCAGGCGGACGACAGCAAAGTACAAATCTGGGTTGTGCCTACGAATGAAGAGATTGTAGTAGGCAGGCAGACCGTCGAAGTCATCGAAGGGCGTTCGTAACGTCCGGAGAAATACAGTTATCCTTTAGAGGATTTTACAGGAGTTGGTTCGATGTTTATAGGACGCATAACCGGTAGTGTTGTTTCGTCTCAAAAAGTCGAAACAATGATCGGTCAGAAGCTGCTCATTGTCGAACCGTTGCGCGTCAACGAAAAAGACCAGAGTGATCTGACTCCCACCGGACGATCGTTTATCGTCGTCGATACTGTGGGAGCAGGGCAGGGGGAAGTCGTATTGTGTGTGCAGGGGTCATCGGCCCGTTTCACACCTGAGACGAAATCACTGCCCATCGATGCAGCCATTATCGGCATTGTCGATCAGGTTCACATTGGTCCTAAAGAAATATTTAACTCGACGGATTGAATTTCGTTCTGTCCCGGAAACACAGCATGTCACGCGAATTGCCACAAATCACTCTGCAACAGCGACAGATGATGATGACCGTCATCTGGCTCGCATTGATCATGGGTGTGGTGACATTCGGCATGATTGTGACTTTTATCGGACTGAAGGAAGAACCGGGGAAAGGATTACCAGTCATCACTTATCTGGGAATGGGCCTCGCAGCCCTGATGCTGGTGCTGCGAATGATTATTCCCAACATGATTGCCCGGAATCAGTTCACACAGGCAATGCAGGAAGCGAGAGAAGAGGGAAATCAGGATGAAGAACAGATGCTGGGAACATTTTATCAGATCTTTATGGTGCGAATGATTATCGGGCTGGCCTTACTGGAAGGTGCCGCAATGATCAATCTTGTTGCTGTAATGGTTGAAAACCAGAAACTGGCTTTCATCCCGGTATCGATCCTGCTGCTGGTCATGATTGCTTCAATGCCCACGAAATCAAAACTGGACGGATGGATTCGCAACCAGATGGAAAACTATAACCTGGAACACCAAAACTGAATTTTACAGACTGAGTCAGCAGCATTGAGCTTGTGAGTCCAATGCCAGATGACTCGGGGAGAAATAAATTATGCAGGCGACTGAAGAAGCCATTCGTAGTGTCGTACAGGAAGTGTTATCACAGCTCAATAACAAAGGCGGTTATGGTTCCGCTTCCGCCACCACTCAAACGGACGGAGACTGGGGTGTATTCCGCAGTGTCGATCAGGCCGTCGCTGCTGCCACTGCCGGACAGAAGCAGCTGCTGAACGCCACACTGGCTGACCGGGCCAAGGCTCTGGAAATCGTTAGACAGATCTGTACCAGCCAGGCTGATGAACTTGGTCGTATGGAAATGGAAGAGACCAAAATCGGTCGCCTCGATCACAAAATCGAAAAACTGCATCTGATCAAAAGCATTCCCGGCATGGAATTCCTCAAAACGGAAGCCGTCTCCGGTGACTACGGTGTCAGCCTTACCGAATACGCCCCGTTCGGCGTCATCGGTGCGATCACCCCGGTGACACACTCCCTGCCGACCCTGGCCTGTAACTTCATCAACATGGTCGCAGCCGGCAATACGCTGGTCGTCAACCCGCACCCCGGCGGAGCAAAAATCGCCTGCGAAGGGGTTCGCCGCTTCAACCGGGCTATCTATCAGGCAACTGGCCTGCAGAACCTGGTCACGATCGTCGAGACTCCTACCCTGGAAACTGCAGATGAAATCTTCAATCACCGCGGTATTCCACTGCTCGTTGTGACCGGCGGACCGGGTGTCGCCCGCGCCGCTCTGGCTGCTAAAAAACGGGCGATTGTTGCCGGCCCGGGGAACCCGCCTGTCGTCGTCGACGAAACCGCAGACATCGAAAACGCCGCAAAATCGATCATCATCGGGGCTGCCTACGATAACAACCTGCTCTGCATCGGCGAGAAAGAAGTCTTCGCCGTTGAAAGTATTTTTGACCAGTTGATGTCAGCCATGGGGCGTCATGGTGGATTCCAGCTGAACGCACAGCAGGTCGAACAACTCACCTCGCTGGCCTTCGCTCCTCCCAAAGAACCGGGCGGACACGCGATCCTCAACCGCGACTTGATCGGCAAAGATGCCGCCGTGCTCGCTGGGATGATCGGCGTCAGCGTGCCGGCAGGAACTGAATTACTTTACGGCGAAACCGATACAAACAACCCGTTCGTGCCTGAAGAGCAGATGATGCCATTCGTGCCTTTTGTTCGCTGTCGCAATGCAGATCATGGGATTGAACTGGCCAAAGAATTCGAACATGGATTCCGTCATACCAGCATGATCCATTCTCGCAACATCGAAACGATTACAAAAATGGGACGTATCATGGACACCACTCTGTTTGTACAGAATGGTCCCTGTGGTGCCGCCCTGGGGAACGGGGGAGAAGGTTATGCATCATTCAGCATCGCCACTCCGACAGGTGAAGGAGTCACCAACCCAATGACATTCACACGTTTCCGTCGTTCCACCACCGTGGGACACTTACGGGTTATTTAATTAAACAGACAATTAAGCGGAGTTCCGCTGCAGGAATGAAATTCACATGTTGACAGGACAGGTCATAGGACGAGCAACCGCAACGGCAAAACACCCCAGTCTTGCCGGCTGGCGATTATTGCTGGTCCAGACTCTGGACATCAAAGGCAACGCAGATGGATTTCCTGAACTGGTCATCGACCGCCTGGGATGTGGCAAAGGGGATATCGTCCTGCTGACTTCCGACGGTGCAGCTGTCCGGGATATGGTAGGAACCAATAATACTCCCATTCGCTGGGCCACCATGGGCGTCATTGATCGCGAATAAACAATACAGAATCAGAGTGAATTACCGAGTCATGCAGTTTTCTGAAGAATTAGTCAACCAGGTTGTCGCCAATGTACTGTCGACCCTCTCCCGCCAGGGACAGGTCGCACAGCACGCTGGTACAGCCTCGCCTGATGCTTCAGTCGTGTTAACAGAAAAAGTCATCACGGCGGATCTGTTATCGGCAAAGGTGAAAGGACAAACTTCGGTCGGCATCGCCGCGGGAGCCATCCTGACACCCACTGCGAAAGATTATATACGTCAGAACCAGATCAGCGTGCATCGGGCTTCGACAGTTGCTGCTTCTACAAGGCAGGGAACGAAGTGGCGGGCAATCGTGCTCACCCCTTCGTCAGCCGTTGAAAATGCTCTGACTGACATCGAACAACAGACTGGCTCACGCTGGTCACAGGAATTAAGTACCTCACTGGATCACGCTGTGAAAGATGCGATCAGCAGCCTGTGTCGTGCCGATGCTGCAGGAGTTGTCCTGTTTGCCTCCGCGGCAGAAAAAGCAGCCTGCCTGGCCAATCGAAATCAGAAGGTCCGTGCGGCAGCAGTACAGGACGTCAATCACTTAAGAGATGTAATCTCGCAGATGGGGCCTAACCTGATTTGCGTAAATCCCAAACAGAAATCGTTTATCGAACTGAGAAACCTGATCAAAACATTCGTCAAGGCAGGCATTCCCCGGGAAATCAACTAACCTGCTGAAAGTACAGAATTATGAAAATCGCAGAAGTCATCGGAAAAGTGACCTTGTCTCGCAAGCATCCCAGTCTGGATGGTGCCCGCTGGCTGGTCGCGATTCCTTTGAAGAGTGATGAGCTGAATTCAAAAAAGAAGAAAAAAACGGAACCCTTTGTCATTTACGATGAGCTGGGTGCTTCACCGGGCTGCCAGATTGCAGTCAGCGAAGGAGCAGAAGCAGCCGCTCCCTTTCATCCTGATGTGAAACCGATTGACGCGTATGTGTCAGCGATACTCGATCAGGTTGAAGTTTACTGAGACAAGTCTGAAATTAAATCCCCTCACTGAAATCACATTTTTTTTAACGTTTGGAGCTAAAACCATGTCAAATCAATGGAACAGTGGAATTCATGATCGGAAGCTGAAAGAAGAAATCTGCGAAATCGGACGTCGCGTTTACAACAAGGGCTTCGCAGCAGCCAACGACGGAAACATTTCCATTCGCGTCGGCGAAAACGAAGTGCTCTGCTCTCCTACCATGATCTGCAAAGGCTTCATGAAGCCAGACGACATCTGTGCTGTCGACCTTGATGGAAACCAGATTGCCGGTACCCGCAAACGCACCAGTGAAATTCTGTTGCACCTCGCAATCATGAAAGAACGTCCAGATGTCAAAGCCGTTGTGCACTGCCATCCTCCTCACGCGACCGCCTTCGCTGTTGCCCGCGAGCCCATTCCTCAGTGCGTACTGCCTGAAGTGGAAGTCTTCATGGGTGAAGTTCCCATGGCGCCTTATGAAACACCGGGCGGACAGAAGTTCGCTGACACAGTAGTGCCGTTCCTCAAAGGGGGCACGAACACGATCATCCTGACAGGACACGGCACCGTGACCTTTGGAAAATCACTGGAAGATGCCTATTGGAAAACAGAGATCCTGGATGCCTACTGCAATATCCTGCTGCTCTCCAAACAACTGGGTCGCGTGACTTACTTCACCGAAAACGAAACCCGGGAACTGCTTGACCTGAAGAAGAAGCTCGGATTTGACGATCCTCGTTTCCATGTCGAAGACTGTGACCTGTGTGGAAACAGCGCATTTCGTGATGGTTATAAAGAGGGAATTCCTCAGCAGAAATCCTTCGAACCGGCTCCCAGCTATCCCGGGTACCTGTCGAAACCTTCGACGCAGGCAACTCCTGCAACCAATAACGGAGACTCTGATCAGTTGATCAAAGCGATTACCGATCAAGTCATGTCGGCTCTGGGTAAATAATTCCCAGAACCCTGATTTTATAAAACACGCATCACATCATCATATAGAAAAGATATCAACATGAATGTCAGTATTATCGGTGGTGGCGGGCTCGTGGGCTCTTGTGCCGCCTTTGCATTACAGGCCGGAGGCATCGTCCGGGAAATCGCCCTGGTAGACGTCAATCAGGATCTGGTTGAAGGCCAGGCGCTGGACCTGCTGCACGGCAGTTCCTTAACCGCCGATCAGAAAATCTATGCCGGCGGAACTGAACTCGTGAAAGACAGCGACGTGATCGTGATCACTGCCGGTCTGCGACGTAAACCAGATGAAAGCCGCCTGGATCTGATCAACCGGAACGTGGCTCTGTTCAAAAACATTCTGGAAGATGTGAAGCGTGTCGGAACCAAACCGGGCGCGATTGTGTTTGTCGTCTCCAACCCGGTGGACGTGCTGACCTACCTGGCAATGAAAGAACTCGGACTGCCTCCACAACAGGTGATTGGCCTGGGTACCGTACTTGATACCACCCGCCTCCGCAGCATGCTGGCTGCCCGGTTGGATGTGCCTCCGACACAGGTCTCGACTCTGATTCTGGGTGAGCACGGCGACAGCATGGTACCCATCTGGTCTGCCGCACAAATTGGTGGATTGCCACTCGAAAAATTTCCAGGTTGTAACCCCAGCCTGATTGCCGAAGTCGAAAAGAAAACTCGTGGCAGCGGAGCCGAAGTCATCAAGAAAAAGGGGGGAGCCGGTTTTGCGGTTGGTGTGAGCATCGCGGATGTCGTGCACTGTATCGCCCTTGATCAGCGTCGTATCCTGCCAGTCTCTTCGCTGCAGAATGGTGCCTTCGGTTTACGGGATGTCTGTATTTCCGTTCCGACCGTCATGGGGCGATCGGGTGTGATGCAGCATCTGGAAATCGAACTCTGGCCGAAAGAACAGCTGGCACTCACCCAGTCCGGAAAAGTACTGCGGGAAACCGTTGATAAGGTACTGGGCGGGAATTGAGTCAGAATTTACACCTTGAGTTTTGTTATCTTCAGTTTAGTTGCGTTTAGTATTGAAATGATTGTCTGATGGAAAAATCACTCGACAGGAAGCTGCAGTCGATTCACGCGGACCCTACTGGTTCCAAAGAGTTTATTATCGCGGATGCAAAAGACGCCGACATGGCGTTTGGAATTGGTGCCCCTGGCTTGTCACCCGAACGTCATGACCAGGAACTCAAATACAAAACACTGGCTGAATACCGGGACCAGATCCGGGAAGTAATCCAGCAGGAAGTAGTGGATATCGTCTTAATGTCTGCCAGTACCAGTGAGAAGCTGACGATTGACGAACGCCTGTTCGACAATTCGCCGATCACGCCGGCTGCCCGGGCCAATGACACAACTGATGTGCATGTTCCTCGGGGTGGAAAGATTCACTTATCGCCTGCGAAACCATTTCGATCGGCCAGCCTGGATCACATTCAGTGTGGCCACCTCGATTGCTCACCGGAAGAACGCGCCTATGGTGCTGACCTGGGTCTTTACTCAGTAACCTTTAATAACAATCTGGAAGAGGACCTGGCAACCCTTGAGCGCTACAAAGAATTTCGAGAAGAAGCCGAACGCAAAAAGTTCCGCCACTTCCTGGAAATCTTCGATCCGAATATCAATACCGCCATTGCTGCCGACCTGGCACCAGGTTTTATCAATGACCTGATTGCCCGCACCCTGGCTGGCGTAGCGACGGCAGGACGGCCCACCTTCCTGAAAATGGTCTATCACGGTCCACGTGCGATGGAAGAACTGGTCGCCTACGATCCACATCTGATTGTGGGAATTCTGGGCGGTTCAGCGGGAACCACCCTGGATGCATTCCAGCTGATCTACGACGCCAGAAAATATGGTGGCCGCGTGGCTCTATTTGGTCGAAAGATCAATCAGGCCGAACATCAGCTGGCGTTCATTCAATTCCTGCGATACCTGGTGGAAGACAAAATTCAGCCTGTCGAAGCAGTCAAAGCCTATCATGGTGTACTTCAGGAACTGGGAATCAAACCGACACGTGAACTGGACGTCGACCTGACATATCAGACTGCCGTCATGAGCTATGGGGGAGAAGACGGAAAAACCTTCAGCTTCCCTGCACAGAAAACAGACAGTAAACCTGCCGTCAACAGTTCAAAATCAACAACAGAGAAACAGCAGCCAGGGAACGACAAGGGAACTCCCGACTTCGCATCCATGAGTTCTGCAGAGAAGCTCGCCTTTCATCAGGCGCGACTGAACCGCATGTTTGGTGAATAAGTCCTGCTGCTGAGTGTTGAGACATCATATCGAGCGGCTTAGAATACAAGACTTGTCATTCCAGGCCGCTTTTATTTTGTCAACACAAGGTTCAGTCGTTTGAGTCGTTCTGCAAAGAAGAAAACCCGGCCCTCCCAGCCGGAAACATCAACACCGGCAGGTACTCCCGTCTTCGCTGGCACGATCCTCGTCCTCGCCATCGGTTTAACGTGGATCTTCTGGTACGGCCTCTGGTCGGGTGGGGGGCTGATCGGCGGTGACCTTTATACCTACTTCTTTCCCCAAAAGACGTTCTTTGCCGAACGTCTGCAGGCAGGAGAATTTCCACTCTGGAATTCCAACATCGGACACGGCGTCCCGCTGGTTGCGGAAAGTCAGACCGGTGCATTCTACCCGTTCAACTACTTCGCCTACCGCTTTCTTCCCGTCAACACTGCCTACAACTTCGTCCAGATCTTGCACTATATTCTGGCGTTCGTCTTTACCGGCATGTATGTGAGACGCCTGGGCTACTCGCTGGTTGCTGCATTGTTTGCAGGACTCGTCTATACCTATGGTTGGTTTCCCTCGCGCATCTGCCTGGAATGGGCCATCATTGGGGGCGCCTGGCTGCCATTAACGCTGTGGTGCGTCGAGTCGTTTTTCCAGACCCGTTACTGGCGGTATGCGATACTATTGTGTTTCGCGCTGACGATGCAGATTCTGCCTGGCCACTTCAATCTGGCCTTTATCACACAATTGATGCTGGTCGTCTATATTCCTGCCCGCATCTGGGTCAGCCGCGACGAAACCACTGAAGCACTCAAACCCTATCGCCGACGGACCATCATACTTCTTCTGGTAGCTTTTATTTCCACCTATGCACTCTCAGCAGTACAGCTCGCGCCAACCTGGGAATTAAAACAACTCAGTCAACGGGCAGAAGTGGGCGAGCGTTCGCATCAACCCGGTTACGGACATATCCCGGTCTGGTATCTCTCGCAGGTGGTTGCCCCCTGGGCCTGGTACCCCTATGAAGTGAACCTGGATGCCGGACTGACAGCCGGCAGCGATGCCACCAATCAGGTCGAGGCCCATCTGTACTTCGGAATCGCCTCGATTCTCCTGCTGATTTATGGGACCTGGCGTGGCGTCTGGACGCGTGACCGCAGACTGATTCTGCTGGCTGTGATCGGTGTTCTGGCGCTGTTGTATACGCCAGGCTGGCTGCTTCCGATTACAAAACATCTGCCCGGCTTCAGTTTTTTCACCGGCCCCGGTCGTTATGGCATCCTGACCACATTCGCTGTCGCAGTCATTGCCGGCGTCTGCCTGGAACGACTGACAGCGAACTGGAATCGTAATCTGCAGTTGATGGTAGTCGCGATCATCTGCCTGTTTACTACTGCTGATTTCTGGATCGTCAGTCGTTATGTGACTTATGCTGCTATCATACCTGACCCGCCGATCAATAATTTAGACCGGAGTGCACTCAAAAAGATTGTGACAGACTACGGTAAACCGGTTCGCCTGTTTGCCCCGGGAGCCAATTTGCCTACTCTACTGGGCGTGGCTTCCACGCCTGTTTACCTGGGAATCGGTCCCGAACAGTATTTCAATCCAAAGCTGACAATGCCCGAGCCGCTGCCGTTCAAAGAACCCGCGACACCTGAGCAGATTGCATGGCTCCGCAATGCAGGTGTGACCCACATCCTCAGCCAGCATCCCCTCGACTTGAATCATTGGCCGGTAAAACCGGTCTGGAGAGATTTTGATGCGGTAATTAACCCCGCCTGGGGACGCTTCGACGAACCAGTTTACTTTTATGAACTTCAGGAATCGCGAGGTCGACTTGCCTGGAAAAATCCCCAGGAAAATCAAAACGCCACGCTTACAGGTTACCGCTCAAATGAAATTGTAATTGAAGCCGAGACGCCAACGGAAGATACACTCATCTTAACCGACTTGATGTATCCTGGCTGGAGGGTCTACGTCGATGGCCAACCTGCTGAAGCAGAACTGATCGAAGGCATGTACCGCGGCGTGAAACTTTCTGCGGGGAAACATGAAGTGGTCTGGGCATACCAGTCTGGCTGGTTTCTGATCGGGGCGATTGTCAGCTGCGTCACACTGTTGGTTTTATTGACGATTGCCCACTTCCGATTCTGGCATCCAATTCTGTTTCAAATGAAACAGCGGACAATGGAAGTGCAGCCTGATATCCCTGCCAGCGAGATTACGAAGAAGAAGAAATGAATTCCACGTTGGAACCAGTCCCTTCAAAGCGGTGACTGTCTGAATAATTTTCTTCATCGTCTTCGTCGTCAACGCTCTCCAGTTCATCGCTGGGCAGCATATCGTTTGCACTTACGTTGTGACCACTGTCTGAAATGGCAACCGGGAACTGCTGGGAAATATCCACGTCTTTGGTCGGCTTTTTAAAGTGCTGGACCGACGGTGCTTTGGTAGGCGTACTGTCTGTCTCCGGCTGACTGTCAGACTGTTCTTTTTTCTTATGAAAGTCGGCGCCAATATTTTCCAGATGATAGGCGACGTTTCCAATTTTCAGCTCATCATGCAGTTTCAGCCAGGCCTGCTGGTCAATCTTCTTGCCGTTCACATAAACGCCGTTCATGCTGCCCAGATCACGAACGACAGGACGGTCATTCACAATCGCGAGACAACAATGCTTGCGAGAGATCTTGGGACTGTCATTGATCACGATATCACAGTCGGGGTGGCGTCCGACGAGAATGATCGCCTTGTCAAGCACGATCGGGCGACCTTGATTCACGGGGACTAAGCAGACTGCCATAGAAGACTCCAGTCAGAAACGTAAGCAAACTTATTGAATATTTATTATACGAGTCATCCTGATCCAAGTAAAAGAAAAAAGGCCCAAGGGAAACAGGTGCGACAGAAATTCACACCATAACCCATATATCTTACACGGATGCTTAATATGTTAATTATTGATAAATATCGACTATTTATAGATATATACTCAATACAGACCTCTTGTTTTTATCAAACTTGAGTGATTCCCCGCACTCTCTCAAATTCAAGATACCCCCAGATTGACTTAGACACTTTATATGATAATTATCACAACCCGCACAAAAGGACTATCAGAGAGTGTGCAAAACAGCACACTCTTGGCTTCAGGTCTCATTTTGACAATCCAGTAAGATATGATGACGTCAAACAGAAAGGATTGTTGCCGGGAATCTGACTCACCATTCTCACGTAGACCCAATCACCTGTACCAGCTACTATCGTCATGATAAGACCGTCTCAAATCGCAGTAGCGGTTCGAGAACTCATGAACGACATTTATGAGACCTTGCCCACTGACTCTATATGGAAGAATCCCCAATGAAGACTGCTCTGATTTATATAGCGATGATCACATTTACTGGTGTCAGTTTAATTTCTGAAAACTCGGCCTCTGCCAGTGATGAAGATCAGAAAGCCGTGCAGGCGGCAACCAGCCAGTTTTACACGGCTCTGAATGAGCTGTTTACCGGCGAAGTTGAGCCCATGAAAAAAGTCTGGTCGCACCAGGATGATATCACTTTTATGGGACCGGATGGCAGCTTTCTGCATGGCTGGAAACCGATTGCTGCTGAATGGGAAAAAACGGGCTCCATGAAACTGGGTGGTAAAGTGGAAGCATCAGAAATACACACCACAGTCGGACCGAAACTTGCCATCGTCAGTAACTACGAAATTGGTCATAACAAAGGGCCGGATGGAAAAATGCTGAAAGTCAAAATTCGAGCGACAAGCACCTTCAGAAAAGAAAACGGGAAATGGAAAATGATTGGCCATCACACCGACCTGCTTCCCTTTCTGTTGAACTAATCTGCTGACGAATGGTCTCTCATTCTATGGCGCGCTTGCGATGGATCGGTTAAGGGACAGGCTGTTGTGCTTTGACTTCTTTGCTCTTGATCTGACAGGACGGCAATGCCTGCTTGAACTTTTCAAGGTCCGCCGCGGACAATTCGAGGTGTTGCAGGGAGAGAAAGCGCAGGCGCTGCATGTCTTTCAGTGATTCGAGGCAGGCAGCCGTTGTTTTGCTGTGGTCCAGATCCAGTGAGTAGAGCCGATTCAGCTGGAGTTGGGCCAGTTGGGCAACTCCGGCATCGGTGATCTGTGTATGTTCAAGTTTCAGTTTTTGCAGGTTGACCAGGCCTTTCAAGTCTTTGATCCCTTGGTCCGGAATGCGGCTTCCCGATAAATCGAGTTCACTGAGATACGTTAAATTTTTTATGTATTCAAGCTTCGTATTGTCGAATTCCGCCCAGTGCATACTCAGTCGCTTTAAGTCTTTCATCTCCGAGATTCGTTTCAGGCAGGAGTCGAATACTTTAGCTTTCTCAGCGCGATTATGGATCGCAAAAATACCCTGGAGGTGGTTCGGAAATTCAACTGATTCGATTACGTAGTGATGTCCCTGATTGATTACATTAACATTGGCACCTGCTTCTTTCAGTTCCTGTATCACGTATTGCAGGGAGGAGGCTAACGGCGCCGCGTATTCAATATTGCATTTCGGCTGGGAACGCTGGAAATTTTTTACCCCATCCTCGCTTACCTTGGTGTCGTTCAAATCTAAGCGGTACAACCCCCTTAGCGTTTCCAGATCTTTCAACCCCCGGTCTGTGATATAAGTAGAATTCAGAGATAACATCCCCAGTGAAGTCATCTTTCTCAGAAGGGGTGTTCCACCGTCCGTAATCGTGGTGCCGTCGAGAATCAATGTGTTTAATCGTGGCAGACGTAATAGATCTTCCAGTCCCTGATCAGCCACACGGGTGTGTTCCAGAGCCAGGCTTCGCAGATTTTCAAGCGATGCCAGATGGACCATTCCGTCGCTGTAAATACGGTTCTGGCTCAGATTGAGAACTTTGAGATTCGTGAGGCCAGACAGATGTTTGAGCCCATGCTCCGTGATCTGATTTTGGGGGAGAATGAAGATCTTCAGCTGCGTCATCTCCTTGAGTTGGATCAACTGATCGTTAGTAATTCCGGCATTTTCAATCTGCAATACTTCCAGCTTTTTCAGTTGAGTCAGCTGTTTAAGTCCTTCTTCAGTGAAATTTCCACCATTCAGCTTGAGTACTCTTAGCTCGGGAACATGCTTCAGATGCTTCAGTCCGGCATCTGTCAAGTCAGCGCCGGCGACGTCCAACTCGTACAGTGTTTTTAAACCATTCAGCAGACTGAGCCGTTCGTCAAGGGGGGAGAGTTTCTTTTCTCTGCCTGGGAGGGGATAGAATCGGACGACGAGCTGTTCAGCATTCTCAGGCAGCCGACGTCGCGTATAAAAGCCACCTGATTTTTTCAGTTTTGCGAGAATGCTCTGAATCCCGGAGTCTAGGGGAGGCGAAGCCTGAATCCGACAGTTGGGGCACTGTTGCTTCAGCATCGCGACGCCTGCTTCTGTAACGCCGGTGCCATGTAAATTGAGATCCGTTGGTTTGATCAACTTGTCATGAAAATATGCCATTCCTGTATCCGTTACTTTGGTACCGTATAAATCCAGGCTTTTCAGATTAAAAATCGAACTGAGAGTTTTCAGGCCTGCGTCATCAATGTCTGTCTCTCGTAAGCCCAGCCTGTAAAGTTGCTGCAGCGACTGAAGTGATTTTAAACCGGCATTTGAAACTCTGGTTTCATCCAGAGACAGGACCTTTAACGGTTTCAGGTTCTCTAAATGAACCATACCTGTATCGGTGATCTCAGTTTTTCTGAGATTCAATGAGCGGAGCTTCGTCAGCTTTGCAATCGAAGCCAGCGCTGTATCATCAATTTGAGTGTAATCGAGTTTCAAAGTGGTCAGTTCTGTCAGTGGTACCAGATGTTTGACTCCTGCACTGTTGATCTTTGTCTTTGTGAGTGACAAGCTTTGCAAGTGGATTAATTTGCTTACCGTTTGCAAGCCGGTCTCGGTGAGGGGAGTAAGTGATAAATCCAGCGTTTTCAGTTTTGGTAGTGTTACCAGTTCACTCAGGCCTGTGCCTGTAACGGACGTGTTATAAAGTTTCAATGATTCCAGTTTTGGCAGCGCTTTTAAATGTGTCAGTCCAGCGTCAGTGACCCGGGTACTTCCTAAATTCAATGTTTTAAGTTGCGGGAATTTTTTCAGCGAGACCAGTCCGGCGTCGGTAATTCCCGATCGGCTCAGGTCCAGATTTTCCAGGCTTTTCAGGTCATTCAAAGTCGCCAGTCCTTTGTCTGTGATTGCCGTGCCTGGTAATTGCAGGGTTTCCAGTTCAGATAAACCGGATAGATGTCGGGTACAGTCATCGGTGATGCTGGTACTGATGAAGGAGACCGATTTCAAACGGGGGACATGTTTTAAGTGTTTAACCTGCGCATCGACGATTTGATTCCCAAAGAATCGAATAGAAGTAAAATACTCTGAAGTGAGTTTTCCATTCTTAAACACTCTTTGATTCTGGATGTGTGCTCCCTGTGCTTTCAGAGCGGCTATCGCTGCCTGTGCCTGAGTGGAGTCGCCGGGAGCAGTTGCTTTGCCCGTCTCAATTTTACATTTGGGCAGTGCGGCGTGGACTCGGGCCATTCCCGCTGAGGTGACGCCGGTAGAGATCAGGTTCAGCTTCTTCAGTTGCTTCAGTTTGATGATGTGTTCCATGCCGGCGTCGGTGACGGCTGTCCTGGCGAGGTTTAACGAGGTTAAACGGGAAAGCCCTGTCAGATGGGGCAGGGCAGCATCCGTGATGGGTGACTGCATTATCGTTAGTGAGGTCAGTCCCTTCAGCTCATTGAGAATCTGCAATCCCTGGTCACTGACACTGGTTTGATTCAGCGTCAAAGATTTCAACCCCGACAGACCTTTCAGACAGGCTAGACTTTTATCATCAATGTGTGGTCTGGAAAGACTGATGGACGACAGCAATCGATGCTGATCCAAATCTTGATACCGGACGAACCCTCCTAGTGATTTGACTTGTCGGGCAACTTTGAGATGAGCAGGCAAGACGGGTCTGTCAAACAGAATTTTGCATTCAGGGATCGCTTCCTGAAGTTCCGCGACCCCCGCGCTGGTTACTTTTGTTTCATTAACTTCGAGTTGCTTCAGTTTTTTTAATTCAGACAAATGGGTAAGGCCGGCATTGCTGATTTTTGTCTGATACAGGTTCAGAGAATTTAACTCTTTCAGATTATTGAGATGCTCCAGACCAGAATCTGAGATTTGAGTCGCAAACAACCACAGAACTTCCAGTTGGGTTAAATCTTTTAAGTGTACCAGGCATTGATCAGTTAAAGGTACATGTCTGACAAACAGGTGGGTCAACGCCGGAAATTGCTTCAAATGTTGGAAGGCGTCGTCTTCTAAAGGGCAATTTTGGAATTCCAAGTTTTGCAAGTGCTTCAAATTGGTCAATGACTGCAACCCGCTCCCCGAAATTTTGACATTGTAAAATCCGAGTTTGCGTATGTCTTTCAGATGATTGATGAACTTGATCTGGGTGTCAGTAATCTTGTTATTGGTAAAAGAAACTGAGTCTATTTTCTTTTTTGATCCTGATTTGGCATATCCGAATCTGCCGCCCAGGGACCGGATAATTTGTATTGCCTGTGTTTCTGTTATTTCTGAGGGTTCAGCCGCGTATCCTGCCTGAATCAGAATCGCGGAGTTAAGCAATAAACAGGTGGCAACGAAAAGAATTGAAAACCGCATCAGGAGAATCCCTGTTGTGAATATCCAGGTTTTAAGTGGAGGATGTACGTATGGGTATGAGTATGACTATAACCCTGTGCGCAGTCAGAAGCAAATGGATGAGTCAGTGGCAGTATTATTTACTGAGATCAGAGCAACTGCCGTGCTTTGATATCCAGATAGCGACTGATGAGGTTGACCGACAGGTTTTCAGGCAGCGTATCGAGCACGAGCAACCCTGATTTCTGCAATGCGGCAATTTGAGTCGCCTGGGAAGAAACGATCTCAGCCGCGGCGGCGATCTGAAATGCTTCCCGGTCCGTCTCCGGGATTGAATTCATTCGATTTTCAAGGGGAACGTTTCGTAAAAACGCAGACAATACCAGATGCGGCCAGCGCATCATCCGCAAGGCGTTTCCCAAGTATTCCAGATGAACTTCATCCAGCGCATGTGTCAGTACAACGACCAGCGAGCGTTTACGATAGCGCAGTTGCAGTTGTTCGGACATCAGCTGGTAATCGGAAGCCTCATAAATCGGTGTCAGGTCATATACCTGACGAATCAGCTTCTGAATCGAACTGGCACCGCGGATGGGGGGGACCCAGCATTCCACCTTGTTCGAACAGGCCATCAGAGAAACGGTATCCCCCTGCCTGAGTGCGACATAGCTCAACAGAATCGCAGCATTCAACGCACGGTCAAAGTGGGTGACACCTTCGTCGGCATTACACATCGAACGACCACAGTCGAGAAGAAATATGATGTTCTGATTTTTCTCGACCACGTATTCCCGACTGATCAATTCCTGATGACGCGACGTGGCTTTCCAGTCAATGCTGCGAAATTCGTCTCCCCGTCGATATTCACGCAGTCGGTCAAAATCAGTTCCCCGCCCCCGTAGACGCGACAGTTTGATTCCCGCCTCGGCCAGACGATTGCGACGCGCCAGCAGTTCCACCCCGCGCACCGATTGAATGTCGGGATAGATCTTTATTTCCTGGCGAATGTCCCGTTCGTCGTATATGGTCCAAAGCCCGAACCGACTTTTCATCTGTAAAAACACGCGGCGAAAACGGTTTTTCCCGCGATGGTGTGGCTCAACATGGTAGATGCTGAATTGATGCTTATTGGGAAAGAGTTGGATATCAAACGGAAGATCTGTATAATGACAGGGCATGGGTGGTTCATCATGCACATGAATCTTAAGTGGGACTGAGCCACGGTTATTAAACCAGAGCTTAACACTGTTCGAAGCGCCGACACTCAAGACATCGTTCACTTCCCGATGTACTTCGATTGTAAGCAGCGAGGGTGTCAGCACCAGATCAACCAGTGAGAACAGAAATACCAGTAGACAGACTAAAACACCAGCCTGCCCCACTTCCGGCCAGATCGTTCCCAGCGCAAAGGGAAGCATGGCCGCCGCGAACAGATACAACAGCGAGAGGCGGGGCATCATTTGCGGGGAGCCTCAACGCTTTCCAGGATATCCCGAATGACTTCGTCCACTTTCATGCCTTCAATTTCCGCTTCCGGATGCAATCGAATCCGATGACGCAGAATGGGAAGTGACAACTCTTTCACATCATCGGGGACAACAAAATCACGCCCCTGACAGGCGGCCAGAACCCGTGTACTGATCAGTAGATTGACACTCGCCCGGGGACTCGCCCCGACTTCAATGGTATGCCAGCTACGGGTCCGCGATACGATGGATGTAATATATTGAATGATGGAAGGTTCAACAATAATTTCTGCCGCACGCTGCTGAATCGACAGGATGGTTTCCGTGTTCAGCACAGGTTGAATTCCAAAAGTGCTCAGATCCCGGTTGTCTTTCCCGGCAGCATACAGATCCAGGATCGCATTCTCCTGATCTTGTGTCGGATAGTCGACCAGTAACTTGAACATGAAGCGGTCCAGTTGTGCTTCCGGGAGCGGATAAGTCCCTTCCTGTTCCAGAGGGTTCTGCGTTGCGATCGTGAGAAACGGTCTCTGCAGCGGATAGGTTTTTCCGTCAACAGACACCTGTCGTTCCTGCATTGCTTCCAGTAACGCAGACTGCGTCTTGGCTGGCGCCCGGTTGACTTCATCTGCCAGTAGCAGGTTTGTAAACAACGGGCCCTGATTGAAGGTGAATTTCTGCTCATGCATGTCATACACAGAGTGGCCGGTAATATCAGAGGGCATCAGGTCAGGAGTAAACTGGATCCGCCGAAACTCACTGGAAAGCACATGACTGAGCGTATTGACCAGCAGCGTCTTACCCAGGCCAGGAACGCCTTCGATTAAAACATTCCCTTCACAAAATAAAGCGACCAGCACCCCCTCTACCAGGTCTTCCTGCCCCATGAGCACTTTACCCACTTCAGTCATTGATCGCTGGTAATAATCTTCAACTTGTGAAACATCCATGAATGAACCGTAACCCCGATTGTCTGTCTGAAGTAAGTAAATCAATTGTGATCTGGGATCACTCTTCGGGAACTGATGTTCCCTGTGACGTTTATTCTAAAGCGAATCCGGTTCAGATTTCGAGCATCCGGGTCGAGAACTGGCATGTTTTTTCAAATTGCCTGGCGGGAATCGTGAGCAGATCATAAAAAAAGGCCCCCATCAATAATGGAGGCCTTTTCTGTAGTATGATCACGAAACGAAGCTTTAGGCGAATTCAGGGCGACGTCGTCCCAACTGTTCCTTCAGGCGGTTAACGATGCTCGAATGCATCTGGCTGACACGAGATTCTGACAGCCCCAGCGTGCTGCCAATCTCTTTCATAGTCAGTTCTTCATAATAATACAGGATGATAATCAGGCGCTCATTCCGGTTCAGACCTTTGGTTACCAGACGCATCAGATCCCGTTTCTGAATGCTCTTGGTGGGATCTTCCCCTTTGGCATCTTCGAGGATATCCACTTCCCGGACATCTTTGTAGCTGTCTGTTTCATACCATTTTTTATTCAGGCTCACCAGGCCGACCGCATTGGCCTCATTTTTGAGCTTTTCAAATTCCTTGCGGGACAATTGCATTTTCCGGGCAATTTCTTCGTCTGCCGGGGGGCGACCAAATTCCGCTTCGGCCGCTTTTCGGGCTGCTTCCAGCTTGCTGGCTTTACTGCGAACCAGGCGTGGTACCCAGTCCATCGTGCGCAGCTCATCCAGCATGGCTCCACGAATACGGGGCACACAGTATGTCTCAAACTTGACACCCCGCTCCAGGTCGAATGCATTAATTGCATCCATCAGCCCAAATACACCAGCCGAAATCAAGTCGTTCAAATCTACCCCTTCAGGCAGTTTGGCCCAGACTCGTTCTGCATTGTAACGAACCAGGGGAACGTATTGCTCAATGAGCATATTACGCAGGGCCTGGTTGGATTGATCCTGCTTGAACACCTTCCAGATTTCTGCGATTTCTTCACTGGCTTTGATGGCCATTTACTCCTCCGTGATCAACATACAGCCGCTTCATATGGATTAAGATGAAACGATGACTGCTAAAACATTTTATATTTAAGCAAGATTATTTTTCCATTTTTCAAAACTTGCTCGTGCTGATTCTTCAACAACACGAGTAGCAACTTCTCCGAACAACAGACCTAGACCGAAAAATATGACGGCTGCTATGAGTGCGGATTGTGTCGCGCCAATGAAATCAGAATGAGAAATCACTCCTCTTACTGATTCAGTCGCAAAAGCGATTAGCGATAATCGAAATGCATAATGCAGGGCCACGGAATATTCCCGGATAGAGTTTGAAAAACGATTGCGAGAGAAAATTCACTTCGCTCCAAAGGTACCTTCGCTCGTCTATCCTTTAATATCGGCGTCCTGCTCCAGAAAATTTAACCTTTCTCCTACAATTTAATTAACCGTTAAACATTAACATTTGAATCTTCTCCGATGCGTAATTCGATCCTTGAGGTATGTCCATAAGTCTGGAAAATACCTGCTGTTGAAGTACGCGACCACAGACCAG
The DNA here is from genome assembly GCF_008298035.1 of Gimesia maris. Lineage (NCBI taxonomy): Bacteria > Pseudomonadati > Planctomycetota > Planctomycetia > Planctomycetales > Planctomycetaceae > Gimesia > Gimesia maris. The sequence goes on from NZ_CP042910.1 coordinate 6,616,336, forward strand.
GATCTGCAGTAACTGCGAAAAATATTAATTGTCAAGGGATTTAATAGTGACGTGACTCAAGTAAGGGATTGAAAGGAAACGAGAGAGAGATGAGAGAGTGTTTCCTGTGGTTTCAATCCATTTGCCTGAGGGTGTTTACGCGGCTTCACCCAGCAAACGCTGCCAAAGTCGCGGAAAGTAAGACTCTTGTTTATTTTGTTGTCCAGCAATCTGGTGTCGTTCCAGCAGGTCATGCGCCAGACGGAAAATAGATTCCGCGGCGGGACAATGCGGATGGCTTAATACAAATGGTTTCCGATCATAAACAGATTGAACGACATGCATATCATGTGGGATCTGACCGGCTTGTGCCAGTCCGGTGTGTAAAAACAGTTCCGTTGTTTTTTTAAGTTGCTGGAAGACCTTTTCAGACTGATCGTCTGACGTACATTGATTGATCAAAGCCTGAATTTCCAGCGATTGTATTGTCGAAAGTGATTTGATTGTCGCATAAGCATCAGCAATGGCCGTGGGTTCGGGAGTCGTCACTACCAGGACATCGTCGGCCGTCGTAACAAACTGCCTGATGCTGCGGTGGATGCCAGTTCCATTATCCAGAATCAGATAATCGTGAGTAGCTTCCAGTTCCTGCATCTGTCCCAGCACATCTTTCCGAACCGCTTCCGAACAGTCTGCCAGATCTGTCAGTCCGCTGGCGCCAGTAATGACACTGACTCCCAGGGGACCTTCCAGTTGAATTTCTTTTAAGGAACGGGCTCCGCTGACCACATGTGAAAGATTCCAGTAACCATTTAATCGACACAATAAATCAATATTGCCCAGCGCCAGATTGACATCAATCAGGCAGACCGAAGCTCCGGACTGTGCCAGAGCCAGTGCCAGATTCAATGACAACACCGACTTTCCGACGCCTCCTTTTCCACTACAGACTGCCAGTGTCCTGCAATGGGAGGTTTTGTTCTTTTCAATAATGCCAGGACGTCTCTGCTCCATCAATCCGCGCAGAACCCTGGCCTGATCCCCCTGCGAAGCCACATTAGACTGTGATTCGGGAGGATTGACAGGAGGAACTGCTTCCACCTGCTTCGGGTTCCATTCATTGACGGCTGGAGCCATCGCAACTTCCTTTTATCTGAATCTCGTTTGAAACGAAAATGATCAACGCGATTATGTATTGTTAGAACGAATGATGTAATACGACTTTTTAACGCAGCTGATCCTCACCCAGTATCAGTCGCGCCATCCGGGCGGCATTGGCGGGTTCGATATCATCAGGAACATCCTGACCGGTTGTCAGATATCGCACAGGCAGTTTTACATTTTGACTTAAGGTCAACAGACTGCCCATCACAGGAGCTTCGTCCAACTTGGTCAGAATCATGGAAGTCGGACGGGCCACCTGGAATCGTTGCGCGATCGCTTCAAGTGTTTTTACGCTGGAAGTCATACTCATGACCAGTGAAACTTCATCAATGGGTACTTCACGGAACAGGCGCTCGAGTTCCTGAATTTTCAGATCATCACTGGGACTGCGACCGGCGGTATCAATCAGCACCAGATCCAGTCCGACCATCTCGTCGAGAGCCTGCTGCATTTCTTTCGGTGTGCTGACGACCTTCATGGGCAGATCAATTATTTCAGCATAGGTCCGCAGCTGTTCGACGGCGGCAATCCGATAGGTGTCAACGGTGACCAGTCCCATTTTAATATTATCACGCAGTCGGAAATTAGCTGCCAGTTTTGCAATGGTTGTCGTTTTGCCCACTCCTGTTGGCCCTACCAGTGCGACCACTTTACGATGCCCGGGAACGGGACGAATTGGTACGGAACAGGCTATCTGAGATTCAATCAATGCGGCGAGCAGCGATTTGCTGGCAGCAGAGTCTTTCAGTTGCTCGGGACTCGCATGCTCTTTCAGTCTGGCAATCAGATCGTGGGCAATACGTTCATCCACCTCTGCATCGATCAGATCGGTATAAATATGAAACAGTTCTGAAGGCACGTCAGTAGATCGATGGGAGCGGGTACGGCGATCCAGTGATTCCAGCATCTCCTGAATCGCGTTCAGTTTCTCGGTAAATTCTTCTGTCGGATCAAACTGTTTCTGTGTGGGGGGGAGTTCGCGAGGTGCTGCTTCTTCGAAGCGCTGGCGGAATCGTGGTTGTTCCGGCGACGGGGAGTATGTTGATTCTCGACGAGGAGTCGTTTCGCGTCGGACTGGTAATGTTTCCTGATGTGCTGACACGGACGGAGAGACTGTTTCGCGACGACGATTGTCCGATTGCAGGTTTGATGCCCGGTGCCTTAATACTGAGCCTGCACTGGTGGAACGTTTTTTATTCTGCAATGCGGCTGGTGTCTGTGTTTCAATACCCAGTCCTGCTGTGATTTCATATGCTTCCTGGGTTCTCGACCAGGGCAACAGGCTTTTACGCCCCGGAATCTGGCGCGTCTGCAGGATGACGGCATCACTGCCCATCTCTTCCCTTACCAGCGTCAGTGCTTCCTGCATCGAAGCTGCTTTAAATGTTCGAACATCTGACATATTTGATGTTTCCTCTATTTTATTCCGTTGAGATCGTTTTTATTTATAGGTAATGAATACTGGTCATCAGGAAAACAGTTTATGCAGCTCCTGCCGCAACCTCTTTTTTCAACCGACTGGCTGAAATCTGTCCGATCGCTTCCACATCAGTATCACGGGTAATTTCATTTAGACTCAGTACAATTAACCGGGGAATCATGGGAGAGGTAATCTGTTTCAAACCGGCCCTGATCTGGGGATTGCATAATACAATGGGATGCCCACCTGCTTCGACCAGTGGTTCGATCTGATCTGCGATGGCCTGTGTAATGATTTCTCCCGTCTGGGGTGCCAGCTTAATGACCAGACCATGCTCATTGTAATCTATACCTGACATCAGCACGTCTTCCAGTTCCGGATCAAGCGTGACGACTCTTAACAGTCGCTTGTTATCCCGGTACTGCTGACAGATGGCACGCGCCAGACCGTTGCGAACATACTCTGTCAGAATCATGGGCTCCTTGGTGCGATCTGCATAATCGCCTAATGATTGCAGAATGGTTTCCAGATCGCGAATCGGCACCCGCTCGCGGAGCAGATTGGAAAGCACATGTTGTACCTGGGAGATCTTCAATACATCGGGAATCAGTTCTTCAACGACTTTGGGTGACGACTCTTTCAGATTTTCAATCAGGCCATGGACCTGTTCCCGTGTCAGCAGTTCACTGCTGTGTTCGCGGACCACTTCCGTCAAGTGAGTGATGACGACAGCCGAAGGTTCTACTACGTTATAACCCATCAGTTCCGCACGTTCTTTCTGCCCCAGTTCAATCCACTTGGCAGGACGCCCGAATGCGGGTTCTACAGTATCGATGCCCGGAATATCACCATTCGTCGCGCCCGTATCAATGGCCAGTAAGCCATCGGGATAGATTCCGCCCCAGGCGACAGCGACATCGCGGATCTTAATCTGGTAGTCGCGCTGTCCCAGTCGAATATTGTCGCGAATACGTACTTTGGGAAGAATAATTCCCAGCTCCTGAGCAATCTTGTGTCGGATGCGAGTCACACGGTCAAGGAGATCACCACCAGTCGCAGGATCAGCCAGTCTTAACAGTCCGACTCCCAGTTCCAGTTCCAGGGGATCGACAAACAGATGGTCTTCCGGTTTGGGTTCAGGCTGACTTTGTGTCTGCTGTTGTGTTTCTGCTTTTTGTTTCTTTACCTCAGCAACCTGGAGACCTTTTCTTCGCATCATACCTGTTACGACACATCCGATGGCCAAGGCCAGCATCGGTCCAGCGGGCAACCCGGTAAAAGCCAAAGCAAACAGAAAGGTGGCAGCCAGAAACAGAGCTTCAGGATGCCCTGAAAACTGCTTGACGACATCGCCTGGCAAATTACTGTCGACTGAAGTTCGAGTGACAATTAACCCTGCTGCCAGAGAAATCAGGAAGCCAGGAACCTGTGTGACCAGTCCGTCGCCAATCGTTAGTGTTGTAAATACAGTGGCTGCTTTTGAGAGTTCCATGCCATGGTCGACCATCCCGACATACAAGCCCCCAACGACATTGATCAGGGTGATGATGATACTGGCAATCGAATCGCCACGAACAAACTTGCTGGCACCATCCATGGAACCATAGAAGTCAGCCTGCTCTGTTATTTCACTGCGGCGGGTTTTGGCTTCGTCTGAACTGATTAACCCTGCATTTAAATCGGCGTCGATGGCCATCTGCTTACCGGGCATACTGTCTAAAGCGAAACGGGCAGCGACCTCACTGATTCGGGTCGCACCTTTGGTAATCACCATAAACTGAATCGTAACCAGGATGACAAAGATGATCAGTCCTACAACCAGCTGACCCCCGGCGACAAAGTGACCGAAGGCTTCAATGACCCCTCCGGCGGCAGCCGTCCCATCGGCGGCACCACGTGTTAAAATCAAACGGGTTGATGCCACGTTAAGTACGAGCCGTGCCAGTGTTGTTCCCAACAGAATTGCAGGAAACACGCTGAATTCCAGCGGCCGTTTAACATAAATCGTTGTCATCAAAATCACTACAGAAACGGTGATATTGCAGGACAACAGAAAGTCCATCACGAACGGAGGCAATGGCGCAATGATTACCAGGACTGAACTCACTATGACTAGTGGGAAAATCAGCCCGGTGTTGCGCATGATCGATCCGGATAGACCGGTATTGGACTCCGGTGGCATCCATGCCTCCGTGATTACAGGTTAATGGGGAATTAAGACGTAGAAATGACAGAAAGGTAGTGAAGAGATTTGTTAAGTTTTTGAGATGTGTGAGAGAGAGGCGAGTGATAATGGAATCTGCAAATTCTGTCCAGAGGATTTCTTCATATTTCACTCAAGTTTTTGTTCGCTTAAGCCGAACCCCTCATTTCAAGCCAGCATTTTCTTCACCAGATGCGCTTCTTCGACTCCCGTCAAGCGGAAATCGAGACCTTGGTAAAAATAGGAAAGCTCATGATGATCAATCCCCAGCAGATGTAAGACCGTCGCATGAAAATCGCGGACATGAATTGTGTCGTTCACTGAGTAATATCCCAGTTCGTCAGTTTCTCCTATTGTGACACCAGGCTGAGAACCTCCTCCTGCAACCCACATACTGAAGGCATCAATATGGTGATCTCGTCCGATCAGATCTCGCGGTTCTCCCTGAGGGGTCCTGCCGAATTCGCCTCCCCAGATCACCAGTGTATCTTCTAACAGACCACGCTGCTTCAGGTCTTTCACCAACGCTGCCGATGCGCGGTCCGTCTCCAGACAGCGGGCATCCAGTGATTCTTCCAGGTCTGTGCCTTTATTCCCATGATGGTCCCAGTCGGTATGATAAAGTTGAACAAAGCGGCACCCTTTTTCTATTAACCTGCGCGCCAGTAAACAGTTACGCGCATAAGAGGGAGTTGCCGGGTCAACACCATATAAGTCCAGTGTCTCTTTTGTCTCACCCGAGAGATCCATTAACTCTGGTGCACTGGACTGCATCCGATATGCCATTTCATACGCAGAGATGCGTGTCGAAATCTCAGGATCCCTTGTTTTCTCCAGCCGCAGCGCATTCAATTGATTGACTGTCTCAATAAATTCCGACTGTCGTTTTGCATCAATCCCTGAAGGATTCGATAAATTGAGAATCGGGTCGGCACCATTCAAAAAAGGCACTCCCTGGTAAGTCGTAGGCAGAAAACCACTGCCCCATAACGGAGCACCACCACGCGGACCGCGGGGACCGGACTGCAGTACGACAAAGCCAGGCAGGTTCTGTGATTCGCTGCCGATGCCGTAGGTCACCCAGGCTCCCATACTGGGGCGTCCAAACTGTTGAGTCCCGGTATTCATAAACAGTTTAGCGGGCCCATGATTGAACACATCCGTTTTCATACTCTTCAGAACGGTGATATCATCTGCAATACTCGCCAAATGCGGTACCACATCGGAAAGTTCAGTACCCGATTCGCCATGTTTTCTGAATTTGCGTCGTGTACCCAGCAGCTTTGCATCTTTTTTCAGAAATGCGAACTGTTTGCCTTCGACATAAGACTCCGGAATCACCTGGCCTTCCAGCTCCTGCAGCTTAGGCTTAAAGTCAAACATTTCCAGCTGGCTGGGCCCTCCCGCCATAAACATGTAAATGACATTTTTAGCTTTGGGAGGATGATGAGTTTTACCGAGAGCGGACGTCGCAGCGTGAGTCTGTTGTTCCGACTGCATCAGAGTTGCCAGACCTATGGCCCCAGCTCCCACGGCGCAGTTTTCAAAAAAATGGCGTCGTGTCAGATCCTGTAAACCCAAATCATGAAATCTCATTTGTCTCTCCCTGAAGGTTTCTATTATAAGTAAGAAACATTCATAGCGAAGAAGTTGTTATTCCCGTGTGATAAATTCATCCAGATTCATCAGCACGCGTGCGACGGCGGTCCAGCTGGCAGCTTCGGCTACCTCGATCTCTTTGGGCAAATCGCTGGCAGCAACCTGCTTTGCCAGATGTGGTGACTTATTGAACCAGGTTCTCTGTTCATTCAGGTATTGTGTCAATACTCTCAGTTCTCGATCTGCCGGCGTCCGGGACAGACAGATTTGGAAAGCCTCTCTCAAACGCCCCTCATCATAATCAGGGCCCTCCTGCAGAATCCGTAACGCGAAACCCTGAATCAACTCAAACAGAGACTGGTCATTCGCCAGCGTTAAAGCCTGCAACGGCGTATTTGAACGAACACGGCGGGTACACGTTGTATTACTGTTAGGTGCATCGAAAGTCGGAAGCATCGGGTAGGGACTCGAACGCCAGAAGTAAGTATACATGCCTCGGCGAAAACGATTGGCCCCCTGCTCTTCAGGCCAGCTTTTTTTATTCTGTGTCAGAACATAAATCCCCTCCGGTTGAGGTGGATAGACACTTGGCCCCCCAATGGTCCGCGTCAGCAATCCACTACTGGCCAGAAACAGATCGCGAATGGACTCGGCTTCCATTCGATAACGGTTCTGTCGTGAGAGAAGCAGATTACGGGGATCCTGCTCCTGGTACTCCGGCCTGAAATCAGATGCTTGTCGATAGGTCGCAGATGTCACAATCAGCTTATGAAGCTGTTTCACATCCCAGTCCAGTCGCATGAATTCCGATGCCAGCCAGTCTAGCAGTTGGGGATGAGTTGGCAGAGTGCCTTGAGTACCAAAATCATTTTCGGTCTCTACAATGCCCCTGCCAAAAAAACGCTGCCAGTAGCGGTTGACGGTCACTCGCGCTGTCAGAGGCTGTTCCGGACTGGTGAGCCAGCGGGCAAAATCCAGGCGTGTCGGCTGTTTCACATCCTCAGGAAAAGGAGGCAAGACAGCGGGCACATCCGGTTTGACTGGTGCTCCAGGTGCCAGAAAATTCCCTCTCAGCAGAATGAACGTTTCGCGCGGCTTCGGAAGCTCCTTCATGACCATCGTTGTGACTATGTCTTTTGTGAGTTTGGCCTGTGCTGCTTTCTGTTTCGTCAGTCGCTGATTCAGATCAGCCCATTGAGTATTCGACTTGTAAAACGCCTGATGGATTGCGGTTTTCTGTTTTGTATCCCATTTTTCTTCTGGTAGTTTCAAAATAGCAAGCACGGCAGGATCGACATTGAATATTTCAGGATCGACGATCGTCGCAGACAGCCGAAAACGCCCCACATTGTATTTCGCATTGCGAGTCTGTGATAAAGTCACCCGCAATTTCATCGGCTCGGAATGCTGTAAGGGTGCTTTCAACGAAAACAGGACCCTGCGATTGACATTCATCTTTCCCTTAGCCCCATTGATGGCCCATCCAGTTTTAAGATCACCGTCAATTAGATTTTGTGCCGGAAATTTACTCTGTGAATGATCTGCCGTAGCCTGTACCAGTTTTACAGGTTCAAAATCAGTCCATTGATCTCCAGTTTTTTTTGCGACTTCGACGATCACTTCGTCCAGCACAAAATTCCCGTTTCCCGCCCAGCCAGGTCCCATTTTGGGCAGACTTTCATGGGTGAGTACTTCCAGTCTCAATCCCTTCGTCCCTGGTGGGATATTTTCGGTTTCCACATGATAGATATCGTTATTGGGGATTTTACCGCCGACCAGTAAAGACTGGTCGGCCAACACGGTAATGATCGCGCCGTTTTCCGAAGTCACCTCTTGAGCTTTAAGAATCATCCACTGTTGCTCGGCATCTTTCAAGTTTTGCTGGATCGACGCTTTCCACGATTCGATTTCTGGAGCGAGCATCTTTTCCTGCTCGGTCAATTGCTTTGTGATAGCTGCAATCTGCTGCTTGAGTTCGTCCTGTCTGGTTTTCTGTTTTTCAGTAGGCAATGCCAGGGTGGGTGGCGCACTGTTAATATCAGCCGTACTGTTGAAGATGGCATACAGCTGATAAAAATCGCGCTGCGTCAGTGGATCGTATTTATGCTTATGACACTGGGCACAACCAACGGTCAGGCCCAGAAAGGCGGCACCTGTTGTATTCACACGGTCCACAACGGCCTCAACACGAAACTGCTCAGGGTTCGTTCCCCCTTCCTGGTTGATCAGTGTATTGCGATGAAATCCGGTAGCAATTAACTGCTCGGTCGTCGGCTGGGGAAGCAGGTCTCCGGCAATCTGTTCTGTGACAAACTGATCAAAAGGCATATTATCGTTGATAGCTTCGATAACCCAGTCCCGATATTTCCAGATCGAACGCGGTCCATCAATCGTAAAACCATTCGAATCCGCATAGCGGGCCACATCGAGCCAGTGTCTGGCCCAGCGTTCTCCATAATGAGGAGATGCCAGCAATCGATCCACGAGCCGGTCATAAGCCCCCGGTTCGGTATCAGATACAAACTTCTGTACCTGTTCGACTGTGGGAGGCAGACCTGTTAAATCCAGGCTTAACCTGCGGATCAGTGTATTCCGGTCCGCTTCTGCTGCAGGAGTCAGTTTGTTTTGAGTCAGTTGTTTGAGAATAAAGGTATCGATGGGATTTCTAATCCAGGTCTGCTCTGGTGCAGCGGGTACAGCAGGACGCTGTACGGGTTGAAATGCCCAGTGATCCGAAGAGACTCGCGTCTGCTTCAGCACTGATTCGGACTCTGGAATGTGCCCCCCCTGCTCAATCCACGCTCCAATCAGTTTGATCTCCGCCGGTTTCAAAGGAGGCAGGTCATGCGGCATCCGGGGAATTTTGCCCTGTCCCGTGAGGCTCTGAAACAGCGGGCTTTCGTTCTTTTTGCCGGGAACGACAGCCGGTCCCCGGTCTCCCCCTTTTAGAATGCTGGCTCCATAATCAAGACGCAGACCCGATTCTTCCGCATCCTGGGAATGGCAGTCATAACAATACTGCTTAAAGAGAGGCCGAATCTGTTTTTCAAAATTAATATCTACTTTTTTGTCTGCAGCCCATCCGGAATGTACGAGGACCCAGGTGCTCAAAACAGCGGCTGTCACATATCTTAACAAATTCCGCATGGAAAAACCCGAAGTATGAAGGTAAACCGCGTTTCTGTGATACTGGATCAAATCCGTTCCAAATCAGGAATACGAATCAGGATGCGGGATCGCTGGAGAAGCAGGCAGGTCGTTTATTCACTGAGTCTATTGTAGCGCCTCGCTGCAACATCTTCATAACAAGCCTGAGATCACTTTGGCCGGAAGATAGATCACAGAGCCGACAACAGCCCTTTATTCAGGGTACCAGCAGAATTGGCAGATTGCAAGTTTTTGTTGGAGGGACAGCTTTGATTTCACGCGACGAATTTCCTGTTTTCAGCAGGAATCGCTACTGATCACTCACCTTCTATCCGCAGGGATGTCAGTTTGACGCGCTCACGATTGGTAAGAAAGCAGAGAAAACATTCTTTTCCCGACTGCAAAGCAGGTTGGGCACAGGTGAGCACCCTGCGCCTGCCAATACTGAGCACAAAACGGTTCCCGGTTCCTACCAGGCGTACAGGTACCGATTCCGGTTCCGCGCGGGTTAAATCCAGCTCGATCCGTTTCAGTTCCTGGCTGGCATTTTTAGCTGTTTCCGAAATACTGACAGCATCATTTTGAAAATGGATTACGCTGGAAACGAGAACCTGGTCTGGAAAATCTGGATGCCTCGTCAGTAACTGCAGTTCAAAGTCAGGAAATTTCTGCTCAACCTGCACACGAAAACTGACGCTGATTTTCTGGTAAGGCCTGTTAAAAGTGGCTACCGAAACCTGATCTGCTGCAGACTCCATGCCCTCCTCTGTAAACTGCCAGCCCTGACTTTTCCAGAACAGGTTGTAAAAAGGGTTTTGCCAACTGGTTGATTCCAGTTCACCTTCCTCCACTGTCTTCAGGTCAGGTAACAAAGGTTTTCGAGTAGTCGTCTGAGTCAGAATTAGATCCGGTGATGAGGCAGACGAAACAGGATCTGGCTGTAAATCTGCCGTTTCCGAATCAACCGCAGATAGGGATGAGTTCTCATCCATGGCAGGAACTGCATTCATGTGACCAGTTGAATAAACAGACGGCTGCTGCTGATGGCTCTGGATCCAGTAAATCAGAAAGGCAGAGACCAGCGTAATACAGACAAACAGCATCACCCCAGACTGGATTCGGATTCGTTTTGATTTTGTTTCTGATTCCTCAGACATCATTGAATCTATCCATCAATCCCTGTCATTACATGCCCAGGCATCTGGCTTATTTTTTGAATGTGCTCCCCTAATGCCTGTTCGAGATAAAATGTATCAATACCATACTGATCTTTTAACGACTGGAACTGTCGTATTAATTCACGCACTTCCCTCATGGGCAGTCGGGGTTGTCTTTTGACAGCTCGTATCAACAGGTTTTTGGGGGTATGCTCTGTCTCAATGAATTCGATAACCTGGGTGCGATAACCACAAATTTCCAGCATCAGAGCCCGCAAAGCATCCGTTACCAGGGAAGCAGTTTTCTCTTTCAGAATTCCATGTTTCAGTAAACCTGACTGGGATAGACTGCTGATCTGCTGAAAAATCTCATGCTGACAACAGGGAACAGCCATGATTACATCCGTATCTGCACACACGGCTGCCGCAATCGCAGCATCAGTGGCAGTATCGCAGGCATGTAGTGAAATGGAAAGATCACATTTCCTGGACCCCGATTGAAAGCGGGAAATATCTCCCGTTTCGAAATTAAGACCATCGTATTGCAAATCATCAGCAATCTTCTGGCAGTGGGTTACCACAGACTGTTTTAGGTCGAGCCCAGTGATGTTGACTCGACGCTTCAGGATTTCGGTGAATAAATAATAAGTCGCAAAAGTAAGATAACTCTTGCCGCAACCAAAATCGACGATATTGAGCTCTCCACTTCCCGACAGTGAGGGCACGATATCATTAATGAATTCCATATACCGGTTGATCTGCCGAAACTTGTGGTATTGCGCTGACTTTACTTTACCCGAGTCAGTCATCACACCAATGGCTTCCAGAAAAGCACAGGGGACTCCTTCAGGTATCAGATACTGTTTCTTCCGGTTGTGCGTCTCCGATTCCTTTTCCAATGCTTTCGTCGGGGCATGTTTCTTCATGGAAATAGTGCCCTGCTTTGTTTTGCGAAAATGATAATCAGCGTGTTGAGTAAAGAGATACCCCTCGCGAAAATGCGCCGTCCAGAGTTCTATAATTCGTAGAACGCTTTCCTCTCGCAGCAGATTCTCATGGACTTCCTGCCGGCCGCGCAGGAGGGCAAACTGATAGTGTGGTTTTCCTTTGATAACCAGAGGCCTCACAGTCACTTTTCTAAAAGCGGAAACCTGTTTGTCTATCGGTTTACATAACAGCAGTTGAATACAGTCTCCGCCTTCAAGCGCTTTCATGATAACATCAGGCAATGCGAGTTCAGAACGAGATGGATCTGGATTCTTCAATTGAAATCTGGTCCTGTGTTTTTACTTTGAGATATGCGTTTAAGATGAATCGACTGTGACACACCAGTCAGTACAGAGATTGCAACGACCTGTATACCTGTTATCAGCAGATAGCTCAGGTAACTCATATGAAAGGGAAGAACTATCATATATTTACCAAACAACAACAGTGACGTAAGTATAGCTACAATAAAAGCTGATGCCGGTAATCGCAATAGTAAATGTTTATTTCTCAATGATGACAGCTCAAAGCAGAACAGACTGAAAGCCGCCAGAAAGCCCAGTGTCACGACCTGCTGCCAGCCCAGATAGATACCTGCCAGAACGAACAGCCACATGGTTCGGGGGGCTAATGGACTGACCGATTCTGGCTTGAATAAGACCGGCCAGCAGAAGAGCACCCCTGTGATGACTCCATATATCAGGCCCCAGACAAGCGTCTTGAGCGTTTCTACTTCAATCCCGACATGCAGTGTTCCGTAATTGTAAAGTTCATTAAGAAGTGTCTCTGATTTTAATAATTCAGACTGGGCAGAAATCATTGCCGGAACCGGATGTAATTCGGGAATGACTGCGCCTGCCCCCAGACCAATGACAAAACACCAGATTAACAGTCGGCGGGGGATCACCTGACCATCATATTGTATGTAGGCAGATGCCAGAAGAACGATAAACAGATAACTGTAATAAACATCCAGGGCAATCAGATCCCAGGTCCGACCTTCCAGGATCTGATAGCTGCCCCCAAATTGGTTGGGTGTCCGATAGGGAAGAAACTGTCCTCCGGAATGGACCAGCACTATATATAAGAGGAGAAAGAATAATCCTGTCAGCGCCTCGACGATCGGATACCGTACCGAAATGGGTGCCTGACAGGTGCGACATTTACCTCTTAACAGAAGCCAGCCCAGAATGGGAAGATTGTCTCGCGTCTGGATCGGTGTTTCACAGACAGGACAGCGGGATTTGGGTTTTGAAATATTTAACCCCAGCGGCATCCGGTAAATGACTACATTCAGAAAACTGCCGATCACAGAACCCATTACGAAACACCAGAGGGCAGTAAACACCTCCAGAACCCACAAGTGCGAACTTGAGGAAATCTCTAACATCAGTTGCATGGTTCAGAGTCTATCTATGGTTCCATTTGGTTCAGGATTAAGATTCGCCGCCAGCTGTACGTATCACACCATCTATTACTTAAAAACTTCCGAGTGCTGTTATCTGCAGAATCGGGCGGGTTTGACTTTACTCAAAAAGAATTCAATTCGGAAATTTGCAGAAATCCCTTAGTGCAATACGTGCGAAATTTCCGGAATCGGAGAATAAGTATTTCAACTCAAAGCATCATAATTAGAACCGAATCAAAAATACATACACCATTTTACGTAACTGGTACTCGATATTTAACAAAGTGGGAGGAGAATCCGCTTTCTCTCAAACCCCAGTCAACAGATCGAATTACATCTACCGATAATTCATGTATCTCCAGATATCAATATAAACGAACGCTGACTCCTTCGGATATGAATTAACTCTCTCAATTAATATCTATTGTCCAAAATCCGATTGAGCTCACTGATAACAATTTCATAGTCATTTACCGACCTCAGACTTAAAACAGCTAACGAAAGTTCATTTTTCAGCACCGCTGTTAAGCGAAATTGTTCCCTGACATCAAACCGAGATTTCACCCTGAAGTATTCATGGAATTTCCCAGCCTCACGGATATTTCCTGACTTGTTTAGAATACAAACAGTAGATTTGGAAAGCACACAGCAATGAATTCAAGGATGCAAACTCACCTTTGGATTAAATGTTCGACTTTAATTGTATTCACGACAATTACGCAGATAGCCTGTGATCTTCAGGGGGCCTCTGGACCTCAGTTGCTGGTTCCTGATCTAAAAGAGCCTTCAAATGGAATCAGACAGGTTACATCGACTCCGGAAGACATGCATGTCCCGCTGGTCGCCCGCAAACCGGAATTCAGTGTCGAAGCCCAGAAACCGGAACTTCTGGCTGATGATGCTTCAGGAAAAAAAGCTGGCTCCGTGCCGGAACCTAAACCATTTCCGGGTATCGCCAGCAAGGCTTCACCTCAAATGAAAAAACCAGAGGGACCGAAAGCCCCTCCGGTTCCAGAAATTATAGACCCACTGGATAAGCTGGTAGATGAAGCAATTGAAGTCTCTCACCGCAGAATGCTTTCCACCAATGTCCACACCCCCTGGCAGATTGCACATGGGATTCTCGCGCTTCGCTGGGAATACTCGCTTTACCAGAATAACAAACGCATTCGCGCCATTGACTGGGTTTCAACCGGCCCCAGTTTCCGTGGACGCCCGTGGTTCATTACCACTCCCCATGGCGGTAAGGGACATCCTTTTACTGAGCCCTATGCGTTTGAAGGACACCCGAATCAGTTTCTCGCCTTTTACGCCATGGCTGGAATCCCCACCGATCACGAATTTAAAACTGGCGATAAAACGATCACAATCGCTGATATGATCAGCAATGCCAAGGCGGAAGTAAATACTAACGAAGAGATCACCTGGACCCTATGGGCATTTTCCCGCTATCTCCCCTGGGATACAGAATGGATGAGCGATCGGCAGGAAGAGTGGAGTATGGAGAAACTGGTACGGGTACAAATGCAGTCTGAACCGACCAAATCGGCTTGCGGTGGAACCCACGGTTTGTTTGCGACGGCCAGTGCTGTCAACTGCTACCTCAAAGACCAGAAACAACTGCGGGGAACCTGGCTGGAGGCCAGCATGCGGGTTCGTCAGTATGTAGAATACGCCCGCTCAATGCAGAACCGGGATGGCTCATTTTCTTCAAAATATTTTGAAGGCCCGGAATACGCCAGTGACGTCAATAAACGCGTTTCAACAACCGGACACACACTGGAGTTCATCATGGAAGCATTGCCTCAGGATCGCCTGGATGAGCAGTGGGTTCGCAGTGCTGTTTACCGCATCGCGACCGATCTGATTGAATATAAAAGTCAGCCATTGGAACCGGGTGGCATGTATCACGCGATTGACTCACTGGTCATTTACCGTGAACGCACTCGACCTGAGTATGCAAAATACCTGGAAGAGCTGGCTAAGTACAAAGACTTTGAGAAACCAGAACCCTCGGATCAGATCATCGGTTACTCCAAGCAGTTTCTGCAGCAGCAAAAATCTGCCCAGTACAATCAACAGCCACAGTACAGGCAGAGCAATACTCCCGACAATGATCCCTCACGTCAGGCACGTCGCCGTGGTCTGTTCTCCCGATACCGATAAACTCTGCTTACTCGCTGAGTTTATTCAGCACGATCAGACTGAGAACCCTCCGAAGTTTCTTGAATATTCCGAATTGAGGGAACCCAGGTCCGTTGCTCATCAGTCGCCTCCCGGATCGATTCCAGAGTCGGTGGCTGATTCGTACCATAATCGGTATGGTACCTCTTTTTTCGGGGACGGGGCTTATATTCGTAAGGATCTGCTTCCTGCTTCTTCCAGAAGTGCCACAGCTTGAGCTTTTCCTGCTGGGATTCCGGGGGTTTGTCGCGCAGCAGCCAGAGTGTTAACAACAATACGGTAATGACGCCAATAGAGACCATCATGGGTCTGCCTGGCGGTTCACCACTGGTAACAACCACGAAAATACAGGCGAATAATCCGCCGGTGAGTGTGAATACTGTAGCCAGCCAGGCTGCTGCCTGATCTCCCGAACCATGAGGGGATTGACCTGCAGTCATAATTTGGTTCTCCGATGTGCTCCCAAAATGCGACAGGACCTTCAGCTCCTGACGTCTCGTACACATCAGGAGCAGTTTTCAGTTTACCAGATCCCCAGTACGATCCCAATCATTTTTTAAAGCCACCCTGGAAATGATATTAAGATAATGCCCGCAGGAAAATATCCAGATACAGCACAAAGATCATAAGTCCCAGCACAAAGATCATCCCGACATAGGTGGCAGCCGTAAGGACTTTTTCATTGGGGCGTTTGCGGGTGATGCCTTCCCAGCAGAGGAATACCATGTGGCCCCCATCCAGAACGGGAATCGGCAGGAAGTTCAAAACAGCCAGGTTCACACTCAGAAAACCCAGAAACAGCAGCAGTTGTGCATAGCCATCATGGGCCACTTCATAAGCGACTTTGGCAATCGTCACTGGTCCACTTAATTCCATCGGGGAGACACGACCGGTAATCAGACTTCTCAAAGTCAGATAGATGTCCTTGGCGGAATTGGTTGTGTACTGCACTCCCATTCCCAGCGCCTGCCCCATACTTTCAGCCTGCTGAATTTCACGCAGTGACTGCAAGCGGATGCCCCGAACAGGCAACGACCATTGTTCATCAGGTTCCTGTTTTGGATTGACCCACGGATTGATTTTTTTCTCGACGATCTTACCATCCTGACTGAATGTAAGTTCGACAGGCCAACCGGGACGGACCTGCATCTCCCAGAATGCATTCGCCCAGTTCTTGTTTTTATCATCAAATTCGTACGTAACTTCCGGGATCGGAGCCCAGTCGGCTGCGGTCTCATTTTCCGGATAAAGAATTTTGATCTTCTTAATCAAAGCGTTCGGTTTAATCCCTGCTTTCGCAGCCGGACTTTCTTCTTCTACTTTAAGTACCGTAGGAATCAGGTGAAAGGCGATTCCCAGTGACCCCACTGCCAGTGGAGTATTGGAAAAAACAGGATGTTCCAGCCAGGCGGGATTATCGAGAGGAACGACATTCAGATTGACCTCTGTCGGCTGTGCACCATCCTGCTTGCGATTAACCACAATCGGAATGGTTTCGCCCGCACGACCCGAGAAATAATTGGGGAGTCGCAGAGGATTCAATGCCTTGCCCACATCCTGACCATCGATATGTGTAATCTTATCGCCGACTTTCAATCCTGCTCGATCGGCAGGAGACCCTTTCTGAATCGATTCGATCGGGCCAATCTCCATCCACAGTCCCAGGGTTCGAAACGGATTGTTCTTCACCTCAATCTCGACAACCTCTGTATCGGGTGTTCCTTCACGAACGACGCCTGTCTTTAAAGTCTCGCTGCTTTTTGCTGCGTAGGTCCGCTGTAGTTGTGCGTAATTTTCTATCTTTTGCCCATCGATGGTTTTGATCGTATCGCCTGGTAAAAAGCGAGGCTCTGCACTGGCGGCAGCAGTCCCTTTACTGGTGATCCGCTCATTGGGATCCTGGTAAACGGGAATCTGCAGACTCTGCGCCGGCAGCAGTCCAATTTGCGGCCGGGTACCTGTCTGATCCGGCGTCACTTTGACCTCAAATTTTTCGCCGTTCAGATGGGTCCCTTCCATCATGATATCCCCATCACTGAAGGCAGAGCTGCGAATAATATCCATAAAGGACGTCGTCTCGTTACCATTGATTTTGTGAATCACATCGCCCGGTTGAATGCCAGACTCCCACGCAGGCATTCCTGGCACTGCAGTCCCCACAATACATGGCGTCGATGCAACACCCAGTCGAAATGCAAATGCGAAAAACAGCATGCCGGTAATGATATTCATGATCACACCCGCAGAGATAATTCCCATTCTCTGATAAACGGGTTTGGCTGAATAAGAGCGGGGATCGAGAGCAATTTCTTCGCTGCTTAACTGGCTCGGATCAACATCGTCCTGCCCCAGCATCTTTACGTAACCACCAAAAGGAATAATCGACAGCGCATACTCCGTTTCACCGTATTTGAAACTGTAGATGATCGGACCGAAGCCGATACTGAAACGCTCGACTTTGACATTACACCACTTAGCGACAGCGAAGTGCCCCAATTCGTGGAAAAAAATCACCAGCCCCAGCCCGAGAGCGACCATGGCAATGTTGGCAATTTTTCCTGTAAGTGTTCCTAACAATAAACTGGTCAGCACTACTTCCACTGTTTTATCTCCTTGCGAGCCCAGTCATCCAGTAGAAACAGTTCTTCCAGACTTGGATTGGGATCGAATTGATGTGATTCTAATATTTGTTGACAGGAAGTCGCGATATCGCAGAAACGCAATTCACCTGACAAAAATCGTTCTACAGCAGCTTCATTAGCTGCGTTTAATACCGCACCGCACGTCCCCCCCTGCTCTGCGACTTCGTATCCAAGACGCAACGCGGGGAACGCTTCCAGGTCAGGTGGTTCGAAGGTTAGCTCAAATGACCGGCTCCAGTCCATCGGAGTATTCAGACCTGCTTTTCTATCAGGATACGTAAGTGCGTACTGAATGGGAAGCCTCATATCGGGTGGGGAGAGCTGGGCGATGACCGAACCGTCCACAAATTCTACCATGGAATGCACAATGGACTGGGGATGAACGACGACAGAAATCTGGTCGGAAGTCAGGTTGAATAACCATTTTGCTTCGATAATCTCTAAAGCCTTATTCATCATCGTGGCTGAATCGATCGTGATTTTAGGCCCCATCTCCCAGGTAGGGTGCGCCAACGCTTTTTCAGGAGTCACATCTTTCAGTTCAGCCGGGCTGAAACCTCGAAAAGGTCCACCGCTGGCTGTCAGAATCACTTGCTTGACATCCCGCGGACTACCCGCCTGCAACGCCTGGAAAATTGCATTATGTTCACTGTCAACGGGAAGCAGTGTCGCCTGACTTCGTGCTGCCAGATCCATAATTAGTGGCCCGGCAACAACTAAAGTCTCTTTATTGGCGATTCCGACTGTTTTTCCGGCTTCAACCGCCGCCCAGGCCCCTTTCAGGCCGGCTGCTCCTACAATTCCGCAGATGACGACATCCACGTCTGCGGAGGAAGCCACCCGTTCTATCTGATCATCTCCAAATAAGACTTCTGTCCCGGCAGCAAAATCACTCTTCGATACAGACGATGCCTGTTCGGCGTTGCTCAAAACAGCCCAGCGAGGAAGAAACTGCTGTGACTGCTCAGCCAGTTGCTTCCAGCTGTTATGTGCGGTAATCGCAGTCAATTCCATTTCCTGTGGATGGGCGGCGATTACATCGAGAGTACTGGTACCAATCGAACCCGTAGACCCGAGAACGGCTATTCGCTTCATTCGACCCTGTTTTTTCATCCTCAGTCGGTATAATTGACTGTTGTGTTGTTTCTTGAGGAGAGCGGAAAAAAGACATTCCCTGGTACTGTTTTTTTGTCCTAACCACCAACGAATCCGCATTTTAGGCGTAATAATTAAACATGGCAAGGGGCATTCACTCCGTAAAAGAACCTTTTCAACGGCGTTTCAAGGAAGATCCCGCAATTCTCCGAAAACGTTTGATTGACCCCTCTGCTGAAACGACATACATTACCTTAAAGATAAGATGCATTCTGTGTTAAGATCCCTTCTTCCCTGAAACGATCTCTCACCGAGGGCTTAACCAACTGACCTTATGTTCCGTGCGGTTCAAAGACCAGAATTCAGCAATACGCACGCCATTGAAAAGATAAATCTCCATGTCGAACCCGGATCCCAACCGAAAAGACCGTCCCGCTCCACCTGAACGCACTCCAAAAGGGGATGGAAAACGTCCCGAACCGAAAGGTCCTAAAAGCAATGCGCTCTGGTATCTCGTCGTAGGCGGATTGATTCTGGTCATCACACTCTCAATTGTCTCCAACAATAAACGGGGAGAGAAACTTAAGTTTGGTGATTTCGTTAAAGGTCTGGAAGATGGAAAATACAATAAAACCAACGTACACGAACTGAAGTTCGGCACCGATTATATCGTGTTTCAGGACCAGCCCAAACAGGAGGGATCTGAAAAAGGAACTCTGGCTGACACCACTAAAAATTATTACATACCGGTCTGGGGAATTGCGTCAGAAAAACGCGCGCAGCTGCAATCCAAACTGGAAAGCAAAGATATCGTCGTCGATTCCGAAAGCCGCCCTTCCGAATGGGAATCCTTGATTGCCGTTCTGTTCTTTCCCATCGTACTGTTAATTTTTGTAATCTATCTCTTCCGTCGCATGGGTGGTGCAGGTTCGCCGATGTCATTCGGTCGCAGTCGCGGACGTATGTATGCACAGGATGATATCGAAGTCACGTTTAATGATGTCGCAGGTATTGATGAGGCTGTCGAAGAACTCCGCGAAGTGGTCGAATTCCTGAGAACTCCGGCAAAATACCAGGCCCTCGGCGGTCGTATTCCCAAGGGAGTCCTGTTAGTAGGTCCTCCCGGCACAGGAAAAACAATGCTTGCCAAAGCAGTTGCCGGCGAAGCGGGTGTGCCTTTTTATGGACTTTCCGGTTCTGATTTCGTCGAAATGTTTGTTGGCGTGGGAGCTGCCCGTGTACGGGATATGTTCCAGCAGGCAGCACAACGCTCACCCGCTATCATTTTCATCGATGAACTCGATGCGCTCGGAAAAACGCGAGGCAGCGGCATGCCCGGCGGTCATGATGAACGGGAACAGACCCTCAACGCACTGCTGGTCGAGATGGATGGATTTGGTTCTGATCAAAGTGTGATCGTCATGGGCGCCACCAACCGCCCGGAAACGCTCGATCCCGCCTTAATGCGTCCCGGTCGATTCGACAGACATGTGCTCGTCGACCGTCCCGATGTACGGGGACGGGAAGCGATTCTCAAAGTCCACAGTGCCAAGATCAAGATGGATGACTCGGTCAACCTGCAGCACATCGCGAAAATCACGCCCGGTTTCGTCGGTGCTGATCTGGCCAATCTGATCAATGAAGCTGCTTTGCTGGCTGCTCGAAACAACAAAGACGCAGTCACCATGCACGAATGCGAAGAGGGTGTCGAACGTGTCGTCGCCGGGCTGGAAAAATCAACGCGTCTGATCCATGAAGATGAAAAGAGTCGCGTCGCCTATCACGAATGTGGTCACGCTCTGGTGGCATGCTCACTCCCCAATGTCGACCCGGTTCACAAAATTTCGATTGTGCCCCGCGGACTGGGAGCTCTCGGTTATACATTGCAGCGCCCCGAAGAAGAAAAACAACTGGTTACTCAAAGCGAACTGGAAAACCGCATCTGTGTCCTGCTGGGAGGAATCGCTGCGGAAGAAATCATTTACCAGGAAACCTCAACCGGTGCCCAGAATGACCTGCAGCGTGCGACCGATCTTGCCCGTCGCATGGTCACCGAGTTCGGCATGAGCCCCAAACTGGGCCGGGTGCATTACAGCGAAACCAGACGGTCTCCGTTCCTCGGCGATTCCCAAGCGGGAGTCGAGAGCGTGCACAGCGAAAACACATTACGGGAAATTGATCTCGAGATCAGACGTATTATCGATCAATGCTCCAAAATTGCCTACGAAGTGCTCGATGAACGGCGTGAACTGCTGGAACACATGACCAGGGATCTGCTGGAAGTCGAAGTCATGGATATGGAACAACTCCAGGCCATTCTCAAAGAACATCAGCGCGGCCCACAGATCAAACCGGGAACCTATAAAGGCAGTTCTCCGGAAGGAAAAACCGGAGAGCAGGCTCAGGAAGAAAAGACTTCCGAGAACGATCAGGCAGCCGACGGTACCGGAGCATGAGCACTCTCAAAAGCATCTGTGTCTTTTGCGGTTCAAAACCGGGGAACGATGCGCAGTACCAGCAATCCGCAATTGAGCTCGGACGACTGATGGCCGAACGCAAGATTTCTCTGGTGTATGGCGGAGGCAGTGTTGGACTGATGGGAATCATCGCCGATGCTGTTCTGGATGCCGGCGGAGAAGTGATCGGAGTCATACCGCAACAGCTGGCGGTTAAAGAGCTGATTCACCCCCGTGTGGACCAGATGCATATTGTGGATAATATGCATACACGGAAAGCCTTAATGTCAGAATTATGTGATGCTTTTATTGCGATGCCTGGTGGCTTTGGAACTCTGGAAGAACTTTTCGAAGTCGTCTCCTGGATTCAACTTGGCATCTATCGCAAACCGGTAGGACTCCTGAATACATCCGGCTTTTATGATCCGCTGCTCAATTTGGTTGATCACTGTATTGAAACCGAATTTGTCAAACCGAAGTACCGTGATCTGATCATCGCCGATGAAACGCCAACCACCCTGGTGGATCATCTGACTCATCACCAGCTGCCTGTCATCGAAAAAATTCTGGACCTCAAAGAAACCTGACTGGCATAGATCAGCCAGCAGCGAATTACTTTGCCTGACCTAATGCAATCGCAGTGGCTGTGGCAAATTCCCGGCTGTGCGAGATCGTAATCAGAATTTCACTGATCCCCATCTCCCCGGCGTGCCGCTCGACGCCTCCGGAAATGACGATCGTCGGTTTACCACTCTGGAGATTAATCACTTCTATCTCTTTCCAGCCAATCCCTTTAATAAAGCCGGTCCCCAGTGTCTTCATGACCGCTTCCTTGGCCGCCCAGCGACCCGCGTAATGCTGCTCTTTATTCTTTTTGGAGCCACAATACGTGTTTTCATTTTCTGTGAAGACCCGATTCAGGAACGTGTCGCCATGACGTTCGATCATCTGACCAATCCGCGAGATTTCAACAATGTCTGTTCCCAATCCTACGATCACTGATATTTACCTTGCCTGTGGTCACTTGTATAATAATTAAAAATCAGATCTTTTCCTGAATTCTGAAACAGATTCACATCAGTCAGGGTAACTACTTATAGAGCTGGCCAATCAAACTGAGTTGAAACAGATCGTTAATCGGCTCTATGAAGATTGGACGAAATGACGCCAATTCACGCTACCATCAATACCCATTTGGGGTTAGATGCTAACGACAGTTTTCGAAACTCAAGTTGCGCCCATCATTAAATATGAGTTGAGAGGGGAGTTCAAGGTCGAATGCGATGCTTCTATTATCTAATCACAGGAATGCTGGCCGGCTGTCTGTTCACAGCGACAGCTTCTGCCAAGTCCAAAGACAGTCTGCTCGGCAAACAGGTTCAGAACTTTACACTACAGGATTTCCGTGGCAAATCGGTTCAACTGGATGATCAGAGAGAGCAGAAGCTGGTGGTCATCGCTTTCCTGGGCACGGAGTGCCCTCTGGCTAAGCTCTATGGTGGCCGTCTGCAGAAACTGGCTGACGAGTTTACCAGCCAGGGAGTCGCCTTTTATGCAATCATGTCGAATCAGCAGGATTCCCTCACCGAAATCGCCGCATATGCACGAAAACATGAGATTACTTTTCCCGTGCTGAAAGATGCCGGCAACCATGTCGCCGACCAGATCGGTGCCCGGCGCACTCCAGAAATTTTCGTCCTCGATCAGGACCGCCAGATCTGCTACCACGGACGTGTTGATGATCAGTATGGTGTAGGCTATCTCCGCGATGAACCGCAAAGGGAAGACCTCAAAATTGCTTTAACGGAACTACTTGCCGGCAAACCGGTCAGTCAACCTTCGACAAAACCAGTCGGTTGTTTTATCGGGCGTCTCCGGGAACCGAATCCCAATAGTAAAGTCACGTACTCCAACCAGATCTCCCGTCTGTTTCAGAAACATTGTGTGGAATGCCATCGTGAAGGAGAGATTGCTCCCTTCGCCCTAAATGAATATGAAGAAGTCGCTGGCTGGGCAGAAACCATCGCGGAAGTCGTACGCGATCAGCGTATGCCTCCCTGGCACGCAGATCCTCAACATGGAAAATTCGCCAATGATCGCAGCCTGACAAAAGAGGAAAAAGAACTGATCTATACCTGGGTCGAAAACGGGGCGCCCCAGGGCGATCCCAAAAATCTTCCGAAACCACAGACATACGTCACCGGCTGGAAGTTGCCTCAGAAACCAGACGCCGTCTTCTACATGGATGACAAACCCTTCACCGTTCCGGCACAAGCTGGGAAACGAGGTGTCAAATATCAATATTTCACAGTTGACCCCGGATTTACAGAAGATAAATGGCTGAAAGGCGCAGAAGCGCTGCCGGGCAACCGGGCTGTCGTCCATCATATTCTGGTTTTTGCACGTCCCCCGCAGGGTAAACGGGTCCGCGTGTTCGGCGAAGGAGATCAGTTCCTGGTCGGATATGTGCCGGGATCCCGCGAAGTCATGCTCCCGGAAGGTATGGCTAAAAAAGTACCCGCGGGCTCGAAGCTGGTCTTCCAGATGCATTATACCCCCATCGGCGTTGAACAGCAGGATCGCAGTAAAGTCGGTCTGGTGTTTACCGACGAATCCAAAGTCACCCATCAGGTCGTCACAGCGCAGGTCATCAATGAAGACTTCGTTCGCCGGCGTTTCTCGATTGCCGCAAATGATGATCATTTCAAAATTGAAGCCACTTCCCCTCCCAGCGATCGTGATGCCGTGATCCTGAGCTTTATGCCCCACATGCACCTGCGGGGAAAAGCGTTCCGCTACGAACTTCGCAAAACTCCCGATCAACCAGGCGAAACCTTGATTGATGTACCAGCGTTCGATTTCAACTGGCAGACTGCTTACAGTGTGGAAAAACCAATTCCCATCCAGGCCGGCGAATACATTCACTGCGTGGCACACTATAATAATTCGGACAGCAATTTATCAAATCCGGATCCGAACAAAGAAGTTTCCTGGGGCGATCAAACATGGAATGAAATGATGATTGGTTATTTCAATGTGGCGATTCCCAAAGAAAGCGCAGAAGCCGAAAACCAGTTCAAAACGATCGCATTTAAACTGGTACGACGGCGTGACAAAAACTCAAACGGCAAACTGGAACGCGATGAAGTGCCGCTCCGCGAACTCCCCCTGTTCTTCCAGGCAGACCAGGACAAAGACTCCATCGTCACCGTCGATGAACTGGCTGCCATGATCGAAAAAACCCGTGGTAAGAAAACGGAATGATCATCTCCTCGGTAGCGGAAATCAGCCTTTCTATTGAGAGTATTCTTTTCTGAAACAGAAAAAAAATCGGCTACTGTTTGGATGACTTATTTTTCTTATTGCCTGGTCTCTGCTTGTTCTGATTTCTGCTCTGTTTCGTATCGTTCGGGGCAGCTAAGGCATTTTTGCTGGGAAAGGATTTTGCCAGCCGCTGCTTAACCTCCGCGTACTGGGGATCGTCTGCCAGGTTTTTCCATTCCATCGAATCAGTTTTGTGATCATAGAGTTCTTCACTGCCATCCCGATAACGTATCAGACGATACTGATTATCGCGTAATGCATGGTTCAGGCGACCGTGAGTCGTCAAAGCCGGGCGTTCCCAGATGATATCAGGGTCTTTCAACAGGGGAACCATGCTGACACCATCCAGGTACCCACCAATCGGTAACTGACACAACTCACAGAGCGTCGGATAGATATTCATAAAGTCCACTGCCTGGTCACAGCGTAAATCAGACTTCGTTACACCGGGAACCACCATCATCAAAGGGACTCGTGTCGCCTCTTCCCAGAGTGAGAACTTCCGCCAATGATGTTTCTCACCCAGATGCCAGCCATGATCTCCCCATAACACCACGATGGTATTCTTCGCATACGGGCTGGCATCAAGGGCATCCAACACGCGACCGACCTGCACATCCGCAAAAGCAATACTGGCCAGATAAGCCTGCACGGAATACCGCCAGTTATCTGTTTTCAGGATTTTGGCGTGATCACCGGCTGGCTTCGCCATGCGGACACCAGCAGCAGGCACATCATCCAGATCGTCATCAGGCACCTGGGGGAGTTGAATTTTATCAAGCGGATACATGTCATAATATTTGCGAGGCACCTGCCACGGCATATGCGGGCGATAAATACCACAGGCTAGAAAGAAAGGTTTCTCGTGTTTTTTACCCAGATAATCAATGGCATAATTGGCCATCTTGTAGTCGCTCATCTCTTTGTCTTCGACATCCAGCACGCCCCAGATGATTGTTCCGGCGCGGCTGTGCGGATCATTCAAGACTGCGGGTACCGGTTTGGGATCTCCGGTCTGTTTAAGATAATCGTCCCACGAACCCAGATCGTTATATCTGCCATGAAAAATTTTACCGGAGCCTACTGCTTCATAACCGTTGTTTCGAAAGTGCTGAGGCAGAGTGACCGCATCCGGCATGGCGGGACGCCAGGGTTGAGAGTTCAGATACACGCCTGAACTGGAAGGTCGAATCCCCGTCATCAACGCCGCCCGTGATGGATTGCAGGCAGGGGCAGCACAGTGGGCATTGGTAAACAACACGCCACGCGAAGCCAGGCGGTCAATATTCGGAGTCTTACAGTCCGGATGACCGCCCAGACAGCTGATCCAGTCGTTCAGATCATCGACGGCAATAAACAGTACGTTCGGAGCTTCAGCTGCTGAAACGCCATGCCCCCAGGATAACGCCACACACATCAGAAACAATATTCCAGGAATCGAGCGACTCATTTCATTCCCTTGCAAACGTGCTGGACTTTGATAAATCAGAACAGACGATTATAGCCGTTTAATGCTGCCACTCGATAAGCCTCTGCCATGGTGGGATAGTTGAAGGTTGTATTGATGAAATACAGCAGCGTATTTGCTGACCCGGGCTGAGACATGATCGCCTGACCAATGTGAATGATTTCCGAAGCGTTCGGACCGAAGCAGTGAATCCCCAGAATTTCCAGCGTCTCCCGGTGAAACAGAAGTTTCAACATCCCGATCGGGCGGTTCATGATCTGTGCACGCGCCAGATGCTTAAACATCGAATGACCGACTTCGTAAGGGATTTTGGCTTCCGTCAGTTCCCGCTCGGTCTTTCCCAGCGAGCTGATTTCCGGGCTGGTATAAATCCCTGTTGGAATATCGCGAATCAATGCCCGCTCGCATTCGCCGTTATCCAGATGGCTGGCGGCATAGCGTCCCTGCACATAGGCGGCGCTGGCCAGTGATGGATATCCGATGATATCACCCACGGCATAGATATGTGGTTGTGTCGTCTGGAAATCATCATTGACTTCAATCTGCCCGCGGGAATCGGGTGTAATCTCCACGGTTTCCAGTCCCAGATTTTCGGAATTCCCCGCCCGACCGGCAGCAAACAGGAATATATCGGTTTTGAGTTTCTTTCCTGACTGCAGTGAAAGAATGACGCCGTCATCCGTCCCCTGGATCGATTCGTAATTTTCGCAGTGTCTTAACAGAACACCACTCTCCCGCATGTGATAACTGAGTGCATCGCTGATTTCGTCATCCAGGAAGTCCAGTAGAGAACTGCGGGTATTGACCAGATTGACCTTCATACCCATCGTGCGCAACATGGAAGCATATTCACAACCAATCACTCCCGCACCATAGACGCTGATCGAACGTGGAGTGAAATTCAAATCAAGAATGGTATCACTGCAGAAAATACGCGGATGGCTGAAATCGACATCTGCTGGTCGATAAGGTCGGGACCCTGTCGCGATAATTGCATAATCAAAAGTGATCTCTTCAGTCAGGCCGCTGGGAGTATCAATATGAATGCGATGTGGATCCAGAAAACGTGCATGACCTTCGACCAGATCAACTCCGTTCCGTTCATAAAACGTACGCCGCATGCCCACCTGCTTCTGGATCACAGATGCCGCCGTCTTCCGCAGATCAGGAAATTCCAGATCCAGTACCATTCCCAGTCGGCCCATCTGCCGCATATAGTTATTAATCTCTGACATCTGCAGAATCGAATAACGCAGGGCTTTACTGGGAATTGTTCCCTTATGTGTGCAATTACCGCCGATCTCGTAAAATTTCTCAATCGAAATCACCGACTTGCCCTGTTTGATGGCCTGCATCGCAGCCCCTTCTCCCCCAGGTCCGGTACCGATTATTGCCACATCATAGTGTGCATCTGGCATCCCTGAATTTTCCTTGCATCTTTACGCGTTGCTACTACTGAAACGAGCGACCTGTCTGCAGTAGTGTTCGTTGATCTGCTGATCTCTCTTTGAGAACAATTACGTTTACCTTACCACCAATCCGGTTCTGCGAACAAGTCTTTAACCGGCATCACGAAACCCGGCAAAACATTTTTACCAGTCAGCTTGCCCTGCATATCGATCACTTCACTCCCTTTTTCGGGCTGATATTCCAAAACTTCCCGGGAAGCGGGATCTATCACCCAGATCAGATCAATTCCCCAGATGACATAATCCTTGACGTGCCCTGTCATGGACTTTCGTCGAGGATTCGTAGAAGCAATCTCGATCACTGCATCAGGTTTCCGATCTGAAACCGTTTTGTCGGTCTCTTCAAACCGCTTGCCACTGTTAAATATACTGACCGCAGGAAATCGAATCGTGTCCGGATCCTGACTGACCAGCAGGCCTAAATCAAAACAGGCATATCCCTGGTTGACTTTGTGCAGATAAACTGAAAGCACCTTGGAAATGTTAAGCACGATCGTTCCGTGTTCAATATCGGGTGGGTCGAGATTAATGATTTTTCCCTGGTTCAATTCCGTCCAGCGGCCAGCGTCTGGTAATTCCAGCCTGATATCCAGAAACTCGTCTGCCGTATATGTTACTGAATCATTCATACCCTGTTCCCATCAAACGAGATCGATATTAAGAGTAAAAACTCTTTGAAAGGATTCCCTCTGGCTCCTTTAATTTTTGATAGCAACATCATAGCATACATCAGTCGCGCACGTCACTCTTTTCAGAAGTTCCAATTCATAATCCCGTTTGATTCTCTGTCATGAAAATACGTTCTTATCAACCTGCAGACCTGGAAACCCTGAAAACGATTACGGTAGAAGCATTTCAGGGTGTTTCGATTGATGAAGGAATTGAACGGGAATACGGCCCGATCAATGGTCACGACTGGAAATGGCGGAAATCGGGACACGTCGAGGCAGACGTGCGTCGAGACCCTGAAGGCATTTTCATCGCAGAAGTGGACGGCAAAATTGCGGGTTATATTTCCACCTGGCATGACCTGGAAGCAGGCATCGGCTATATTCCCAATCTGGCATTTGCCCCTGAGTTCCGTGGCCAGGGGATGGGACGAAAACTACTCGAACATGCCCTGCAACATTTTCGGGATCTCAATCTGACTCTGGCAAAAATCGAGACGCTCGAACAGAATGACGTCGGCAACCACCTTTATACTTCGCTCGGGTTTAAAGAGATCGTAAAACAGGTTCACTTCGTTGCTCCCCTGACCTCAACCACAGAAAAATCATAGAACGAGATGAACCGATAGCGGTTTGAGATTTTCATTTTTCCTGAAATAATACAAAAGGCCTTATTCATGCGGCGTATTACTGTAATTGGTTCTCGTGGACAACTGGGACATGATCTGATGGAATCTCTGACTGCTGCCGGTCATCAGACTACTGGTCTGACACATCAACAGATTTCCATTGAAGACCCCGAGTGTATTGCAGGCGCTTTGGGGCAATCTCCACCTGACCTGATCATCAATACTGCCGCCTATAACAAAGTCGACCTGGCAGAAAAAGAACCCGAGATCGCTTACGCGATCAATGCATTAGGGCCACGTCATCTCGCCCAGTACTGTTCTGAAAAAAGCATCTCTTTGATGCACATCAGCTCTGACTTCGTTTATGGACTGGATACATCGCGACAGACTCCGTTTCAAGAGCATGAAGCCCCGGGACCGGTCAGCGCGTATGGCCTCAGTAAACTGGCCGGCGAATATTTCGTCCGTGCCCTCTGCCCGCAACATTACGTGGTTCGTACCTGTGGCCTGTATGGAGTCGCCGGGAAAACGGGAAATGGTAACTTTGTGGAAACCATGCTCCGACTGGGAAAAGACCGGGACGAGTTGTCCATTATCAACGATCAGCACTGCACTCCCACAGCCACCCGGGATCTGGCTTCGGCATTGACCCGCTTGATCGAAACCAATCAGTTTGGCCTGTACCACGCAACCTGTCAGGGTCAGACCACCTGGTATGAATTTGCCTGTACAATTTTCGAACTGGCAGGAATCTCAGTCAACACACACCCCATCACAACTGAGCAGTATAACGCACCAGCAGACCGCCCCCGTTTCAGTGTCCTTGATTGTTCCCGATTGACAGCGGCAATCGGAGATGCAATTCCCGACTGGAAATCCTCGCTAAAACACTATCTTGAATCACAGGGTGAAATCTGTCCTAAGTAACTTGATTTAAATGGTTTATACGTTTATTGACCAGTCAGAAATTCGTATCGAATCTATCGATTTTCGCTGTGATCACAGCTGAAGAATAGCTGGTTTCCCACTTTGCGCCTTCAAAACGACGAAACTATTGCAGCTGGGTTTTTGGTTTGATACACTCCCTGTCCGCTGTGTTGTCAATTTACCGAAGTCTCTGCATATTCAAGGCTTCAATCGTTGACTTTCTACACGAAAAACAGCATAAAGAGTGCTGCCTGTCACCATAGCGTGGCGGTCAAAGCATTCAGGAGAGATGGCAGAGTGGCCGAATGCGCCGGTTTGCTAAACCGGTGAGCCGTGCAAACGGTTCCACGGGTTCGAATCCCGTTCTCTCCGTTTATAGAATTCAGCCGCTGGAAACTCTTGTTATTACAGTTTCCAGCGGCTTTTTTTGCAGTAGGGCTCGCTGGAGAACCAGGGCACTGTCTGCAGTCTCTTTAATCAAAACTTCGACTCGGCCTGTACGATCCCATACTGGTTTCACTTCTTGATCCCTTCCTCGCGTTGAATCCCGATACAGGGAAATACCTGAGCCCCTTTTCTTGCACACACGCACAGCTGCTACAAGTCTCCTGTTCCGATTTATTGAAACAATCACTATTCGTTTACGGCCAAAGGATTTCCTGTTTGTTAGTTGTGTTTCTTGTCGAAATCTCCAATACGGGTATTTACCTGTAATTAATCATTCCATTTGCAGGCCCAGCAACATTCAGTCATTATTTCAATCTTGGCATCGTTTCAGAAGTTGCATGGATTAAAACTCCCTGAAACCCACTAGTGATAGATATCCCTGTTCAATGCACACTGTTTCCAGGATCAGGCAGGTTCTTAAAGAACGTTCTACTCAAGCTGCTGTCTTCAGTTTTTTTCTGTTGATACTGGGAGCAGAACTCTGCAGTTATTCCACATCAATTTTTGAGCTTGAAAAATCCCGATTCGAACAGATTCATACTATCGGGTCACAGCAGATCATTGCACACCGTATGGTCAAAGACATCACTCTGCTGGCAAATGACCCTGATGACGCATCGGTCTATTCTCAACTTGATGCAGATTTGACACGCTTTTCTCAACAACATCAGAATCTTCTGAATTCCACGCCTTCAGATCAGGCTTCGACCGAGATCCTGAATCATCAGATTTCGCCTTTGGTTCTACAGCTGACTCAAAAGATTTCCCGGGTTCTGTCAGGATCACAGCCAGCTTCCACAGTGCTCAACTCAATATTGATCGAGGAAAAGCACCTGCTTCCAGCATTGGCACGCTATCAGTCCACATTGATTTCAGAACATCAGTTGCTTTCTTATCACGACCAAGAACGACAGGTCATAAGCCTCAGTTTGATCTGGCTCTGTATGGGAACACTGATTGTGCTTGTCTGGTGGTATGTACGGAAAACCGCACAAAATCAGTACCAGGGACCATCCGGGATCAGGTATCATCACCTTCAGACAGATCGCGAATCCGGCGCTGAAAGCGAATTACTGCTCTCCAAAGTTGGAGAAGTAGGAAAAATTGGAGGCTGGCATCTGAATCTGAAAAACCAGGAACTTTTCTGGACTGCAGAAACTTACGTGATTCACGAAGTCGAACCTGATTTTAAACCAACACTCGAAAACGCCATTGAATTTTACCCTCCTGATATACGCCCCCAGATCCAGAATGCCGTCAAAAACGCGATCAACGCCGGACAATCCTGGGATCTGAAACTGCCGTTCATCACAGCCAAAGGTCGACATATCTGGGTTCGCGCGCAGGGAGAACTGGAATATCAGAATAACAAACCAGTCCGGCTGGTGGGTGCCTTTCAGGATATTACACGAGAGAAGCAGCTCGAAGCGGAGTTCACTCTTCTGCAGGACCATCAATTTTCAACGAGAGCACAATTAGAAAGTGTCATACGCGCAGCAACAGAAATCTCGATTATTGCCACTGATACTGAGGGTTTAATCACACTGTTCAGCCCTGGAGCCGAGCGATTACTGGGTTATTCTGCAGAAGAAATGATTGGCATTAAAACTCTACTCCACTTCCACCAGACCAGTGAACTTGAACAGAGGAGCCGAGAATTAACTGACACTCTTGGAAGTAAAGTCGAGGGATTCGAAATCTTTTTTATGCCAGCAAGAGATGGCGTCTGTGATAAACACGAATGGACCTACATCTGTAAAGACGGGACTGAGCGAATAGTCGAGCTGACCGTCACAGTGATCCGCGGGAAACAAAATCAGATCGATGGCTATCTGGGGATAGCCATCGATGTTACCCAAAAAAAGATTCAGGAACAGCAGTTATTCGAGAGCCATGAAAAAATCAAGCATCTGATCGACGCGCTTCCTGCAGCTGCTTATACTTGTGACAACACAGGATTAATCACTTATTACAATCAGGCAGCAGCAGAATTCTGGGGCTGCGAACCAGAACTGAACAGTCCAGATTATCGTTTCTGTGGTTCCGTCAAAATGTTTGATTCTGAAGGAAACTCCTTAGCTCACGAAGATTGCTGGATGTCCGTCGCATTGAAGAATCGTGAAATCTATCATTGCAAAGAAATCGTTATTGAATGCGAAAACGGCAACCGTAAAACTGCGCTGGCACACGTCAGCCCGATCACAAATTTTGAAGGCGATATGATCGGTGCGATAAATGTCGTTGTAGATATTTCAGACAGAATCGCTCTTGAAAATTCCTTAAGAGAAACGACCGCCCGCCTGGAATTGTGCCTCAAAATTCTGGACCAGCATGCAATTGTCGCAGAGACGGAACTCAACGGCGTGATCCGTCATGTCAACGATATGTTCTGTAAGGTCAGCGGTTATGAACGAGAGGAGACCATCGGACAGACTCATCGGATCGTGAATTCAGGATTACATCCGAAAGAATTCTGGCAAAACGTTTTCAAAACGATTTCAACTGTTGGAATGTGGCAGGGAGAGATCTGCAACCGTCGAAAAAATGGAGAACTGTACTGGCTGGATACGACAATCGCCGCCATGAAGGATGGAGAGGGAAAGGCTACCGGGTATCTGGCCATACGAAATGATATCACCGAGCTCAGGCTGGCACAGGAAGCTGCGCTGGCCGCTTCACATAGCAAAAGTGAATTTCTCGCTAACATGAGCCATGAAATCCGGACCCCTCTGACGGCAATTCTCGGTTTTGCAGAACTCCTCAGAAATGATCATGAGTTTGCCAGTTCAGCAGGTAAAAGAGAGCAGGCTGTTAAAACGATTCAGGAAGCAGGCAACCATCTGTTGACAGTCATCAACGACATCCTGGACCTGTCCAAAATCGAAGCCGGTAAAGTCGAAATAGAAAAAACCTCCACGCAACTCTTTAATATCCTCGACCATATTGAAAGTCTGCTCAGACCACCGGCGATCGAGAAAGGAGTCGAACTGGTCACCCGCATCGAAACGCCGCTCCCGGATTTAATCGAAACTGATTCGACACGACTGAGGCAGATTCTGATGAATCTGGTTGGCAATGCCGTCAAGTTCACAGACAAGGGACGCATCCAGATCAAAGTCAAATTCCTGGAAGAAAACGAATCCCGGTTTCTGAAATTTGAGATAGAAGACTCTGGACCGGGGATGTCAGACAGACAGGCCGCTAAAATGTTCATGGCATTTTCACAGGCGGATACTTCTGTCACTCGACAACATGGTGGAACCGGGCTGGGACTGGTAATCTCGCGCAAACTGGCTCGACTTATGGGAGGCGACGTTTCACTGGCCTGGACAGAACCCGGTAAAGGAACCTGCTTCCGCGTCGTGCTCCCTGTATGTACATTCCCTGAAACGCGATACACCAATAGTCGTTTCCAGGAGAAACACGAACAGACAGATAAAAAATCTCCCACTGCCTCTATTAAACTTCCCGCTCATACTCGCATTCTGCTTGCGGAAGATGGACCAGACAATCAACGTCTCATTTGTTTCCTGCTGAAAAAAATGGGGGCAGAAGTTGATGTTGCCGATAACGGAGTTATCGCATGTCAGAAATTCCTGGAAGCAGAAACTGCAGGCGAACCTTATGATCTGCTGCTGACCGACATGCAGATGCCGGAAATGGATGGATATACGCTGGCTCGAAATTTCCGGGAATCCGGCGCAACACTCCCCATCATAGCCTTAACAGCTCATGCCATGTCCGATGACCGACAGAAATGCCTGAATGCAGGCTGTGATGACTACCTCAGCAAACCCATCAACAGTAGAATTCTGGGCCAGACTATACTGCACTGGCTGATCGTCAAGGCAGAGAAGAAAATCGAACCCCCTTCTCCTTCGTAATGCTGTCCGACCGGGTCAGTGCTAGATTATACAGGTTGTGCTCCCGGCTGACCGGCTTCTACAACAAAAGCCGCCCGCTGACTGACTTTGCCACCAGGTCGCGTCACATCATCCACAACCATATACTCAGTCGTCCATTTCTCTGGAGTCAAGATACAACGTGCATAACCACGTTCGGAATTCTGGAACTGAATACAGGGATTGTTCGACAGGATCTCAGCATGTCCTTTTCGTTTCTCAACACCGTTCCCACCACTGCTGATAGATGTCCCCACGAATTCCGTAGCAATCACCGGAGTTTCTGGCTGGCGATCATCGACCCGTAAATTATTTACCCAGTTCGAATGAATATCTCCTGTCAGTACGACCGGGTTGGGAATCTGGCGATCCGCCAGGAACTGTACCAGTCCCATCCGTTCATAACTACAACCCGGCCATTGATCCATTGAATAGACAGCCGGGCCTTCTTTCTGTGGAAAACCAACCATGCCCATCATCACCTGCTGTGCCAGAACATTCCAGATTCCATCTGACGAAATCAGTCCCGACTGCAGCCAGTGCCGCTGGCGACTTCCCAACAACGTATTTTTCCGCATCAGTGCTGCATCATTGATCGGCGATTTCTTATCTCCATTCGGCTGATCGGTACGGTACTGACGCGTATCCAGAACAAAAAAATCAGCCAGACGTCCAAAAGAAGCCTGACGATAAAGCTGCATATGAGGCCCCTGGGGAAGAGACTGCGGCCTCAATGGCATCATCTCGTAGTACGCCTGATAGGCATTGGCTCGACGCAATAGAAATTCCACTGGATCGACCTGTGTTTCTTCAGAAATATCGTTGGCACAGTTATTGTCAAATTCATGATCGTCCCAAGTCACAATCCATGGGCATTTCGCATGCATACCATGCAAAAGTGGATCAGAACGATACTGGGAATGCCTGGTACGATAGTGCTCCAATGTTTCAATCTCAGGTCCGAAATGAGCACGTATTGCCTTTTTATTACGGTTCTCTCTTTCATAAATGTAGTCACCCAGATGAAACACCAGATCCACATCGTCCTGAGCCATCTGCTCATAAGCAGTAAACAGCCCCGACTCATAATGCTGACACGAAGCGAATGCGAACTTCAACTGGTCAGGTAATTCGGTTTCGAGAGGCATTGTCCGTGTTCGACCTGCAGGGCTTTTTGCATCCCCGGCTTGAAAGCGATACCAATACCAGTGATCTGGTTTCAGCCCCTTAACTTCCACATGCACCGTATGCCCCAGTTGAGGAGTCGCCTGGGTTGTTCCTGAGACAACCGGTTTCGTGAACCCTTCGTCTTCTGCAACTTCCCATGTGACTGCAACCGCTTGTGGTCGCATGCCTCCATGTGGCGCCAGTGGTTCCGGAGCCAGTCGTGTCCACAAAATTACGCTGCTGGAATCTGGATCGCCGGAAGCGACTCCCAGGCTGAACGGATTTTTCTGAAATACAGGTGACGGATCGGCCCAGCTTGCTCGCCCCAATAAAGGTATCGTAGAAAGTGCAGCACCATAAGACAGAAATAATCGTCGACTGACACCATTTTCAGATTTGATTGCTTCCTGAAGACGTTTGTAATCGAACATATTTAAAACTACCTGTGTTGAGGGTCAATGCCGGGAAGAAAAGACGAAGCATGAAATCACTATCGTTTTGTGAACTATCTGAAATAGCGGATAATACTTCATTGATCAACTTATTCTAAAAGTTGCTCAGAGTGCAGGCAATTTCCAGACAAGCCAATATCGAGAGATTCTCGAGCTATTAACTTGAATTTAACGATCTCATCGAATCAGCTTAAGATCTCTCGAATCACATGCCCGTGCACATCAGTCAGTCGATGATCTCTGCCGCCATGACGGAATATGAGATCCTCATGGTTGATTCCAAGTTGATGCAGAATTGTCGCATGAATATCATGGATCGTCAGCGGATGTTCAACCACGCTGTTACCGAATTCATCGGTCTCGCCGAAGGTCATCCCTCCTTTCAAACCCCCTCCCGCCATAAAGAGACTATAACCGTTCACATGATGATCGCGTCCGCAGGTCGATGTCACTTTAGGAGTATGTGGAGTGCGGCCCATTTCCCCCGCCCAGACTACCAGAGTCTCATCCAGCAGACCGCGCCGTTTGAGATCTAATATTAATGCCGCAATCGACTGCTCTGTAATCCACGCATTCTTTTCATGATTTTGCTTGAGTAATCCATGCTGGTCCCAGGGCGAATTATTACTGTCAAAACTGGGGCAGGTAATTTCAACAAATCGAACCCCCGCTTCGACCAGCCGTCTTGCCCGCAGTGTCTGAGTGGCATAATAGTGCTGGTGCTCGTCCTTCGAATCAACACCATACTCGCGTTGAATATGGAGTGGTTCGTGCGAAATGTCTGCCACTTCCGGAACCAGCGTCTGCATCCGGAAGGCGGTTTCATAATTGGCAATCGCACTCTCAATCGGAGACGCTTCTGAAGCCTGTGTCGCGAAAGCCAGATCCTGTTCTGCCAGTAACGCCAGCTTGCGCTTCTGCAGAGAAAGAGGATCCGCCGGCTGAATATTGTCGACGGGTTTTCCTTTCGCCCGCACCTGAGTTGCCTGATGGGTTGCTGGCAGAAAAGAACTCCCGAAATTTTCCAGCCCCCCGTTGGGGACCCAGTCATTATTCAAAACCACATAAGCAGGCAGATTGTTATTTTCCGTTCCCAGTCCATAAGAAACCCAGGCCCCCATACTCGGAGCCTGCCCGATAATTCGTCCGGTATGCAATAACAGATTCTGCTGACCATGCAGTGGCAGTTCCCCCACCAATGAACGCACGACGCATAACTCGTCCGCAATTGATGCCAGATGGGGAAACAGGTCACTGACCCACAGTCCGCTCTCTCCCCGTTGTTGAAATTTCCAGGGACTTCCCAGCCAGACGCGACTGGCATTCGACTGAGAACGTTTTGAAACGGCCTCTTTTCCAATTGCTTTCCCTTCATGAATTTTCAGCGCCGGCTTGGGATCGAACGTATCAACATGGCTTGGGCCACCATCCATAAAACAGAAAATTACGTTTTTCACAGGAGCAACGAACTGGGGAAGAGGTTTCTTTGTCGCAGCCTGAACTTGTCCTCCCAGTAAACCTGCGAATGCCAGCCAGCCAAAACCCGCACTGCTGTTTTTCAAAAAACCGCGTCGGTTCATCACAGACAGATGGACTGAACAGCAATCGGACTTGTTTCTTCGTCCCATTTTTTTACCTGTAATAGATGAATTCTTTTGTATTAAACAGGGTATGCGAAATCTGTTTCCAGACGCCTGGATCTGCCAGCAGATACGATTCGTCTTCGCTGCCCCCCAGTTCTTGTACGAGTTCAATCCAGCGATGTAATTCCTGTTGATCCGGTTCTCGTCCATATCCTTTTTGAAACATCCGCTGCATACGCGTTTCGACGGTATCAGCTGGCTGCTGAACCAAACGTGTTGACCACTCTTCTGCCTGTGCCATCACGAAGGGATCATTCATCAGAATCAAAGCCTGATTCGGCACATTTGTGACGTCCCTCTTCCCGGTTGGCAGTTTCAGGTCCGGTAAATTGAACCCCACCAGGAACCGGGGTGGATCCATAATCGACATCCTCAAATAAATAGAACGCCTGCCTCCCCCATCCACCGGACCACTGAAGAGCCGCTTGGCTGCATCTTCTTTGGATCGAGGCGGATCAACAGGGCGACCATACAATCGACGATCCAGGCGTCCTGATACAGCGAGCAGAGAATCGCGAATTGCTTCCGCTTCGAGTCTCCTGGTTGGATAGTGGTGCCACAAATGATTATCCGGATCCACATTGCGTGCTGCCTCGTCCATCTTTCCCGATTGACGAAAGGCCCGCGTCATGACCAGACGGCGAATCAGGCGTTTTGTCGACCAGCCATCACTGATAAACTCTCGCGCCAGATAATCGAGAAGTTCAGGATGGTTTGGCTGGGCTCCCAGATGCCCAAAATCGTTTGGCGTTCGTACCAGACCAGTTCCAAAGATCCATTGCCAAACCCGATTCACATAAACCCGCGCTGTCAGCGGGTGATCCGGGCTGATCAGAAATTCAGCCAGCTCTAGTCTGCCACTCCCCTGACTCTGCTGGACTGAATGACGGCCTGCAAACACTTCCAGAAAGTCGGGTTCGATCAGCGGTCCGAGTTCGTCGACATTTCCGCGAACATTCAATGGATATTTTGCTGAGATCATTCCACGTTCATCCATACTGTTGGCGGTATGAGCAAACGTGATCTGATCTTCCACTCTGCGATATTCTGAAAGTAACTCGGCCAGACCTGAGACTGATTCTGGTGAATTATTTAACAGCTTCTTTTCCAGCAGCCAGTTGATGAGTTCGATGTCAGCCACCGTCGCTTGATCGTCAGTCCAGCGCTGGACAGCGGAAGATAACCAGTCACCGATTCGATCACAGGCTTCTCCTCGATCCTCGGGAACAGTCTTGCCATATAGAGGCGCAAAGCGGGCCAGCTCATCCGCTGGTGTCCCCGCTGCGTCATGCGAGACAATGCCTGTCAGGCTGAACCAGCTGCGTTTCTCAAAACCATAATCGTCTGCAGGCAACAGATTGCCTCCCGCGCGGGTTTTTCCAGTACGTGGCGGAAAATCCGGATTCAGATCGCTGGTCGCAACTTCAAACATCAGTCGCTGAATTCCATTGACCAGCGGACGGTCAGCGAACGTTTGCCACTCGGTCTGCTCCCGATCAAAGAAAATGACATTCTCTGTCTGAAAAGCATTATCGGGAACTCGCAGAAAGCCGCTCCACTCACCCCCTGCCAGATTCAGACTGATCATTTTTCCCGAAATATCCCGCTCTGAGGGAGGTCTGATCGCGCCCGGTAATTTCGAAGACAAGGCATGCGTGTGATAACCACGAGTCAAAAGACGCTGTACGACTCGCTCCTCCTTCAGAGAAATCAGAGGAACGCCATCACTAACATAACCATGGCGTATTCCGTCTCCTTCTGTTTGCCAGCCTTTCGGAAAACCTGGTTTTTCAAAGCGTGTGACATACTCAAATCGCTTAGAATTTTCCCGTTGATGTGTCTCGCTGACGGTTTGCCAGTCCTGGGACAATTCATGCCACATCTTCTGCAACTCTTCGGCTTGCGAACAATTCAGCAATCGTTGTGCAGGGTAGGCAACCTCGCCTGACTTCAATTCTTCTTTCTTTTTTGACTGATTTGTTTCCAGTTTGAAAACATCTCGCCAGAGTCGGGAACGAGGGCTGTCCGATTTCTCTGTGACCGCCTGGCGAATCTCACTACCAAACTGCTGAGCCTGTGCGCGCCAGACGGGCTTCAATTCCTGATGAATTTTATTTCGCAGTTGTTTGAGTTTTTCGATTGTTTTTTCATGCTTACCAGGTGCATCAATCACGCGTGACGTCCAGCGGGGTGTCATGAAGACTGCGGCGAGCGAATAGTAATCCCGCTGCGAAATGGCATCCAGCTTGTGATCGTGGCATCGCGCACAAGCTACCGTGCTGGCGAGAAACGCTTTCGAGAAAGCATCGATCTTGTTATTGATCATCTCCTGATGAATACCATTGAAATTCACACTGTCGCCGTGCCGATGTTCTCCCATGTGATAAAACATGGGGCCGATCAGGCTTTCCTGAAATCCGCTGTTTTCGTCAATGCGAGGCTGCTGTAGCAGATCGCCGGCTATCTGCTCTCGCACCAGCTGATCAAACCCCACATCCTGATTGAAAGCCCGAATCAGATAATCGCGATATTCCCATGATCCTTTTGCCGGATTATCCCATTCATATCCATAGGTATCGGTGTACCGCACCACGTCCATCCAGTGCCGTGCAATGCGCTCCCCAAAATGAGGTGAAGACAGCAGATGATCGACGAGCCTCTCATAGGCAGCCTCGGGATTCTGTTTCGCATCTGCTGCGAACTGTTTTACCAGTTGCGGAGTGGGAGGCAGCCCGGTCAGGACAAAGGACAGACGCCGAACCAGAATTTCTGGCTCGGCAGCAGGTGCAGGTTGCAGCTGTACCTTACGCAGCTTTTCCAGAAGAAATCGGTCGACAGGAAGAGACGACCAGCTGTTCTCCTTCAAATCAGGAGGTCTCGCATCCTGCAGAGGTTGCAGGCTCCACCACTTGCGTCGTTTTTCGAAAATGGTTTTCCATGAGAGGGATGCGGCTTCTTTCACCGTGGGTGCCCGATCGCGCGAGTCGGGCGCTCCCAGTTCGACCCACTTGACGAAATCAGCGATGACCTCATCAGACAGTTTCTTGCCGGGAGGCATCTTAAATGATTCGTGCTTGAGCGCCTCCAACAGCAGACTCTCATCCACTTTGTGAGGCACGACTGCTGCACCGGTTTCTCCCCCGGAACGAATCGCATCACGGCTATCAACCCGCAATCCCCCTTTGACAGCAGAAGTGGCTGCAGAATGACATTCGTAGCAGTGCTCGATCAGTACCGGGCGAATTTTTGACTCAAAGAGTTCCAGACCAGGAGTCCGTTTCTCTGCCGTTGCCCCTTCGCTGGTGAAGAACACCTGCGAAGCAAAGCAGGCAACAACAAATACAAGCAGATTACAACGACAGGCCGGAAGCATCTGATCTCTCCGGAAGGAAAATTGACTGACTGCTTATCTGAAAATGAAAACCGGCACAATCACATCAAAGAACATTTATCAGTCATCATCTTATGGTACGGCTGAAGGAAACTCAACATAACAGCTGACATTCAACTGGGAACTCACTATTTCGTTTCCTGCGTTTTCAGACCCTGATCCAGTTCCAGTACCTTGCCAATAATTCGTTCTTCAACATCCGGCTTGTACGGGCGACTCGCTTCGTACCCCCCTTCCAGCAGGACCCGCTTGCTGGGAATGTATCCTGAATACACGTTCGAATAACCGGCGACCCAGATGGCAGGTCCCTCAGGATCAAACAGTTCCTGTTTGATCCGCAAAGAATAATCTATCACCACTTCGGTCCCCAAAGCAACCAGCGTCAGGTCGTTTCCAAATTGAATCACCTGCACCGGATAGTTCCAGGGATCACGTTTCTTTTCAGGCAGATATTCCAGTTCGACCGTTCCGTATGCAGTTTTCAACGGCCCATGTAATACGCGCTGATGTAGCGGAGTTCGCTGATTTACTTCCAGAGCTGCTTCAATCGAAGTTGCCAGCGAACGACCATGCTTATGAGCATAATGCAGTTCGCTGCGGGGATAGGGGTTCTGATCGCCACCACAGCCCATCATAAACAGTGCCGTCACACCGGGGTGATCTTTCTCGAAATACTCTTGCGCAAATCCGGCATAATCCCCCAGCCACTTGCGAAAGCCCATTGTTGTATTGTGACAGGCGTAACCAAACATCACGGCATTCAATTTTCCGTTGGTGTCATCCACTCTCAATACAGGAACCTGGTGATCCACACGCCCGTCTGGATTGGGATGATTGCGATATCCGGTCGCCGTCGGTGTGCGACGGTTCATCGCAACCGAACACCGTGCTGCCGACCAACTCAGTCTGGCCGGTTGCATTTTCTCCAGCGCTGTACCAACTGTCTTAACCAGTGTGACGACAAGATCATCATAATACTCTGTCGCATCCTCACGACCATAAGCAGGACCACAATGCGTATGTGAGGCGTTCATCAGCAAGGACTGAGGAGGTAATTGATATTGTTCCTGAACCTGACTGGTTACATCTGCCCGTAACTGTTCAATCACACCGATCAGATCCAGCGTCAGAAATACGGCCCGGTTCCCTGCTGCATCTTCGACTGCCAAAGCTTTAGCAAACAAATCCTGTTCGGTACCTTCCGCGGGTTCTTTACGCCCGGCATAACCGGCCATTCGCAACGGTTTTTCAGGAGTAATTTTAGCCGAAGCAACACCCGCCTTCCATTCGGTCGGTTCCGGCTTCGCAGGGTCCGCCGCCAGCGTAATGAGACATTGACTGAAAACAACTGCCAGACTGAATAAGAAGCGACGCATGCTGAGAGCTTTCCTGAGGTCGGGTGAGCGTGATGCATTCCGAGATGACTCGAACGCGGAATGAAGTATGTCCTCGATCCTAACCTGCATGAACTCTGGGATCAAGAAAATAAGCAAAATCCGTGCGGAGCTTCTGTTCCGGTTCAACCAAGCCTGCGTTATTCGCGCAGTGCATTTTGCCCTTTGCGGGAGCAATCGATCGATTCTGCCAGAATACGTGCTGCTTCCTGACCAGCATGAAAGCCCGACGAATTTTCGGCTTCAACATAGTCTACATAAAACGTGGCTTTTCGCTGCCATTGTTGAGCGGCTTTCATTTTGTCTTCCGCGACACCGTTCGCCTTAGCAGCATTTATATCATCAATGAGATCAATCACCGCATCAAGGGCTATCTTTACCAGTTTCTGATGACGGGCCTGAATATTCTCCGTACGGGCAATCAATTCCTGATCTCCAGTTTTATGGCAGGTTCCACAGGCTGCGTTCACATTCAACAAAGGGCTGCGAATGTGATGATCGCTGATTTTCATCGCTCCCACACGTTTATAAGCCATATGACAGTCAGCGCAGGCAACTCCAGCCCGAGAATGAATTCCCTGTGACCAAAGTTCAAATTCCGGATGCTGTGCCTTCAGCATCGGTGCACCAGTTTCCGCGTGTGTCCAGTCCTTAAAACCTGAACTCTCAAAATGAGAGTACGCTGCATCTACGGTCAGTCCCTCCGTCCAGGGATAAGTCAGGCGTTTCTCATCACCTTGAAAATAATATTCAACGTGACACTGTCCACACACAAAAGAACGCATTTCCTGACGAGTAGCATCGCGATTGACATCATAGTCTTGAACTCCTTGTGACTTTTTAAAGGCGGCAATACCTTCCATAAAAGCTGGGCGTGTAATCCGAAGTGCCATGGTTTCTGGCTCATGGCAGTCTATGCAGGCCACTGGATGTTTCACATGCGCTTTTGCTTCCATATAAGGCAACGCATTTAATTTTTCAAAACCGGCATGGATGTCTCCCTCACCCAGTTCTTTCATGGGAACATAAGTGGAAGCATGACAGTGAATACAGGTACCGGGTTGCCCGACTTTCTGTCGCTCTGTGTAGATCTGGTCGGTCAGCATATAAGCGTGCCCCCGTTTTTCCCGATAATCTTTGGAAAAGGCATAGCCAGCCCATAATCGTTTTAATTGAGGAATACGTTCGATCTTGCTGCGGGAAACCAGATCACGGGGATCTTCAT
Organism: Gimesia maris; assembly: GCF_008298035.1. Taxonomy (NCBI): domain Bacteria; kingdom Pseudomonadati; phylum Planctomycetota; class Planctomycetia; order Planctomycetales; family Planctomycetaceae; genus Gimesia; species Gimesia maris. The sequence continues at coordinate 6,659,883 of NZ_CP042910.1, forward strand.
CGGTGGGAGTCCGGGGTATCGCTTCACTTCCACCATAAGTGGTCTGAATCATGTCGACAGTTTTGAGGTAATCATCATATTGCAACGGAAAATTCCGTCCCCAGACTGCAGGATCAGCGGTATTATCATCAATGTCTACGACTTTCAGGACGGTGGTCCGTGCTTCCTGCTGTCGTTCAAAGATATTCGTCAGCAGATACACCACGCCAAAACAGATGCCAGCTGACAAAATTGCGATCAACAGGAGTGTCGAAAACGAAATCGAATATTTTTTTTGAGTCATACTTCATTCCAGTTTACACAAATCGACGCGAAGCCGCTTAAATTCAGGTGTCATGCCCGACAGTTGAGTGACAGCGGATACAGGAATTGGACTCGAGATTTTCCACTGCCGACTGATTTAACTCTCCAACAGCCCGAATATCGATCTGATGTACCAGATCCGCGTGACAATTCCGACAGGCCTGTTCGGTAATCCGTCGGTTGTAATCAGTAATCCTCAGGTTCTCTTCATAATTACCGGTTGTGAAAGCCAGAGAGTGAAAGAAACCATTGCGGGCTTTACAGTAGTAGGCTGAAGCAGCACTGTCATGCGGGGAGTGACAGTCATTGCAGGCTGCAAACTTTCCATGCGATGATTTTACCCATGCATCGAAGTGCCCCTGCATCACATGGCAGTTAGCACATGATTGAGAATCAGATCTGAGATAAGAGGCTCCTTTGGCATAACCAAAGGTAAATGTCCCCACACCGACAATCGCACCAATAAAAATAGCGATAATCAGGTAGAGTACTGTTTCTCGTTTCAGTTTATGTATCATCTGCATCAATCACAGAAAGAAAACACACTTGAAAGAACTGGCAGTGAAGACTGAATTCGTGGAATCAAGTCTGTAGTTTTTTTAGTAAAATGCAAGGATATATATCTGGCATCTCATAATTAACTCGATCTTCTCCTGAAATAACGATTTGTGACTGCTTTTCTGTTACCGATCCGCGCGTTATTATTTTGTGTAGTGTAATATTTTGAATCCACAAAATCGTCAGCCCCTGCTGTTCGGAGTCCCCACCATGAAATATCTTTGTCTTACTGTGTTTGCCCTGTTCTCACTGGCAGCGGCACCAATTGAAACTCCTGAGCCAACAGAAAGCATTGCCATCTGGCCGGATCGCCCGCTGCTGGACAAGAGTGACGATGAAGTCAAATACAGCAATATCATTCGCATTACCAAAGTCAATCGACCGGCAATTGAATTCTATAAAGCTCCCGATGCGAAACCAAATGCCCCTGCAGTCGTCATCTTCCCTGGTGGCGGATACAACATCCTTGCATATGATCTGGAAGGAACCGAAATCGCCGAATGGCTGAATTCGATCGGCATTCATGCGATCGTTGTCAAATACACGGTTCCCGGCAACCAGCGAGAAGCCGCTCTCAAAGATGCCCAACGTGCCTTGGGAATTGTTCGCAGTAAGGCCAGAGAGTGGGGCATCAACCCGAATGAAATCGGTGTGCTCGGCTTTTCCGCCGGCGGCCACCTGGCTGCGAATCTCTCGACGAACTATGAGAAACGCAACTATGAAGTGATTGACGAAGCCGACAAACTCAGCTGTCGTCCCGACTTCACGGTCCTCATCTATCCCGCATATATCTACAAAGAGGATGACAAACGACAGTCAGCCCCCGAGATCAAAGTCGATGCGAAGACACCCCCTGCGTTCATCGTGCAGACTCTGGATGACCGCCGCCTGGTCGACAGTGCTTTCAACTACACCCGCGACCTGAAAGACGCCAGGGTTGACGGTGAACTGCATCTCTATGCCAATGGAGGCCATGGATACGGGATGCGTCCATCAGATAATCCTGTTTCAGGCTGGCCTGAACTCTGTGGTAAATGGATCAAACGCACCACGCAGCAGGATTAATGAACCGTCAGACAATCCTCAGGGCCCGCCGACAACCTTGAAGCGGCCCTCGGGGGATTGACTGGCTTTCTGGAATTCGACCCGCAACCCCAGATCACCGCGCTGGCTGCGATCCACTTCAAATGTCAACTGGTTGCGACCGGTCGGCAGAACCAGTAACGTCGATTCTTCAACAGGAATTGAAGTTCCATTCTGCCAGACTTTGAGTCCTTTTACCGAATTCAGTTTCAGCTGCACGTTGCCTGCCTGATTCACGTCCACAAAAGCAATCGCCTGCGTCAGCGGTTTTTCTAAATTCAAATCAGCAGTCGGCAGCGTTCCGTTTACCATACTGTAGGCAGCGACTCCCGTATCAGCCAGGGTTTTGAATTCGTGCATCTGCTCTGCCGTCAAAGGTTCATCCGCTCCACGCACACGCCAGCGCCGCACCACCTGAGCTACATTCGTCGCATAAGGACCCGGACGCCCCAGTTCTGTCACAAACTTTACCAGGTCCAGAAATTCCTGGCGACTCTTCAACTTACTTGCCAGTCCCTGAGGCATCAATGATGGCAGCTTCTTTGTAAATTCAATCTGTTCTGCGGGAATTGTCACCTGTTCGCCCTGTCGAGCCGCATCTTTCAGAACGACTTTCGTATCATCGTGTACCACCATAATCCCGTTATAGACGCGGCCTTCATCGGTCACGACCATGATGCTCTCATAAAACTCCTTGATGACTTTCGACGGTCGCAGAAATGAATCCACAATATAGTCGGGCGGCGAACTGGATCCGATGGCAGCCAGATCTGGTCCAAGTACCGGTCCCGCATTGGAAATACTATGACACTTCATACACGCCAGTTCGTTGCGGCGAAAGATCTGCTCACCTCGTGCTGCATCCCCTTCTTCGCGAGCCGCTGTCGCCAGTTCGAGCACATTTTCCTTTAACAGCTGAGCTTCCAGGGAATCCTGCATGACAGCTCCTCCAAACGCGTCAATCAACGTCTGGCTGGTTTCACCTGTTTCAATCAAAGCCTGTCTGATTCGTGAAGTTACCAGCGGATGCAGCGAAGCCGCCTTTAACTCCTCCGCCAGAATCTCTCCTCCTCCTTTGCGTCGAGTAAATGCCGTTAAAATCCAGGCGGGATCTTCCTCTTTGGGATCTTCCTTCAATATCGCAGGCAGCAGTTTTGCCGCCTGCTTCAGATCATGGGCTGCCAGACCATAGACTCCCAGCAGTTGCTGATTCATCGATTTCTTCGATTCTGCTATCGACTTCAAATAGTTCAGAGAAGCCGCATCGCCCAGCATCCCCAGCGATTCTGCAGCCAGCTGCTTTACCTCGAAATCCGTCTCCGCCGCATTAATCTCTCGCTGCAACCGTTTTCCTTCGCGTGTCAGTTTCCATGACCCGATCAACCGGGCCACTGATTTCTGAACCGGTAAACCCGGCACAACAGCTGAGCGACTCAACATCGAACCGATATTTCCGTTGGGGATCACGCCCCGTTCCCGCGCGGCCCGATCGAGGGCATTCAGTAAAATACTCAACGCTTCCGGCGAGATCCCTTTCCCTCCTTGAGTTTTATACTCTCGCGTCACTTCCACCAGGCTCAATACGAGTGGCTCCAGCTGATTCGCATTCGCTCGCTCGGCAACAGTCTGTGCCGGGCCTTGTAATAATTCAGCATCAATACTGCCCGCGTTTAACAGATCAATAATCACCTCGATCGATTCATTTGACAGCAGATTTGCCAGTGCGTAATTTTTGTGGGCTGGCTTTTCAAACGTGACTTTTCCCTGTCGTTGTGGCTCTACCCAGTGTGACTGCAGACCATCAATGGTCAATTTCAATGCGTGTTCCAGATAGCGATCCATGGGAGCGTCAATTGCTTTGACAGCAATCGTGACCGAACGCGGCTCAGGGATATACCCTGCAGTCAGAATCGCTTCCAGTCGCACCCGCGGATGCGGATCATGGATTGCCGCCTCAACCAGCTCCAGCGGATTTTTAATTTCAGGATACCAGTATCGCAGTACCCGCATGCCGGCAGCGCGGGCCCGGGCATCTTTCGCCTGCAGCACTTCACGCAGTAGCTCTTCATTGACAACGCCAATCGTCTGATAACACCAGAGTGCTTCCAGGCGATGATGATCATAATTCGGTTCCTGGGGCACCTGTGTCAGCAGCCATTCATCCAGAGCCTGCTTCGCCTGCTGCTGGTCGGCATCATATAACACCCGTTTTACCTGCTGCCGGGTAAAGCTTTCCGGATCGCGTAAATGGGAAACCACGTTCGCGAGAGGCACTCCCACCAGTTGCGGACGTTCCACCAGCGGACGCGATTTGTGTGTCACTCTCCAGACGCGGCCATGTGTGGTATCGCGGCGTTCATCACGAAAACTGTGCTGCATATGGCCGATCAGAGGATTGTACCAGTCCAGAATATAAGCCGCGCCATCCGGGCCCATCTTCAAATCAACGGGGCGAAAATAAGAACTGCTCGACTGAATCAACGGATCCAGCCCTTTAATCGTATAGCCGGCACCATCATCTGATACCTCATAACGGGCCACCACATGCGACTTGTACTGATTGGTCCAGATTTCCCCCTGCACTTCCGGCGGAAAATGACCACTCGCCACGAACTCCCCGCCACACTGCTTGGTTCCTTGACCGCTGGCATCATAACCCAGCTTGGCACGGCTGTTGGCAGTAAGTGGCGCACTGAAATAAAGCCGCGGGTTATCAATTACAAAAGACTGTCCCCAGTCATCAAACATATGTCCCCACGGATTCGAAGCACGATAGTCAGCGAAGACATTCAGCTTAAGTGTACGTGGTTGAAACTGAAACACGCCCCCGTTTTCCAGACGGACGGTTCCATAAGGAGTCTCCACCTGCGTATGCATGAAGGTCCCTTCCTGAAAGTACAGCCAGCCACCTGGTCCCCAGCGCCAGGCGCTGATCGAGTGGTGATTATCTTCCGTCGCAAAACCGGTTAGAATCACTTCACGATGGTCGGCTTTCCCGTCGCCATTCGTATCTTTCAAAAACAGCAGATCTGGAGCATTCGCCACATACACGCCCCCGTCTCCCAGCTCCAGTCCCGTGGGGACGTAAAGGCCATCTGCGAACACCGTTGACTTGTCCGCGCGCCCATCCCCATCGGTATCTTCCAGAATTACGATCTGATCGTTCGGCTTCTCACCCGGAGAGACCTGCGGATAGGAGGTTGAACAGATCACCCACAGTCGCCCCTGTGGATCCCATGTCATGTGGATCGGATTCACCAGCATCGGCTCGGCGGCAAACAGATTCACTTCGTATCCGGGCAACATCTCAAATGTTTTTCGTTCCGCTTCGGGAGAATGATCCTGCGTCAGTTCGAAGGGCCGTTTCAGGTTGGGAGCTGAATTCGCCACCGCCATCCGTTCGGATGTCGTCCCCACCGGTTTTTCCAGACACCAGTGGACCGCGTTAATCAACAGTCGATTAAAGGCATCCAGGCCAAACGATTTTTCATGCCCCAGCGTTGTCGTAAACACCCGGCTGCCCCATTCGTTTTTCCATGTCCAGGCGACGGGAAAGTTCATCTCGCCTGTCAGTTCATATGTGCCAAACTGATTCTTGAAGATCCCCTTTCGTTTAGAATTGCCTGTCCCCCGCAGTAAAGGCGTCGCATCCGCGGGTGGATTCGCCTGATATAATGTTCCCAAATCAAGAAACTTCGACGCCACACCATTCAGAACTTCATGGTCACGATGCTCCAGGATATGCTCGACTACAGTCTCACCCGACAGGTCAAACAGAAATTCAGAACCCAGAACCCGCTTTCCAAAATCCTGATTCCATTCTTCGAGAGGATGCCCCTTCTGATAATCAAAGGCATGCACACTGGTGCGTAATCCGATCAACGGTTTTCCGGATTCGATATAGTCGTGCAGATGAGCAAACTCACCCGGCGCCAGCCGTTGAAATCGCAGGTAAAACACAGCGACATCCGCCTCTTTCAAGACTTTTAAGCCGGTGACTTCTTCGCGTTGGTTTTCTTTCTTACCAGTTTTCTCAGGGAGCAGAACGGTCGTTTTGAATCCATATTGTTCCATCCGTCTGGCAAACGCAGGAATCGTTTTGATCGATAAATTATGAGTGGTTCCCACCACAAAAACCACGTGAGGCTGTTCCGGCTTTTCCTTCGCGGCACTGCAACGCGTTTCGTTCCACAGCAGCAGACTCACCATAGATAGGAGAAAAGCAAAACTTGACTGAATTGATCGTCGATACATAATTCACTCTGATATCTGAAAAGAATTTACAGCCAAATAAAGAATATTCGTCAAACACATATTTGATTAATCCACGCGAAACAGTCCCCATCTTGTTTCGTCCAGCGGCCGCGCCTGCTTTTTGACAGCAGCTTCACGAGCCTCAATCAGATTACCAAACGTCTCCATTTCTGGAGGAAATGATACTGCTCCGAACGGCTTGGTACGACGCCCAAAGACATATTCCGCATTGTGTGCCCGATAGACATAGAAGAACAGTTCGTTTTTCCGATCAATATTAGAGCGCAATTCACGAACCCGCTCCTGAGAAGGAAGATTCAGCAACAGCAGTCCCCGTGACCAGTCGGAATGCCGCGCCTCTGTCACTTGAGTACCATTCACCAGCAGTCGATACTTCCCCTCTGGTAGATTCTTGACTGTCAGGCGAGGCTGTTTTTCCAGTAATCCACTATCGGGAATCGAAGCTTGTGGCGGAGCAGGCAGTGGCAGCGATTCAGCCTGCAGAGTAAACTCGATCTGATCAGGTTGAAACTTCGAATCGCTGACCTTTGCATGGGTTGCCTGAATCTGTTTCTGTGAAACGTCAATCATCACTAACGGACTCTCCAGTTTCCGCCCCAGTAACTGTTCTGCAATGAAATGACTCATTGCCCAGTAACCGTATTCATTCAAATGAATACCGTTCCGCGTCAGTTTCTGTGAGACATTTTCCTGCATCATTTTTTTCGATTCGGAAAACAGGTCCACGAACGGAATCTGATACCGTTCAGCGACAGTCTGCATCGCTTGAGTATATGCCGCCAGACTCTCATTATGCTTGATTGGATCCGGCAAGGGTGGCCCCATATTTTCATGGGCTATCGGAGAAATGATGACCACGCGCGGCGCTGATTTTCCATTGTATTTCTGAGATGCCAGATGCTGCAGAAACTGTTCCCATGCCTTGGTATACTCAGCCAGCCCCGCTTCACCGTCGAAAGACTCATTCATTCCAAAACAGGCGATAATCACATCAGCCCGCTGTGCTTTCAGATGATCATCCAACGACCCGAAATTCAACGGACGCGGTCTTAATGTCAGAGTATCACCCGACCAGGCCAGATTCCGGAATGTCAACCCCGGCACATCAGCCTGTGATGTTAATAGCGTTTCCAGATAATTATTCATCCGCAGCTGATCGGCAAAAGTATTCCCGATAAATACCACCCGATCACCCTCTTGCAATTTCAGAGAAACGGGTAATTCTTCTCTCTGTCGAGCTGCAGCGGGTACGTCAGCAGGGAAAAGAATCATCCAACTGATCAGTATCAGCAGTATAGAATAATAGCGTAAAAGCATAAACTCGATTCCCGATATCTGGTCTGTGTATTCACCAACGGTCCAGGCACTGTTCCCTTATTATGCGACGACGCCGGGGCAAAGAAAAGTCCAGCTCAAAAACACTTTCTGGTCAAGGAATCGATTTCACAGCAGTTTCATATTGAATTGATTCGAAGCCCCCTACAAAATACAGTCTGAATTGCTCAAAGTTTCTGAGAGAAAAGGAACCACCATGCCGATGTTTTCCACTCAACCGCGACGCCGTTTCCTGCAGACACTCCTGCAGAGTTGCACCGCGGGTGCGCTGCTCCCCCAGCTCAATACTCTGCTGGCCGAAGAAACCAGTCAATCTTCCCGGTCCATTCCCCCGGTTCCCGGAAAGTTCGCTGTGACGCTCCGCAAACGTGGCAAAGAAAATGATGCTCCCGCTACGACCGAGAAGACAGAGTGGAATGCTTCAGAAACCGCGATTATCATTTGTGACATGTGGGCCGACCACCCCTGCAAACTGGCAGCACAACGTGTGGATCGCATGGCGCCTCGGATGAACGAGGTCATCTCGAAAGCCCGGGATCAGGGGGTTGCCATCATCCACGCTCCCAGCGGTGGGATTCAACTCTATGAAGATACCCCGTACCGTCAGCGCATCAAGGAAGCCAAACCATCAAAACCACCTGTTCCCATTCAAAGCTGGTGTTACCTCAATCCCGAGAAAGAACCACCGCTCCCCGTTGACGACACGGTGCAACGCTCCACTGAATCCAGTATTCGTGGCTGCGATGATCCGATCGCCGACTACAAAAAGAATACCGACCGCCACGAACACCCGGCGATTAAAATCATCGGTTACGATGTGATCAGTGCAAACGGGCAGGAGATTTATAATTTCCTCGAACAGGAACAGCGGAAGAACATCGTGATCATGGGCGTGCACACCAACATGTGTGTCCTCGGCAGACCGTTCGGCATTCGCCAGTTGAGGTACCTCGATAAAAATGTCGTGCTCTGCAGAGACCTGACCGACGCACTCTACGATCCCCGCGACCGCCCCTACGTCAGCCATGCGCGAGGCACGGAGATGATTATCGAACACATCGAGCGCCACTGGTGCCCGTCCATCCTTGGTAAAGATCTCACGAAAGTCATCTCCGGCTCCAACAACCCGGACAGTTAAAGCAGCGAACTCTGCTTTTTTTCAGTCGATCCCGATAGAAGGACATGAAATCACATGGACACATTCGAAAACAGCTGGGTCGAGGCGTTGGAATCGCGTTTCGGAAGCATCGACAGTATCCTCAAAGTTCAGGCGAATGATGACCAACCTCTGATCCACGTTTTTTATTTTGAAGACTTACCGGAAGAAGGGACTCTCACCGCAGTCACTTGTGGTTTGTCGAACGCCTCACACACTGACTGGAAACAGGGAAAACCCGAATTAATCGTTTCTCTGGATACGAGTGATAAAAGCTGGGGCTTTGCAGCCGGCTATTTTGCTTCAGCTTATTTTAATGAAAAACGTTTTTCGTATGGCGACGTTTTTCTCATCGACAACCCGATTTCCGAAGAGAGCGCAATGAGTGCCTATCTGGTTTTCTCTCCCTCTTTTCTAAATCAGGAGCAGGCCACTTTCGAGCTGCCCGATCGCACCATTCACCTTGCAGGTATGTATCCACTCTTCGCTGCGGAAATTGATCTCTATGATAAAATCGGCCTGAAAGAGTTTTGGCACTCGGAAGGCTTCGACATGTATAATCCGAAACGAACTCCTGTCGCCGGCTCCGACAACCCGGACAGTTAAACCCGATTATTTTACGAGATCGAAGTTGACCTTATTGATCTCATTACTTTTGATAATCACTTTCAATCCTGATTTCTTGACGTCGTTGTATCTTTCCGGAATCAGTGAAATCGTCCCCATTCCGGAAAGATCTTCAGGATCGGGTTTGGTAGCAAAAATGGTTACTTGATTCTCGCCTACCGGAGCCCCATCACCTTTTCTGGTTGTTGTGACTTCCAATATTTTCCCGGCTTGAATCACCCCCGAAGCCGAGCGGCCTGTAGTGGGATGAAATACAATCGTTCCCTCATCCAGGGGTTTTCCATTCCAAATGACGTTCCCACCCACTTCTGCCAGTACAGGGGCATCATCTACACCTCCACCACAGCCAGTTAACATCAGACTCATGAAAATCCAGCTGAAGCAGCAGGCATTATTTTGAAAACCTGACATGTAAACACCTCTCAATTAATAATCTGAATCGTAGATATAATTGTAATTTCAGCCTGTGTCTCCGTTTGTATGAGCCTCTTTAAAATCGCTCGACCTGGGAATCAGAGAAGAACATCTTGCAGTTCAGAAACGCTGCTTTCTGGGAAAACCCAATTACCTGACAGTGATAAAACAAGTAAGATGGCTGAAAAATTCCTGAATGAAAAATGAAAAGCAGTCTTACCCGCCAAAATCACCGATAGGATTCGCATCAGCTTTATCGCCCAGATTTCGATAGAGATTACCATCTATATTCTCACTCAAAAAATGCACACTGCCATCAGCCATCGTGAAGAACGCGCCTCCTTCGTGGCGACTGCGAAAACCGATCGTGGCGTTGGCGTCTCCTCTGCTCAGAGTCCCGGCAATCAATTCGTCATTCCGGTAGTTGATCGGATGTGCCATCGTTCCCCAGCTCTGGTAGCCCCAGTCCTGCCACAGGCAGAGCGGTCCGATCACTTCTCCGATCATAATCGTATTTGTCGTGCCGTCTGTTACCTGGCTGATTTTTGCAGAATACCCGCTCCGGCTGAACATCCCCCGGACATCCCGGGCTTTGGGGACAGAACCGAATTGTCCATATGTATTCCCGGACGTACCAGGGGTTGTGGCAGCACCATTCGGATGCCCGCCGGCGGAGATCGCATAGTTCGTCTGTCCCCGCTGTGACCCGCTCCCATCATCGGCTCCTGTATCAGTATCCTGAATCATCGGGTCTGAAGGGCACATAACCACCACCAGTTTCTCTTGCTTCAAAGTAAGATTGGTGCCATACATTCCATCCGTACTGAAATTCATCTGATTATAAATGTTGGATTGATCAACATAAGGCAGGATGCGTACCGTCCAGCTGTGACGAATTCTCCAGGTTTGTGGTGCGGGAGAACCGGTATCGGCAGTCGCACAGCAGGTTTGCTGCAGTGGAAACTGCTTGAACGTTTCGTGATAGTTATGAAAGGCCAGCCCCAGCTGTTTCATATTGTTTTTACAGGAACTGCGGCGGGCAGCTTCACGTGCCTGTTGTACCGCAGGTAGCAGCAATGCAATTAAAATAGCAATGATTGCAATGACGACCAATAATTCAATCAGCGTAAAACCATGTTTCTGTGAGCGTTTCAGATGCATGCTGCCGTTCCTTTTTTAGAATTGTAAAATACTATTCGATCAGAATTCCCCTGTACCTTCGGGTACGTCGTACCTGGCGGGTGTTATGAAAAGATTGAAATTAAGCACGTCATCTTAAATACGAATTTACTGCAAACAATAATGCTGAAGACGAGCAAACACAGTGATAGTCAAACATAATCGTACCATTTGTTTATTAATATACATACGATTAACCCAAGTCTACAGATCTTTCTGCAAACATGTCAAATGATTTATTTCAGGAACTGCTTTCACTTCTGATTTTTCTGGACCATCGGGCTCAGATCCACAAAATCTATCAGCAGAACAGGAGACGTGCTGACTCGATACCGAAGAAATATGCACTTCTCTTTATCGCTGTTCAGATTCAACTTGACAGTCCCGCGCCGCTGGAGAAACTCCCTGACCTGCGTCGCGCGCGCGAGTCATTTTTCAGGTTAGTGAAAGCACACGAACTACTGCCACATATTCACAGTTAAAACCCTTGTTTCAGTCCTCTTTTTCATAATGCCTGCTCAACCGATCCCCGGTTATCGACGCACTTCGCTGCACCATCACGCTGCTTTCGCGAATCGATCACCATCTGATCGGAACCTTTCACCACCCTATCGCCAATCGAATTTCGGGAATCCTGCTTGACGCCACCATGCCTTTGAAGATGATGCTTCCAAAAGCAATGAAATCACAAAATTCGACAGAGAAAACACAGTCATTCCAAACTCCTTAATCAATCGTTTAGATGATCTGTAAGTGAATTCCAGATGATCTCGCGCAGTAGGGTATTTTAATCAATCCAGGTCCCAGTCACTCAGATGAATATTCGGCACTAGATCGAATCAATTGGGACCTTAGCGTCTTTCAATCTAATATGCTCAGTCCAAATGGTCTTAGAGCCGCTAAGAAAAACTGAACCTGTTCTGCTCTATTTACTCTTACTGATAACTGAATTTAAAATCGGATCCATCCAAGTCCACACCTGTCAGTAATCGTGAATGGAAGGCAGCCTCATGACATTCGATCTGCAACCCACACTCAGAGGTGAACTGCTTCAGTTGCGTCCCCTCCAGGCTGCCGACTATGCCGCCCTGTATGCTGTCGCCTCTGACCCGCTCCTCTGGGAACAGCACCCCGCCCGCACGCGTTATCAGGAACCGGTATTTCAAAAACTGTTCCAGGAATCCCTGTCGTCTGGCGGTGCTTTAGTCGCCATTGACAACAATACGGGAACAGTCATTGGTTCCTCTCGTTTTAATGGCTACACTCCCGCTGCCTCTGAAGTCGAAATCGGCTGGAGCTTCCTGGCTCGCTCACACTGGGGCGGACACTATAACGGCGAAATGAAACAGCTCATGCTGCATCACGCTTTCCGTTTTGTCGATTCTGTCATCTTTCTCATCGGGCCCGAAAATATTCGCTCACAGCGAGCCATCGAAAAAATCGGAGCCCTCCGCGACGGCAACCGCACCGATCAATCGGGATTTGAAAGCTGGCTCTATCGCATCCATACCAGAGATATCATTGGCTAAACAGCAAAAAATCCCTCTGATTTTACATCCAGATAATTTTTGCAAATATTAACAAAAAAACATACTAATAATTGTTTATATAACCAGACTCTCTATACTAAAGCGAAGTACTTTGAACCGTAGCGTCTCTCATTCTAATCTACTCTGTCTCAATGGCCCTCAAGACGCGACAGTAAAACGGGACACAGTCTAAACGAAGCATATTTATCTCTTTATATTTTTCTCTTAAGCGATGAGTTTTCTCTGATCCTCATCCCTTTAATTCTTATTAAAAATACATGTCACAAAACTAAAATTTAGAATTCTGCAGGCACAGAAACCCTTTTCTCTAGTAATGAAGGTGCACCATGTACTCGCATGTTTGCCTGCTGCTGAATTGGCTGTTGTCCCGTCCGATCAGTCTCTGCATTGGTCTGTTTGCATTTCTGATTATGATTCTCTCTTTGATACATCAGGAAACCTATATTGACGCTGAAGGAGTCCCCCTGAGGCCAATGAGCGAAAGAGTCAAACCAATGTCTCCTGAAATGCGAGAGTTACTTGATCTGGCAAGAAATACCGGCTGGAAAAAAGACCCTGAGATCAGAGCCCGCGTCATGGAATTAAGCAAATCAATTGACGGAAAAAAGGAAATCCAGAATCGTTCGGAGTGTCATGTAAAAGCAGTTCCCCTGGCTGGCGAGTAATACGGACGGAGTCTCATCCTGATACGGTTTCGAAATTGAGACTGTTTATTACAAAGTAACTGAGCCAGAATTATCAATTGATAGTCTGCGTCCGATATGCCACTTTTTCTGCGATCACAAACCCATCCAGCCCACAGATTCCCCTCACCCTGTACGCTTTGAGGTCACGTTCTTTCAGAACATTTTCCAGTTCTGGAATTGTTTCATAAGAACGGAGTGGCCATCCATGTTTTTTTCGCTTGAGAAACAGCCACTCCCACTCATTCAGCAGAGTCTGGAAGGTATTGCATTCCACATCAAACAGAATACTGGGAGCCATGATGTCATTAAAATGATGCGCGAGCACCCCGAAAAATCGCAAATCAGTCTGTTCTTCCCGCTGATTCATTTCCTGATAGAGTGTCTTCAGAATAAGTGTCCCCTGCTCCAGATCAATCGATAGCGCCGTCACATAGTTGTCATGCACCGCAGGAACTTCCATTCCCCGGGAGGGATCAATCTGACATTCCTGCCACTCTGAAAATTCATCCATTTTCTGCTCTTTCTCCTGATGTTCCCAGCATGCTCACTGCTCACTTGAATTGAGTTTTTCCCCCAGCTTTTCCCCCACCAGCCGACCGCTGGTGATCGCCCAGGCGATGTGCAGCCCATGTCCCCACAGCACCTGGCCTCCCATGCCGTTACTGCCAATCGCATACAAACCGGGAATGGGTTGCCCACTTTCATTCAGCGCCTGCAATCCCGCATTGATCGCCACACCCCCTTCTGTGGTCGTAAAATACGCTTTCGCCGGTCCCAGCAATACCCAGCGTTTTCCCGTCAGAGGACATGCATCACCGGTCCGGCCAAACGAGTCTACATGCTCCCCGCTAACGTAATGATTAAACTGTTGCACTGCTGCTTTCAAATTTGATGCATTTAATACCCGCTGTTCTGCGATGGCTTCCAGCGAATCTGCCGCCACACTCACATCCGGACGCAGTCTGAGATAATCGTCCACGTAAGCATACGCAATTTTCGGCGCGGTCGAAATAAAGTAAGGCCACTGGCTGTAATGTGCGGCGATCCGTTCGTCCAGTAAAATAAAAGTGGCTTTTCCCGGCTGCTCGGAAATCGCGATCTCGCGGGCAGGAGAATCGGTTTCATTACAGAAGCGGCAGCCATCTGCATTAATCAATATCGCGCCATCATCGAACAGAGAATTCTCTGGATGCTGCCACGTTAACAGCAATCGTTTGATCCGCCAGTTGATCACCGCCTGCGGCAGCAGAGGCACCAGTTTCCCCAACAGTTTTGCGAGCAGGCCACTGGTTGGCAGCAACTGTTCGAAGGGATCTCCCGGGGGCGGCACAAACCGCAGTTCCGGACCGTAGGTGATCTCCATATTCAGCAGTTGCGCCCCCACCTGTTCTGCCAGCAGATGCCCGTCGCCGCACGCTTTGGGGTTCACCCCCTCAATCGTTTTAAACCGATCCCCTTTGAATCGTCCGATCATCTCCGGTGCACTGGAATAATCTCCGGCCGCCAGTACCACCCCCCGTTTCGCAGTGATCGCCTTTTGAGTCCCCTCGATTTCCGCGACGACTCCCGTAATCCGTGTTCCATCAGATACCAGTTCTACCACCGGCGCACTGCAGACTATCGTTCCCTTCAATCGGATGATCCTCGCCTGAAAGGCAGCGATGTATGCTTTCGCGTTTGGCACAATATTATGCATACGAGGCACCCGGTTCGGCGGTTCCGGATTAGGACCATGAAAATACAGGCCCATGCCTCGCAGCCATTCCAGCGTCACTGCAGTCTCCCCCAGAAAAAACCGCCGCAGTTCACTGTTGTTCTGCGCTTCAACTTCCGCAGCCGCGAACTGTCCCGCGTCTGTCTCATGGTCGTCCGCGTTATCAATCACACCCGCGTCACGCTGCAGACTCGTTCCATTCGCAGTAAAAGAACCGATGGCCATTCCCGTGGTGCCTCCCAGTTGAGGCTGCTTCTCCAGCACGAGCACGCTCGCCCCCTGCTCCAGCGCCCGCACGGCCGCCGCCAGACCACTACCTCCACCACCAACGATAATTACATCATATTCTGTTAACATGCTGTTCACTCTCTGTCAGTTCACATTTTTAATTTCGGAACATTCTCCAATCGTATCAGTACAGCACGTCACATCAATCAGGTAAACCGTAGCGATTATCGTTTTGTCAGGCCCTGCTCACAAAAGTCTGGCGTTTGTCTCTCCCACACGCCGAAAGAAACTTAAGGTTGTTGACTTAAACACATCAACCAAGTATGATCTATCCTTGTTCACTACATCTTACCTGAACGCGTACGACTACTCCTGCCTGCATAGAATTCGTCGGCCATGCGTAAGCTCACCACCCTGATTTCTGCTGTCTGCTGTTTTCTCGCGATCTCGTTCTATCCGGTTCATCCTGCTTTCGCTGCCAGCAAATCATCTAAAAAGCCGGTTCACGCGAAGATGAATCCCGCACAACGGGCTTTTTTCGAAAACAGGATCCGCCCCGTACTCGTCAAGAAATGCTACTCGTGTCATTCCGCCAAATCAGAAGAACTGGGTGGCAAACTGCGAATGGATACCCGCGATGGCATGCGTGAGGGTGGCGAATCAGGACCGGCGTTTGTCGAAGGTCGTCCTGATGAAAGCCTGTTGATCCAGGCACTCCGTTACGACGGGCTGGAGATGCCTCCCAATGAACCACTGCCCGAAGCAGTGATCACCGACTTCGTCAAATGGGTGGAGATGGGTGTCCCCGATCCCCGCAGCGATCTCCCTCTCATCGCAAAAAAACCGAATACGGTCTCCGCCTCTGCCGACCCCGCACTCTGGTCGTTTCAACCGATCACAAACCCTGAACTCCCTGCCGTTCAGAATCAGCACTGGGGTGTTGACCCGCTCGATCAGTTTGTTCTCGCCCGCATCGAAGCCGTCGGCCTGAAGCCCACTTATGATGCTGCTCCCAGGCAACTGGTAAGACGATTATATTATGACCTGACCGGTCTCCCCCCCACGCTGGAACAGGTCGAGACTTTTCTGGACGACTATCAGCGTCGACAACAGGCCGCTGTAAAAACACTGGTCGATGAGCTGCTGGCCTCTCCTCATTTTGGGGAACGCTGGGGGCGACACTGGCTCGACGTAGCCCGCTATGGTGAATCGAACGGAAATGACGGCCTCAGTCGCAACCCGACTTTCCCCCATGCCTGGCGGTACCGCGACTACGTCATTCAGGCATTCAACAATGATCTCCCCTACGATCGTTTCCTCACCGAACAGATATCGGGTGACCTGCTTCCAGCGGAAACGCCCGCAGAACGCGACCGTCTGCTGATCGCTACTGGCTTTCTGGCCCTCGGTTCCAAACCCGCCAAAGCCATGAATGTCAACTTCGACATGGACGTGGTCAACGATCAGATCGATGTTGTCAGCACAGGCGTGATGGCGCTCAGTGTCGCCTGTGCCCGCTGTCACGATCACAAACACGACCCCATTCCCACCAGCGACTATTATGCTATGGCGGGGATCTTCCTCAGTACCGAAACCATGTGGGGCGCTGCCGGCCATCAGCCTTTAACCGCGCCGGAAACCCCTTTGCATGTTCTGAAAGCGAAACACCACTATGTCGCGCCACCGGACAGCGGTGCCAGGCCAGTCTTGAACAAACGTGTTCAAGCAAGAAAAAAGAAACCCAAATACGTCTATCCCGCCGGAACACCGCTGGCGATGGGCGTGCGTGAAAAGAAAAAACCGACGGATTGTAAAATCAATATCAAAGGGGAATCCAAAAAGCTCGGTCCCAGTGTACCTCGAGGCTTCCTGACTGCCTGTAACATGACGTCATCACCAAAAATTGATGCCTCACAAAGTGGTCGCCTGCAACTGGCAGAATGGCTCACCTCTGACGATCATCCTCAGACCTCCCGCGTGATGGTGAACCGCATCTGGCTGCATCTGTTCGGTCAGGCGCTCGTTCGCACTCCCGATGATTTTGGCGTCTACGGCGAACGCCCCACACATCCCGAACTGCTCGATCACCTGGCGACACGCTTCCGCAGTGAAGGCTGGTCGATCAAACAACTGATTCGCAGCATTGTCCTCAGCCGCACTTATCAACAGAGCAGCTTCTGTGAAGCCGACGTGCGGGATGCCGACCCGGAAAACAAGCTTCTCTGTCGCCATAATCGACGTCGCCTCGATGCGGAATCCCTCCGGGACAGTATTCTCGCAACCAGCGGTCAACTCAATCCGGACCCCGGCCTGGGCTCTTCCATTGCGAATGTCGACGAACTTGTCAATACGGCGGGCAACCTGCATTTGCCTTCAAACCATCGCAGTATTTATCTCTGTATGTTACGTCATTCCGAACCGGCACAGCTGGCTGCCTTTGATCTGCCCGATTCCACAAAACCCGTCGGACAGCGCAATGAAACCACGCTGCCTACCCAAAGTCTGTTTCTGCTCAACAGCGATTTTCTGATTGAACAGTCGCAGGCCTTTGCCCGAGACGTCCTGACCGATCCGAAATTGAAAGAAACAGAACGTATCAATCTGGTCTATCAGCGGACGTTTAAGCGCCTCCCCGAATCTTTTGAACTTCAACGAACGTTGACCCTCCTGCAGGATCTCGATCGAAGTCTGAATACAGAAGTATCACAAACAGAACAACGGCGTCTTATCGTCTGGTCTACACTCTGCCAGGCATTATTGACCACCAGCGAATTTCGCTATGTCGACTGACACTGAAAACACAATAAAAATCACAATCACAGTCAGAGGAACGACCTCATGCTCGAAATATCACGACGCGAAATGTTACGATCGGCTTCCTGCGGTTTCGGTTACCTCGCACTGTCTGCCCTTTGTGGTCAGAAAACGAGCGCCAGCGATTCCGCAGTCCCGGCCAGCCTGACAGCCCGCGCACCGCAACTTCGCGCGCGGGCGAAACGTGTGATCTTCCTTTGTATGAGTGGCGGCCCCGCGCAACTGGATACATTCGATTATAAACCGCAGACCGGCAAGAAAAAACATCCCGGCTCGGTCTTCAATTTTGCACAGCATGGCGAAAGCGGACTCTGGATATCTGAACTGCTCCCCGAAACCGCGAAACACGCCGACAAACTCTGTGTCCTCAACGGCATGCACGCCGACATCACCAATCACGCACAATCATTTCTACAACTGCACACCGGCGACCGCTTGCGTCCGCGTCCCAGTCTGGGATCCTGGATTCTGTATGGCCTGGGAACCGAAAACCAAAATGTACCCGGCTTCATCAGCCTGTACCCGAAAAAGCCATCCGTCTACTCCAGTGCGTTTCTGCCTCCCGTTTACGAAGGCACACCGATCGGACTCAATACAACCAACATGTCCACCGCCACCATTGGCAACATTCAGAGCAATCACCTGCCCACGCCTGTCAAACGCCGACAGCTCGATTTCGTGCAGGCCATGAACCGCGAACATGCGACCCTGCGGCCCGATGATACCCGCCTTGACGCCGTGATCCAGTCGATGGAACTCGGCTTCCGTATGCAGATGGCGGCTCCCGAACTGCTGGATCTGAGCCAGGAAACGAAATCGACGCTCGAACGCTATCGCGTCGGACAGGGCAAAACTGCAGGAACCTGTAGAGACTCCGACTTCGGTCGTCAGTGTCTGCTGGCGCGTCGCTTTGCCGAAGCAGGCGTACGTTTCATTGAAGTCAATCATGGCAGCTGGGATCAGCACAAAAACCATCGTGCCGACCTGACCGCGAACTGTGAATCAACGGATGCTCCCATCGCCGCCCTGCTGGAAGACCTGGAACAACGGGGCCTGCTGGAAGAAACCCTGGTTGTCTGGGGTGGCGAATTCGGTCGCCCGGGTCTTGTTCCCGAAACGAAAAAAAATGAGACCGGTCACAATGCCCGTGGCTTCACCTTCTGGATGGCCGGCGGAGGTATCAAACGCGGACTGGCCTATGGAAAAACCGATCCCACAGGTGCCCGGGCCATTGAAGGTAAAGTCCATTTCCGCGATCTGCATGCTACCATCCTGCATCAATTGGGACTGCAACACGATCGATTGACTTTCCACCAGGGAAACCGTGAATTCCGCCTGACCGGCACTGAAGGCGGCAACGTCGTGCACGACATCATTGCCTGACAGTCGCTTTTCATGCACAATAGTGAGTGACCGCAACGAATCGCTTTCGTCCCCTGGTTGATTTCACTCACTCTGGCAGGAATCCGATGTTAAATACGCCCCGTCGCTCAATCCTGATGTTTTTATCTCTGTTCGCATTCTGCTCTCAATTGCAGGCAGCGGAACGGCCCAACATTCTGATTATTTTCACTGATGATCAGGGCATCAATGATGTCGGCTGTTATGGCAGTGAAATCCCGACTCCCCACATTGATCAACTGGCGAAAGAGGGCCTGCTGTTTCGCCAGTACTATTCCGCATCGGCAATCTGCACTCCCTCCCGCTTTGGCATCCTCACGGGTCGCAACCCGACACGCTCGCAGGATCAGCTGCTGGGCGCGTTAATGTTTATGAGTGATATCGATCAGAATCGCGGCATTCAACCCGGCGAAACGACCATCGCTGACGTCCTGCAACAGAACGGTTATCAGACCGCCCTGCTCGGCAAATGGCATCTGGGCCATGGTACCGAATCATTCCTCCCCACTGCGCATGGCTTTGATCTGTTTCGCGGACATACCGGAGGCTGCATCGATTACTTCACCATGACGTATGGCAACATCCCCGACTGGTATCACAACCAGCGTCATGTCTCAGAGAATGGTTACGCAACCGATCTCATTACCGAAGAAGCAGAACACTTCCTGAAAGATCAGCAGACAACAGACAAACCATTCTTTCTGTTCCTGTCCTACAATGCGCCCCATTTCGGTAAAGGCTGGTCTCCCGGCGATCAGAGTCCGGTCAATATCATGCAGGCTCGCGGCGATGATTTAAAACGGGTCGGAACCATCAAAGATAAAGTCCGCCGCGAATTCGCCGCCATGACGGTTTCCCTCGATGATGGCATTGGTCGCGTCATGTCTTCGCTGAAAAATAACGGGCTGGACCAGAATACGCTGGTCATCTTCATGACAGACCACGGCGGCGACTATGTTTACGGCGGCAACAATCAACCCTTTCGAGGCGCCAAAGCGACCCTGTTCGAAGGCGGCATTCGCGTCCCCTGCATCATCCGCTGGCCGGGTAAGATCAAAGCAGGTACGGAAACGAACGAGGTCGCCTGGGCGCTCGATCTGTTCCCGACCATTTGTCATTTCGCCAATGTCGATACAGACGGATTGACTCTGGATGGAAAAGACATCTCCGGTCTGTTAACCCGCCAGACGCCAGTGGGAACCAGAGAACTCTACTGGCAACTCGGTCCCCACGCCGAACTGAAACGAGGTCGCTGGTCTGCATTAAGGCAAGGCGACTGGAAGTACATTCAGGATGCTGGCGGAGAAGAGTTTCTGTTCGATCTCAAAGCCGACCCTTATGAGAAACAGAATCTGACTCAGTCTCAGTCAACGAAGCTGACAGAACTTCAGGAACGCCGCGATACACTGGTAAAAACACTGACGCCTCAGGTTAAATCAATCGCCCCATAAACTCTTTTATAATTTTGCAGCAAAGACGATCCTACATGTCACAGCACGTTAAAAAAAGTTTCGGCTTCCTGAAAACCACCGCGATCGGGGGGCTGATTTTTCTATTGCCATTAATCGTGATCGGAGCGCTCGTCGGACAAATCGTGCCCATCGTGCTTTCCATCGCCACGTTCCTCTCCGATTACATTCCCGTCAAAACTCCTGCGGGCATCGCCATGCTGATTGGCCTCGCACTGGGCATCGTACTCCTGCTGTGCTTTGCCGCTGGCCTGGTAGCACGCTGGTCCATCGGGCGAAGTCTGTCACGATTGATCGAGAAGAATCTGATCCTGCTATTCCCCCGCTACGCTATCTACCGGGAACAGCTGAAAGGCAGTATCGGCGGCGATCATAATAAGCCGGAAATGCTGCCAGTCCTGGTGCGCCTGGATGACATGACCCGCATCGCCTTCGAAGCCGAACGCACCGACGAAAAACTCGTCTCCGTCTACATGCCCGGCTCCCCCGATCCCTGGTCCGGCTGGGTCGTCTTTATGACCCCTGATCGCGTCGAACGACTGGATATCCCGTTCTCCGAGGCGCTCGGAATCTGCGAACGCATGGGGCGTGAATCACTGTATCTGCTCGAACCCTCACCGGTTCTTAAACAAAAATAAAGCATGTTTCGGTTTCGCACAGCCGTCGCGTCGTTTACGATAATACTGAGACATTGCCGCATTAATCCTGCCCGAAACGATCCAACACAGGGAACTCCTGCCATGCCCGTTCATCTGCCTGCACAAAATCGTCGTCAGTTCCTTTTCACGCTGGGTGCCGGCTTCGTCACCTGTTCTACCGGTCTACTGGCAGCAGAACAGAAAACACAGCAGTCCGACATTGTTTATCTCTTAAATGATACGCACATCGGCGAAAAGCATCCCCCAAAGTCTCCCATCCCCACGCATCTCCGGGAGATCGTCACTGAACTGGTGGAATTGCCGCAAAAACCTGCCTGCGTCCTGATCAACGGCGATCTTGCACTCCGTGATGGGCAACCCGGCGATTATCGACACTTTGCCAGTCTGATTCAGCCACTGCAGGAAGCGAAAATTGATACACATCTCACACTGGGAAATCACGACGAACGCGATGTCTTTTATGAAGTGATGCAGGAACAGAGACCCTCTGCCCCTCCTGTCAAATCACGACATATCTCCGTCGTGCAGACGAAGTTTGCTAACTTCTTCCTGCTCGATTCGCTTCACAAAACGATGGTCACTCAGGGGACGCTTGGGAAAGAACAGCGTTCCTGGCTGGCCAATGCACTTGATGCACACGCCGACAAACCGGCGATCATTGTCACCCACCACAACCCGCGACTGGGGGGAGACCCCGTCCACTTTCCCGGCGGACTGACCGATTCGGAAGAGCTCTGGGAATTACTGGTTTCGCGGCCGCAGGTCAAAGCCTATATCCACGGTCACATTCATGATCGCGGTAACGCCCAGCATAAAGGGATCCACATTCTCAACACACCCGCTACTTCCTATGTGGCCAACCCTGATCATTCCACAACAGGCTGGACTATAGCACAGCTCACACCAACCGGCGTCACACTGACAACGCGTACCAATATCGAAGACCATGCCTGGAACCGACAGACAAAAACACTCACCTGGCGCTGAACCGCCAGGCGAATCATATTCTGAAGTTACTCCTGCCGGGGCAGAAACAGGCCTAACCGTTTCCTTTCACGAAGAACCGTGACCGGAACGGATTCGCCAGGCTTCAATTCATTCACGCCATACGCCAGCAGGTCGGTCTCTCGTTTCAGATCTTTTCTGCCGTTATAGGAAAGAATCAGATCCCCTTTCTGGAAACCCGCTTTCTTAGCTGCGGCATGGGCGCCGTACTGCCCCAGATGCTTGATACGCAGTGCCATATCGGGAGACGCCATTGTCAGTCCGATCTGCTTGCGTTCCTCGCGCGTCGCTTCCTCCAGTACGGCCCCTCCCAGTACCATCCGTCGTAAAGGCCAGCTGCTCACACGCCAGGAAAGATCATCCTTGCGTCTCCAGTCTTTGGGTAGTGACATGGTCAGATCAAGTTCCTGACCACCGCGGTTGACACTGGCTACCAGCTGATCTGTCTCTTTCGCATGCTGCAGGACCCACTGCACATCGGCAATTGAAAGTAAAGGCTGGCCTTCCAGCGAGAGGACCTGATCCCCTGCTTTAAATCCAGCCTGCGCGGCGATGGAGTCTGCAGTGACATCCTGCACCGTCGCTTTTTCCTGCGGGTCGAGAATCAACCCCAGGATTTTGGGATGTGGATACGAAAACAGAATCTGATTGGGCAGCGGTTTCTGATCACGCAGATAATAATCGCGCTGGGCATCGCCAATCTGGTGGCAGTGGATGCAGCTTTTCACAATGTTCTGCTTATCATTGATCCGCGAATTATATTTGCCAGCCAGCAACGGAAACTTTTCCGGAGAGGCCACCAGTGGCTTTGTCCCCTGCTTCCCGGCCAGCGAATCCTTTGTGGTCTCATAGTTCTTATGCAGTTCCAGCGCCCCTTCGATGGCCTTTCGCAGACCGGTAATCGAAACGTCTTCCGTCCACATCGTCCGATGCGAACGGGTTCCAAACCGCCCGTAAACGGTCCTATCAGGATTCAGCATGAAAACGGCAAACGACTGATCGTAGTCATATTGAAATAGCGACAGATCCAGCCCGTTGGTGGAAATCAGCCGCACACGGACGAACTTGTCCATTAAAGGCTTCAGGTTCTGGTCCTGCTCCATCAGCTGTTCATCCAGTTTCACGCATTCCTCACAGGGAATACACCGCAGGACGACCAGCAATGGTTTATTCGATTCTTTCGCCGTTATGAACCCCTGTTCCAGGTCGTTGTAGATCCAGTACCCGGTTGACTCCACATGGTCACGATCCTGCTTCACTTTTTCTTCGCGTGTCTGTGCCAGGGATACTGTTGTGACCTGAACCGTCAGCGCAGCTGTTACCAGAAAGAATTTCCACATCGCTCCATCTCCTGACACCGGCGGGTTAATAAAGAGAAGTCAATCACGCAGAAGCAGTTTACTGTATTAGATTATCGCCACCATTTTCTTTCTGGTGAATCGTTACGGGCCAGCCAGGAAACTGACTGGAGGCTTTTCCGTCCGTTGCATCCACCAGAAAACGATAGCTGTTCAGCGTATATGTTTTCTTTTCCGGATCGATCAGCACCAGGCCAAAGCCGCTCCCCTTCTGATGAGCCAGATCATAACGGTTCTTTTCAGAAGCAGGTTCGGGATTGCCGACAGCGTAAACATACACTTTATTGCCGAAGCCATCAATGAATTCACCAGTATCTGCCAGTCCATGCTGAGGACGGTTTTTGTGAGGCATCCCCAGCTCATCGGGTCGCCACCAGCGTGGGTAACCGGCGGAAATTGCGGGCGTGCAGAACGACCAGCAACTGTCGCGCTGCTCGTCGGCTCCGTATTGTGAAAGCGATGTCAAATGCTGATCGCCGTTGATATGCAGCGGCATTCCTTTGCGAATAATTTTGACCGTGCGGTTCCGCGCGGTCTGAGGCCAGCTGCCTGAGTCCAGGTCGGCTTTCAGATAACCATCATAGCTGCCATGATGTGTGGCAACGCCGGCAAATACAGTCTGACTGAACAGGACTTTGATGTTGTGTGCCCGCCAGTCTTCACACCAGCGTTCCAGAAACTTTTCCTGGCGCTCACCCAAGAGGACGAGGTCGGGTTTATCGAGGACTGACGTATCAAAGTTCGCATCCGTCACATGGTCTGCCCGGCCGCTTCCTGTTTCCACACGCTCGGGTCCACTTTTAAACTGTCGGTCAGCAATGATGGCAAATCCCACACCGCCATACACCATATCGCCATAGTACACGCTGATGTTCTGTTTGCAGGGAGTCGGGTCAGCATAATCAGGGTGGTGGGCGGTACACGTTTTATGAACCACATTCACCATCCGCGCCGGTTCCCGATAACCGCCATTGGAAGAAGTGGTCCCTTCCTTCATTTTCATCCCGCCTTCCCCCCAGATATTCCCCTGGAAGACGTCATGATCGTCGGGAAGACAGATCGTCGGGCGGTCCCGCATGGCTTCACCAAAGGCCCAGCCATGCATATAAAACTTGCGCAGGTAATTCAGAATCGCCGGCTCCGCAGGGTCACGAATCAGGCCAAAACCGCCATGATCCTCATAGAGCTGATCGCCTGAAAAGTAGAGCAGGTCCGGATCGACTTTCAACAGATTGTTTGCCACCGGCTCATACGGAAACCCGTAATCTTTCTGGCAGGTCAGCGCTCCCAGTTTCAGCGGACGCCCCTCCGGATTCGCCCGGATGATACCGGTTCGCTCGGCAGCCAGTTCAGTGCTATCCGTGAGCTTTTCCTGGTAAACCAGTTTGAACGGCGTTGCCTCTTTCTCGTTCCAGTGGGGCACACGGAAGGTCGCCGTCCACGCATCTGTATCCAGAGCAGCAGTCCCCAGAGACTTCCATTCCTTCTCCTGTTTGATGAAAAGTTCCACGTCTTTATTATCCTGCTCACCCAGCGGGCCCGTCAGAGCAGTGATCTTCATCACAAAACCCTCGTCGCCGCGTGAGTCGCTGAGCGAATACTGCGACCATAAGATCGGTCCAAATTTGTGTTCGGGTGAAACGGTAAAGGCATCGCCGCTGACCGACCAATCACTGAAGCGATAGCGGGCACCGATCATCCGTTTGAAGCGGGGATCGAAATTGCTGACGACCGCCACATTGCCCAGCAGCGCCTGTGTGGGAAACGTCTGGGTCAGAGTTCCCAGTGGTTTATCTGACTCGGGGTTGGAAACGATTAACGTCAGCGAATACTTTTCTCCGTCCGGTTTCCCGATCAGCGTCAGCACGCAGTCTTTCATGTCAGCCGGCCGAGATAACTTCTGCTGCTTGTTGCCCAGCACCATCGTGCCATCGATCACGCCTGCCTTGATGCCATTTTTGGCGAAGCAGTTGCTGCGGTATTCGTTAATATCGCTTTTCACACCCACCCGAAAACCAACGCCGCCATCCTGCTGCTTGACTTCCCGCTGACTTACATGGACGGACATCCTGAACGGCGCACCGGTATTGGTCAACTGGTGTGTGACCAACTGAATATTTCGGCTACCTCCGGTCGACAGACATTCTGCGGCCCCCTCTTTGATCCGCCAGTCTTCCATCGGATTGGCCCAGAATTCTTCTCCCAGCCAGACCCGATCGTGCGTTTTAGCCCAGCGACCTACGACAGAACCTCCCTCTGCTTTATCAGCCGCCTGCAGACCGCCCGGTCTGTTGAAGCCCAGAAATGTCGTTCCTGCTGCAAACAGTTTCAAAGCCATCCGTCGAGTCAGCGATTGCATCTAGTATTCTCCCATTGAGCGCAGGTTCTGTAGTAAATAATTAATAATACCGGAACAGCCATTATCAAGGGCGCAGCAGGCGTTGTCCAGCGAGTCTCCCGGCGGGAACCACTACTTAAGGTTGTTAAGACAGTGTTCCAATTTACTCCTGCGACGCCAGCCCGGCGGTCACACTTGCCGGCAGAGTGACCTGGACTTTTTCACGTCCCGCCAGTTGAATCAGGTTCGGCAGATCATATACCTTGAGTGCGCCGTGTACCGTATTGATCAACTGATTCTGCGTCTCAGGTGTTTTCACAACTTCACCCCAGGAAGTGATCATCTGGCTCAGATTTACTTTTGAAAACAGCCCCGGTTCCAGGGCTGCTGCATGTAGTGCAGGAATTGCAGTTTCGCCGATCGCGGTCACCACAACCGGGTTTGTTTTTTTCTTTGACTGAATTTCCGACAGGAACCGTGCCGCTACGAGGATATCTTCCGCCCGTAACTTGACCATTGACTCGCCCAGAAGATACGCGAGCGCACACTCATGATAGTTCGGCCCCAGCAGTCCATGCGACCAGCCAATTCGACGATTATTCTTTCGCGAAGTTTCACCAATACAACGCACATCCAACGCGAGGACGACGTCACCCTGTTTCACCAGTTGCTCGATCGCCGCACCTGTTTCTGCTTCCACCTGTTTGCCACCGCCATGCAGGTATAACACGAGATCTCCCTGACGCATGTTCGGCAAAAACAGCAGTGCTGGCAGAGGAGTTCCGTGATCGGGGGTGACAATCAGTTTCTGAATCTGATAACCGTCGCGTGAAATGCTGCCCACTTCTTTGAACTCAGGTCGCGGCAATGAACCGAGTGGCTGGATACCGGAAATCTCGCGCACTTTGTCTCTTGCGGCACTTACATCTGTTGAACTCCAAAACGCAGCCCGCTCTGCCGCCAGCTTCTGGTTCAAGTTATCATTGACAGCAAACAGCGATCGTTCGCCTGCATCAAGCAGAATCTGCCCCGACTGCGAACACTGCAGTTCTTCATCCGTAAAAACAGGCTGATCTTCGACTTCAAAGATCGGGTTTTCTTTGTTTAACAGCCAGCGGTTCATCCAGCGGGCCGCTCCTTCTCTCAGCTGAATCGTAAATCCGTGCGGGGCGTCTGCTTCAATAATCCCGACCCGCTCCGCGTAGCCCAGTCGTGTATAAAAGCGTTTGGCTTCGCGGAACAGTTCCCATGTCCCGTCAATTTTGAATGTACTATCGAGTGTGCCGGCACAGATCAGCGTCGGTTTGGGAGCCCGCATCAGCGTATAGTCGGCGATGTCCATTCCATAGGCGAGCTGACCGAAGATATTCTGCTCGCCATCTTGCGGACCATTAAAATCGATGAGATAACGATACATGGTCGAATAACAGACCGGCGCTGCAGCCTGCACGCGATCATCCAGCGCCATGATATAACTCGCCAGTGTTCCACCCCCGGAATTTCCGGTACAGCCAATTCGTTTCGCATCAATTTCCGGACGGCTCACCAGGTAGTCAATACTCCGCATCCCATCCCAGATCCGATACCGGGCCGCGTTGCTGCCTAATGGAATCGAGCTGACCGAAAACAGCGTATGCTCGGCAGTGCAGTAGTACTGCACACGCGGATGAGGCGGTCGGTAGCGACTCCCGCCTTTAAAATATTCGTTCGGCTGTTCGGACAGCACCTGATACCGTTCCCCCTGCCCGATCGGATCGTAACACAGCGCCGCCATTCCGTTTTTTGCCAGCAGAATGCAGGCCCGCTGATACGCGGCGGAGGCCTTGCCATTATGACTGTGTCCACAGGGAACCAGCACGCCCGGATAAGGGGGTTTACTGTCAGGCAGATAGAGGTTGGCCGTCACATGATGACCGGGCCAGCTTTCGTAAATCACATTCTCAACCCGAAATCCGTCCCCCTTCAGCTTTCCGATCACGCGGGGATTGAGGGGCGTCCGCTCCGGAAACCCGCCGATCTGCGTCCGGAAGAAATCTTTCATCCGCTTCTGGTAGGCTTCACAGTCTTCAGGCGTTTTGATGTTTTCATAGACTGCTTTCCGTTTCGCGAAGGCTTCATGCGCACGTTTTTGCAGAGCCTGATACACCAGACCAGATTCGGCTGCTGCACCTTCCAGAGCGGGAAGCACAGTTAAATCTTCCGCCGCATTAGCAATCGGAGAAACAACAGACAGAAAGCCAAACAAAGACAACAAAAGCAGGCGATTCATAGCAGCGACCTCATGAGCGGGAATGCGGGCAGGAGATAAAACAGCGGCAGGATCATCTGGCGGCCAGATAATTAAATGTTCTTAATTATCATACCTGCTCGCTTGCCCGGACTCAATCAAAGATCGTTTATTGAGCCAGTTTTCTATTCTCCAGCCGTAATCTCATGACTCAAACAGTGTAGCGTGCCCAGCCCCCACACCAGATCGACCGCATGAATGCCTATAACGCGGCGCTCAGTAAAAAGGGCGCTGAGTATGCCCAAAGCGATTGCATCATTCGGATCATTAAAGGTCGGCACCAGCACACAACCATTCGTCACCAGAAAGTTAACATAGCTGGCAGGCAACCTGAGATCTTCGAAGTCGAGTCGCGCCGGCATTGGCATTTCTACCACATTCAGTTTACTGCCCTCTTCGAGGCGGGCACTTTTCAAACGCTCCAGATTCTGTGCCAGGCGATGATGATTGACGTCTTTTTTGTTCGCTTCCATACAGGCAACGACAGTCGTCGGATTCACGAAACGGCAGATATCATCCACATGGCCGTGTGTGTCATCCCCTTCAATGCCGTCCCCCAGCCAGATCACGTTCGTGACGCCCAGGTATTCATTAAAGATCGCCGCGTAATCTTCTTTCGTGAAACCGGGATTACGGACCTGGGTTTTCTGATCGAGCAGACACTCTTCGGTCGTGATCAGAGTGCCCCGTCCATTGACTTCGATGGCGCCTCCTTCCAGAACCACCGGGCGTCCCTGGTAGCAGACCTCCGTCACAGGAACCTTGAGCGATTTCGCCACCGCGGAGGGGACCTGCCAGTCCAGTCGATGGTTGGGATACTTGGCCCAGCCGTTGAAGCGGAACTGCAACGCCTCCCGTTTGCCGTCACTTCGCTGCACGACGATCGGCCCTGAATCGCGCATCCAGTTGCGGTTCGTATTCTGCAGGATATATTTGACCTGCTTCGTATTGGCATGCGCCTGCTGCAGCATGCCATCAACCTTCTGCTGCAGTTCCCCATCTTTCACAACCAGCAGGACGCGCTCGAACTCGGCCACCTTGCGAATGATTTCGACAAATGCCCACTTGATGACCTCGTACTTGCCCGGCCAGTCATTGCCGTTATGCGGAAAACAGAGCAGCGTCGTCTGCTGCGGTTCCCATTCTGCGGGCAGTCTACGTGTGACCTCACTCATTGAGAGGCATCATCATGATAGAGTTTCAGGATATTGCCATATGCGTCGATGCGGCGGTCGCGGAGGAACGGCCAGTTCTGACGGACCTCTGCCATCTCATCCAGGTTGACCTCGGCGATCAGAATCTCTTCCTGATCGTGCGATGCCTGGGCGATGATTTCTCCCTGGGGTCCACAGATAAAGGAAGCTCCCCAGAATTCCAGCCCCGGCTGCTCGGGTTCGGGCTGTTCAAATCCAACCCGGTTGACGGCGGCGACAAACGTGCCATTGGCAATCGCGTGACTCCGCTGAATCGTCATCCAGGAATCGTGCTGTTTCACACCGTACTCGGCTTTTTCATGGGGATGCCAGCCGATGGCAGTCGGGTAGACCAGCACATTCGCGCCACTCAAGGCAGTAATCCGGGCACCTTCGGGGAACCACTGGTCCCAGCAGATCAGAGTGCCAATTTTCCCGAAGCGGGTCTGAATGGCTTTGAAGCCCAGGTCACCGGGCGTGAAATAAAACTTCTCGTAGAAGCAGGGATCGTCGGGAATATGCATCTTGCGATACAGGCCCGCTTCACTGCCGTCTGCGTCAATCACGTAAGCGCTGTTATGATACAGGCCTTCGGTCCGTTTCTCAAAAAACGGAACAATAATGACTACGCCCAGTTCTTCCGCCAGCTTACTGAACGCGGTGAACGACTTGTCATACAGTGGCTCGGCGAACTCGAAATATTTAGTCGTCTCTTTCTGACAGAAATAAAACGAACTGTAGAGCTCGGGCAGACAGATGACCTGTCCCCCTTCTCCTGCGGCCGTGCGGACCCAGTCGAGGCACTTGATCAGATTCTCATCGGGAGTCCCGTTCAGCGAGACCTGCACCAGAGCAATATTAAATTGACGCGGCATAAAGGAAACATTCCAGAAACATGAATAAACTGTGAAGACCTGTTTCAGCAACCAGCGTGCAGACAGATCATTCACTTGGTGCTGTTATGTACGAAATCTGAAACCGAGTTGCAAGTCGTGTATCGCCTACTTCCGCCGTTTCCCGGCAAATCATGGGACTGTCCCTGCTGCTCAAACTCCAGCTTACAGGAATCCGTCCAGTTTCTTAAGAGTAACATCGACAGACTCACCACTTTTCCACTATTCTATGCCTGATACAGGAAGTACCTTTTAGATCAGGTTGCCCGTATCACTTCCTCACCCACGACTCTTCACATCGGGATTGAATTTGACATGAATACAGGACGTACGACAGAAGAATTTTCGATCGAGAAACGCGGCACCCTGCTGGTGGAAGACCCCCTATTGAATAAAGGAACTGCTTTTACGACCGAGGAGCGAATCCAGCACGGATTACTCGGGCTCCTGCCACCGCATGTGGATACTCTCGAAGAACAGGTCGAACGCGCTTACGAAGCCTTCTGTGACTTCAAGGAACCGATTAACAAACATATTTATCTCAGGCAGCTCCAGGACGAAAATGAAACTCTCTTCTATCGCCTGATGCTGGGGCATATCACAGAGATGATGCCCATTGTTTATACGCCCATTGTGGGCCTGGCGTGTGAACGTTTCAGCCATATTTATCGACGCCCCCGTGGAATTTTCATCTCCTACCCGGAACGGGATTCCATGGATGCGATCCTGGAAAACGTCGAACGGGACATTGATGTGATTGTCGTCACAGACGGCGAACGAATTCTGGGGCTGGGCGACCAGGGAGTGGGCGGCATGGGTATTCCCATCGGCAAACTCTCCCTGTACACCCTGTGTGGCGGAGTTGCCCCCGAGAAAACACTGCCCATCGTACTTGACCTGGGCACCAATAATCAGGAACGTCTCGACGACCCCCGCTACATTGGCTGGCGGGAAAATCGCATCAAGGGGGAAGAGTACGACAAATTCATTGACCAGTTCGTGACGGCAGTCAAAAAACGCTTCCCGAATGTTCTGCTGCAGTGGGAAGACTTTGCGTCCGTCGACGCCGAACGGATTCTGGATCGATACCGGGATGATCTCTGTACCTTTAACGACGATATTCAAGGCACCGCCGCCGTCACCACGGGGACGATCCTCGCCGCAATCGCTGCCGGGGGAGGAGAATTAAAGGACCAGAACATTGTGATGCTGGGTGCAGGCTCTGCCGGAGTTGGCATCTGTCTGCAGTTGAAACAGACGATGATGGCTTCAGGCATGAGCGAACCCGAGGCTCGTTCTCATTTTTATGTGATCGACCGGGACGGGCTCCTGCATTCCGGGCGTACGGATCTCGACGAACTGCATCAGCAGCTGTCACAGCCTTCAGAATCTCTGAAAAGCTGGGATTGTGATACTTCTGGAGCCGTCTCGTTCGCCGATGTGGTCCGCAACGCAAAACCGGGTGTTTTAATTGGCGCTACCGGACAGGCGGGCGCCTTCTCAGAACCCATCATTCGCGAAATGGCAGCGCATGTCGAACACCCGGTCATCTTTCCACTCTCCAACCCGACTTCACGTGCGGAAGCCACACCTGCGGATCTGCTGGAATGGACGAATGGCAAAGCCGTGATCGCGACGGGCAGCCCGTTTGATCCCGTTGATCACAACGGCGTCACGCATACGATCGCACAATGCAATAACAGCTATATCTTCCCGGCAATGGGGCTGGGCATCCTCGCGTCGCGGTCACGTCGAGTCACCGATGCGATGTTCATTGCCGCCGCGGAGGCCTTGAAGGAAACTTCTCCCGCGCTCAAGGACCGTACAGCGTCTCTGCTCCCCTCGCTGACGATCATCCGTGATGTCAGTCGCAAAATTGCCCATGCGGTCGCGCTGGCCGCCATCGCGGACGGGGTAGCCGACTCAATCACGGAAGCTGAAATCGACCAGCGGATTGAAGAAACCATGTGGCATCCTGAATATTAAATTGACAGTACTGCATACACCAGGATGAATTGCACTTAATCTATAGAAGGAACTCTGATGTCTGATAACAGCACTACCGTCGGTTCGTATCTGGCGTCCCGTCTGGAAGAGATTGGTTTGAAGCACTATTTCGCCGTCCCGGGAGATTACAACCTGGTACTGCTCGACAAGCTGCTGGAAAATAAAAATCTGAAGATGATTTCCTGCTGCAATGAATTAAACGCCGGGTATGCAGCAGACGGATATTGTCGTGCGACCGGCGGTGCCAGCGCGGTTTTTGTGACCTACAGTGTCGGCGGCTTGAGCCTCTTGAATGCGGTTGCGGGTGCGTATGCAGAAGACCTGCCGATGATTGCGGTTTCGGGTGGCCCGAATACCAACTCGGAAGCTGAGTTCGAAATGCTGCACCATACGCTGGGGCTGCTGGATTACGATTATCAGCGCGACATCTTTTCCAAGGTAACCGCGGAAGCAGTGACGATTCATGATCCCCGCGAAGCGCCGACGCAGATTGATCATGCAATCCAGACCGCCCTCCGCTTTCGCAAACCCGTCTATATTGAAATTGCCTGTAACATTGCGGATGCAGTCACTTCCGCTCCCAATGTCCGTTCGTTCGGTGGTCCGACCGCCAGTGATCCGCTGTCTCTGAACGCCGCCGTTGATCGCGCCGTCGAACTGTTGAACGCAGCAACAAAACCGGTTCTGGTAGCAGGTGTGAAACTACGTTCGTTTGGGGCGGAAGCGAACTTTCAAAAACTGGCGGATGCCAGTGGATATGCGATCGCCAGCATGCCCAATGCCAAGGGATTCTTCAACGAACAGCATCCTCATTACATGGGTATTTACTGGGGCCCCGTGGGAACGCCTGGCTGTGGTGAGATCGTTGATTCGTCTGATCTCTGCCTGTTCGCGGGAGGCACTTTTACCGACTACACTACCACCGGACACGCCGCCCTGATCAATCCAGCCAAAGTCATTCAGGCCCGCCCGAACAGCGTGGTCTTTCCCAATCAGACTTTCAGCAATGTGAAACTCACCGAATTCCTGGAACTGCTGGCAAAGAAACTGAAACCCAATGACGGGTCGATGATTGCCTATAATCGGATCAAAGAAGAAGTCACTCCTCTGCGACCGGGGGCTCCGGAAACAGAGCTTTCCACGCGACAGTTGTTTTCTCGTATCCAACAGATGCTGAGCCCCGATTCCGCAGTCATCGCGGAAACAGGAGACTCCTGGTTCAATGGCATGCAGCTGGATCTGCCGGAAGGAGCACGTTTTGAAGTACAGATGCAGTACGGTTCGATCGGCTGGTCCGTGGGCGCTACACTGGGTTACAGCGTCGGTGCACCAGATCGACGTCCCATTGCCTTGATCGGTGACGGCTCGTTCCAGCTGACCGCCCAGGAAGTCTCTACTATCATTCGCTACGGTCTGAAACCGATCATTTTCCTGATCAACAACGGCGGCTATACCATTGAAGTAGAAATCCATGACGGCCCTTATAATACCATAAAAAACTGGAACTATGCCG
The DNA here is from genome assembly GCF_008298035.1 of Gimesia maris. Taxonomy (NCBI): domain Bacteria; kingdom Pseudomonadati; phylum Planctomycetota; class Planctomycetia; order Planctomycetales; family Planctomycetaceae; genus Gimesia; species Gimesia maris. The sequence continues at coordinate 6,693,928 of NZ_CP042910.1, forward strand.
AGCTGGTACATGTCTTCAATGCAGAAGACGGAAATGGTTTCAGCTGCAAGGCGCATACGGAAGGCGAACTGGAAGAAGCCATCAAACAGGCAACAGCACACGACGGACCGGCTCTGATCGAAGTACTCATCCACCGTGATGACTGCAGTAAAGATCTGCTGGTCTGGGGAGGTCACGTTGCGAAAAACAATGGACGGCCACCTCGTGTTCGCTAACAGTAACCCGCCGAAAAAAATATTTTCGCTCGAGTCAATCTGATTTTCCCTGTCATACAGGATCGTGGAATGAAGGAAGAGATCTGTGAACTGCCGGACGGCAAACTGATATTAAGAACGCTGGCGATGCCGGCAGACACGAATGCCAATGGAGACATTTTCGGCGGCTGGATCATGTCGCAGATGGACATCGCGGGTGGCATCCTTTCCAAAGAGGTCTCGGGCATCCGCACGGTGACGATTGCGGTTGAGTCGATGAAATTCATCCGTCCGGTCAAGGTCGGTGATGTCGTCTGCTGTTATGGAACGGTTGAGCGGATTGGCACCACATCGGTCACACTGCAACTCGAAGTCTGGGTCGAACCGGTCCTGCGGCATGAAGATTCGCAGTGTCCCTGCTTCAAAGTCACCGAAGCCGCCTTCACCTATGTCGCCATTGATCACCAGGGGAAAAAAACTCCGCTCGTCAGGAAGAAGTCCTGAACGAACTCACCGCTTTTTCAGCAATCCCCGGGAATGTCGCCTGCTACCTGTTACTCCAGTTCAGCCCGAGGTACAATTGAAGCGTTTCCTGAAGCTGTTTTAAATTTCAATCTTGTATTCGAAACAGCTGGACGCTCCGTTGGCTATGCAATCATTCCGGTATCCCGTATTGACTGTGAAAGGACCAGAGGCCCATGAAGAAAGTGGCGATTATTGGAGGTGGTTTCAGTGGAACTATGGCGGCGGTCAATCTGGCCCGCTTAAGCAGCGGCCCGCTCTGTATTCAACTGATCAACGATAAATATCCACTCGGTCGTGGTGTCGCTTATGGGACCCGCCGCGAAGAACATCTGCTGAATGTCGCCGCACGAAACATGTCAGCCGCCCCCGATCATGCGAATCACTTTCTGGACTGGCTCCGCACCCGGGTTGACTACAGTGATCTGCCTGATCCCCAGCTTCGCGAAACCTATGTGCCGCGTCGCATTTATGGCGATTATCTGCGCAGTATCCTGGCAACCTACATGCAGCCCATCGACCAACATCATCCTGCAGAGATCCAGGTCATCGAACAGGAAGCCGTCGATATTGAATTTAATTTTGTAGGCACTGCAGAGATAACGCTCAAAGATGGTTCGACCATTGATGCCGACCGTGTTCTGCTAGCAACCGGGAATCAGCCCCCCTGCCCCCTGGCAGAAGATGCATTCTCCCATCCGGGTTATTGCGCTGAGCCTTGGGGAAACTGGATGGAAAAACTTCCCGCCCCCTCCGAAAACATCATCGTCATGGGGACGGGACTCTCCATGATTGACGTCTTTCTGACGCTCAGCGAGCAGGACTGGCAGGGTCATCTGATTGCCATTTCACATAACGGCATGATTCCGCAATCGCATTTTCGTGGCATAGAATATCCGGACTTTCTTCCGGAAGAACCTGAAAACCTGGGTCTGGATAATCTGGTGCTGTTGCTCGAGAAACATTGTCGTCAACTACAGCGGATTGGGGAAAATCCGGGAATCGTCGTTGATCGCCTGCGACCTCATACACAGAAGATCTGGCAGAAATTTGAACTCAAGGAAAAGCAGGAATTCCTCAAACGTTATGCGGCCCGCTGGAATGTAATTCGACACCGTATCGCCCAACCAATTCATCAGCGCGTCACCGAAGCGATCACAGAAGGTCGATTGAGTGTTGTCCGGGGTCGCATCACCGGATTGGAAGCAGACGGGAACCGTGTCTCTGTAAACCTGCAGAATCGGGCAGGCACGTCGCAACAGGTGAGTGGCGGCCTGGTAATCAACTGCACGGGTCCCAACTCCGGTTTTTCGAATACCAGCGTACCTATGTTTCAGAACCTGCTCCAGCGCGGGTTGATTCGACCGGATGAACTGGATATGGGCATCGATGTCGGAGCGGACTTTGCCACGATTGATGCAGAAGGCAATCCGTCCGAATTTCTGTTCGCCATCGGCCCATTGATGAAAGGAACTCTCTGGGAAACAACGGCGGTCCCCGAATTGCGCGGGCAGGCAATGCGCGTTGCCCAACTGCTGCTGGATGATGCGGCTCTCGTCTCACCCGGACACGATTACCGCATCTCGGTCGAAGAAGAACATGTGATTGAATACTATATTTAATCTGCGGATGGATCTTTCAGCGAAATTGACGGGAACGCCTTAACCCGTTTCAATACGCGAAGATACAATCCCAGTGAGAATTCCATCAACAGGTGGATTGGACATGTATCCGTAATATTGTCGCATTTTCGGTCCGTTTAGCGAATCTCTGTCTGAACGCTGCGAACTTCTCCGAAGTTCCTTTGAGAAACCAGACTGATCGAAAAGGGGAAACGTGCATGCGAGGCATCATCCTGGCTGCGATACTAGCGACAATGGGGGGACCTTTCCTGCAGGCGGGTGAAACCCGGACCTGGGAAGGAAAATGGAATAACCGCAAGTACAATACCACCGGTCCATTGAAGTGTGTCGCGACATCAGATGACAGTGGAAAATGGAAAGCGACCTTCACCGGATTATTTAAAGGTGATCCATTTAAGTATGAAGCGACGTTTCAATCAAAGCCCATGGGCAAACAGCTCAATCTGTCGGGAGACGCTCTCATTCGCGGTCATCAGTATCAGTGGATCGGTTCCATGAAAGGCAACATGCTCAATGGAAAATACAAATCGAACATCGGCTATTTTGGCGAGTTCGTCTTGAAAGAAAAAAAATAGCAGTTCGAATCTGACTGACCGGGCGATCAGCATTACTCACTCTCTGCGGCGATGTGTTCTTTAATCCGCTGTAGATTGGTCAGTCCGGTCGGCTTGCCTACTTTCATGATGAACTTGACCAGTAACCAGCCCCAGAAAGGAATCTGTCGTTCGAACTTAATCCGTTCAATGACTCGCGTATATCTTCCCAAAGGTTCAATTTCATACACGACAGTCATATGCTCCGTGCGATTCTGTTCGGGATTGGTCTGCACCACGATGTTACAGGTGACTTTGAATGGGTCATCATCTTCGGGAACCATGCCGGCGAAATCGATTGTTTTCCCTTTGAAAACCAGCTCACCAATGCATTTATCACCTTCGACCGAAATCGATCGAATCTTATCATTAATTTTCGGCCAGTTTTCCAGATCGCTCAACCAGTTGTGAATCTGATCAGGAGGCGCTTCCAGTTTTGTTTTTTCGGTCAGTTCCAGTTGCATCGCATCAACTTCTTAGAGATATGTCGGAAAACAGTCTCTGCAAAGTATGCAGGCTTTCGAATTCTGCTGCAAGAGCGATTTGACCGGACACAAAGCAACAGTCGCCTCAAGGCAGTACATTCAGGTTAAGCTGGTTCTCTCCCTCTGCTGTGATTTCGGCAGTCAATGTCGTCGTTCCTCGCTGAGTATATTTGACCGGAATCTGGGACGACTTCTGGGGGACTGCGGTGCCATCCGGACTTCCGTGTGAAACCTGGATCACCACTTTATGCTTGCCCACAACGGCACCATCTCCCGATTCGTAAGTGGAAAGATGAAATGCCCCGTCAGCGCCAATCATACCGACAGCATGTTTGCCTCCCGAGTCAGGAAAAAACATAATGTTTCCGGCAGTTAGAGGCTGCCCGTCTAACGCAACGGTTCCCGAGACCCTGGCTGTGGGTAATCTGTCATCTGGTTGACCACAGCCTGAACAGAGAAAAGCGACCAGAGAAAGCAGCAGACCAGATCGAATATTCATGTTGTATTCTTTCTTAAAACAAAACGAAATACTCATTTCTGTTACTTGTTGAATCCGCCTGTTGGCAAGCCATCACTGGCATGTCCCAGTTGCTGGTACAGGGACAGGTCCATGTTCTCACTCAGAAAATGAACGCTGCCGTCTGCCAAAAGAAAATGAGCACCACCTGTGTGAAAACTTTGCGAAGCGGTCGTCTGTGGCCAGCCGATCGTCGGATATTGACAGGGACTCGGCCCACATAGTAATGACGAACTGTTAATCGCTGCGGAAGTATGCACCGGGCTGTCACTGGGTACCCAGGCACTGAAGGGATTGTAGCTGGGAGACATTTCACCAATCGCCAGCACATTCGATGCCCCATCAGTCAGATCACGAAACCGCATTACAAACGTCTGACGACGACGAAACATTCCCCCCGGACCACTATCCGGATGCAGTCCGCATACTTCTCCATAAGTTGCAACTGCAGCGGTAGTATCATAAGTACTGCCAGCAATATCGCAGACATTAGTAGAAGTCAGAGCGCCACTGGCACCGGTTGCGTTTCCAGGAAAACACCAGTTGACGTGCAAATCTCTTTTCACCGCAGGCGTCGGGTCACTGGGACAGAGATAAACGGGGATAATATTCTGACACAGCGCCAGATGAGCGGGATCAGTAATCCTTAAACTCGAATTGAACTGATTGAACAGGGGTCCCTGATCAATATAAGGCAGCACTTTCATCCGCCAGCTGAACCCGTTGGGCAGATTGGGATCAGCGCCATTGGAATTCGGCGGGAAGACATTAAAAGCATCGTGGTAATTATGCAGCGCCAGCCCGATCTGCTTCAGATTGTTCTTACACGTGGAGCGGCGGGCCGCTTCTCGCGCCTGTTGGACCGCTGGTAAAAGCAACGCAATGAGAATCGCGATGATCGCGATCACTACCAGCAATTCGATTAACGTAAAAGCACGACGAGGTGTAGTAGCTGAATTCATAGCGTGTCCCCTTTTGTATTAATCCATTGAAATTAGAATAATAAATGGTCCCGCAGCAATCGCTTCTCAATAATTTTTATTGTGACTCAAGCTTGAAATCGAAGTGGTTCTTTCCTTCTTCATTCACATCTGCAGTGAGTGTTGTCTTTCGATTGAATTGTTCCGGTACATATTGCGTGCGCGCAGGAATGGTTTTTCCTGGTTCGGCTGGATCGGGTTCCCGCTTCGACTCATCGAACCGATAAGCAGTGATTTCCACATTCTTTTTGCCTGATGTACATTCACATGAATATTGTCCGTTCTCTATAGTTGCTGCGTGCCGCTGTGCATTACCAGTTGCAGGAATGAAGACAATCTGCCCTGTCTCGACTGGCGTTCCCGAGAAAGACACTACACCCGAAACCGTAAAAGTTTCAGGCCCTGCTTCACCACTATGGCAGCCCGTCAACGGCAGCAGGAGCAGAATAAACAGTTTCTCAACGCGCATTGTTTTCAATTCCTGAACGAACCTGAAGATGTGATAATCGTATGCTGGTAGACAACAATTAGACGTGTTGCTGTGTGTTGTTTCTGTCTAGAGCAGCGTTTAGAACTCGCCTAAGACTTCACCGGAAGCACGGGTCCCCAGAGCATGAAATGTCCCTCGATCAACATTGGAAGAAATGAATCGAACAGCACCATCGGCCAGCAGACAATGTGCCCCTCCAATATGGTTACTGCGGGCATAATTCTGAATTTCTGTGGTAGAGCCAACGGCTGTACAAGGCGCTAAAGGCCAGGTAGTGCTTTTACAGGTATTATGCTCATCTGGAATGGATGTATTCGGTGGCTCCAGCGTAGTAAACAGACCACCTCCCCAGCGACCACCTCCCCAGTAATGACCGGCTGAACCCCAGTCTGCACCACTAGTCCCGCGAATGATTGATTCACTATGCATAATCGTATTGGAAGAACCGTCTACAATATCCCGGATCCGTGTTCGAGACTGCAGATACAGAATACCATCCATCTTTACATTGTTAGAATTGGTATCGTTCATCTTAATCGAAGTACTGCCCGCACAACCCGTGTAGTTGCCTTCAAATAAATCAGCGTAGTTAAATCCAGGTGAAGAAGGATCGGAGGGGCACATGTAAACGGGTATAACAACCGCACTGATTGCCTTCGGAACATTCCAGATATTTTTGGTCGTATCAGCCGTATATTTGTTATATAGCGGCGCCTGATCAATAAAAGGCAACAGCTGTTGTGCCCAGCATTCCCGTTCGTGCAATGCATTATTGTCGCCAGCATGTCTAACCCCATAAGGATAAGTACTGTGAGTTCCATGGTAATTGTGCATACCCAGCCCGATCTGCTTCAGATTGTTCTTACACGTGGAACGTCGGGCCGCTTCTCGCGCCTGTTGGACCGCTGGTAAAAGCAACGCAATGAGAATCGCAATGATGGCAATCACTACCAGCAATTCGATTAACGTAAAAGCACGACGACATCTTTTCGAGTTCAGCATGATGGGCCTCAAATAAGAGCGGAATTGAAAAAAAGCAAAACCAAACCGAAGGATTTGGCTGGGATTATTGATTAGAAAACATGCGTCATATTGACACCAAAATATATTATATTGCCGGCAATAGCAAATTAAATACACATTGGTGTCAATATATTTTCACACATTTTTTACATGCCTGGTGAAAAACCAAACCTTCTTCATTCCGGTAATTCAACTCCGTTCCGCTCGTAATCACCTACATTTGAATGAGTTATGGGAGTATCACAACCACTCACATCAACAGTCATTATTGTGTTTCAGATCCGGCAGCTTTATAATTACAGACCACAAGATCGACTTTCCAGATGAACCAGAGCAGGAGTAGCAACAATGGCAGGGATACGAAATAGACGTCAATTTTTGGCTGGTATTGTAAGCGTCAGTTGGTCTCTGCTGTTGATCGGCAGTATACAGGCAGCTGATTCTCCTCAGGGGAAAGTCCTCAAAGCGGGTGCCGCCACGAGTAATATCACCCCGCCGCTTGGCGAGGCGATTATAGGCGGGTTCGCCCCCTTCCCCTCAGAAAATGTGCACGACGAACTGCATGCCCGTTGCCTTGTTCTCGATAATGGTGAAACAAAAATCGCGTTTGTCATCTGCGATAACCTGGGCATCACCGACGATATCTACCAGGCAGCGCGTGACTTTATCAAAGCGGAAACAGACCTGCCTCCCGTAAATATTCTGATGGCGGCGACTCACACACATTCGGCGACTCGGGCCAGCAGTCCGAAATACCGTGACTTCCTTTCCCGCCGGATTGCTGATTGTGTCCGACGTGCCCTGGAAAAAACAGAACCAGCCCGGATCGGCTGGGGAGGCGTGGATGAACCCTCCGAAGTGTTTAACCGTCGCTGGTTCACCACCAACCCTGACTTCTGCAAGAACCCGTTTGGTGGCGTCGATCAGGTTCGCATGAATCCTCCCCGCGGAAACGCAGCTCTCATCAAACCGGCTGGCCCTATTGATCCCGAAATTTCCTTTATCAGCGTGCAATCGCTGGATGGTCGTCCGCTGGCGCTGTTGGCCAATTACTCACTGCATTATGTCGGCGGTGTGAAAAAGGGAGAAATCTCATCTGACTACTTCGGCATCTTTTCAGAAAAAATTGGCTCCCTCATTGGTGCCAGCCCGGAAGAAGGTTCTTTCGTGGGCATGCTTTCGAACGGAACCAGCGGCGACATTAATAACATCAATTTCAGTCAGCCAGGCAAACGGATGCAGGCATACGAAAAAATGACTCAGGTTGCAGATCTCGTCGCAAAACGCGTCGCGGAAGCATATAAAAACGTGGATTACCAGACCTGGGTCCCCCTGGGATCCGCAAATGCAGAGCTGACGTTGAAAGTCCGTAAGCCGGATGACGCCATGCAGGCCTACTTCAAAAAAGTACTTGCACAACCGGAGGATGCACCACAACACCATCGCTACGAACGGAATTACGCTGGACGCGTACAAAGGCTGCTCGAAGGCCCGGATGAAGTTACTGTGAAACTGCAGGCTCTCAGAATCGGTGATCTGACAGTCGCTGCGATTCCCTTTGAAACCTTCTGTGAAATTGGTCTGGAAATCAAGGACAAATCGCCTTTTAAAGATGCGTTCACAATTGAACTTGCTAACGGCTATTTCGGTTATCTACCCACACCAGCCCAGCATAAGCTGGGGGGATACGAAACCTGGATGGGAACCAATCGCGTTCAGTTGGATGCCTCTGACAAAATTCTGGCAGTTCTTTTTAATCTCATGGCAGATCTCAATTCAGGAAAATAGACACACCTGATTAATTTATGGTTTACCGAACAGGCCCTTACTCAAGACCCGTTGAAATGGTCTCCAAATTGACCTGTTACATTACAAAGCCGATTCGCTACAATGCGGAAACAGTCAGGCACATTTTGTAACGGGAATCAGTTATGGGTAAACGCCCCAAAAAGATGATGTATGCGGGAGGAGGTATTTTAGCACTGGGTATTATCCTGGGGCAGTATTTCGGTCTGACTCCCGGCATCAATTCCGGATCGGGAGAGGCTGAGAAGACGGCAGAGCCGGTAGAAGAAGAATCACGGCCGATTATGGCGTCCAGTGAATCTGAAATCATTCCGGTTCTGATTCAGCCCGAACCGAAACAGGATAAGGCGCTCGCCGAACTACCACTGAAAGTTCTGGATATCCTGATTGATGATCGCAGTTACCTGGTAAAAGCCGCTTCCCAGCCCAAAGATAAATATCGACCTGCAGAAATAAGCGAGATTATCACTCTCGCGAAACAGGCATCAGGCGATGAAGATGGCATTCACGTGCGAGTATATCGAACGGGCTCTGCACGTGTTGTCCCTGAGGACAAATTAAAAGAGGAACTCGGCAAATCCGGTCTGCAGACACAAATGATCGACTGGAAAATTCATCTTATTGATTGAACTTCGATACTCTGCAGTCGGCCTTCCCGCTCTACCAGCAGGCTGAAGGGAAGTTTCTGTGTACTGGCCAGTTTGCGAAACTCATCACTGTTCCTGACTTGTTTGCCGGCAATCTCATAAATCCGGTCATTGATTTTAAGTTTCGCCAGAGCAGCGGGTGAAGACTCGATAATATCGGAAACCACGATAACACTTGGATCGGCTTCGTCTGTCTGCCACTGAATTCCCAGTTTGACCGGTTTTCCTGAAAGTGTGACCGATAGCTCCAACAGTTCATCCTGTTCTTTGCGACGGACCTGTAAGACAATTTGGTTGTCTGAATTTTGGATCAAGGCACCAAAACCCTGCTCCGCGATGGGAGACTTGCCATCGATTTCGACAATCTCATCGCCCACTTTCAGACCTGCTTTTTTAGCTGGTGTATTGGCCATTACCTGAGTCAGAACCAGTTTTCCCTGTGAATAAATATCAGCATTCCAGGCTACTCCCAGCCGCGGAGGATCACTGGTATCAATGCGTGCCTGCTGATCAATACCAGACAGGATATCCTGATTGGCATTTCGAAATTGCGGTTTTTCCGACTGCAATGCGAAATCGAGTGTGAGCTGTGTCAGCAGTTGGGCACTTTTACGGGCTCCCCGATAATCAATTTTATGGGAATCGTCTTCCGGTCGATGATAGTCTTCATGCTTGCCGGTGTGAAACATCAGGAAGGGAATCCCTTTCTGATAAAAAGGCCAGTGGTCACTGTCCGGTCGGATGGCAGAATCAAAATCAATTTTGAGATCGGTCTCTCGCTCATTAGATCGCACGGTACTGGACCGCAGCCCATAAGCGGACCGGGAGCCAAACAAAGTGAGAGGCTTTTCCTTTAGCCGCCCCACCATATCGAGATTAAGATAAATGGCGACCTTATCCAGAGGGACGGTGGGATGGTTCATCCAGTGGCGTGAACCCAGGAGCCCCATTTCTTCTGCATCCCAGAACACAAACAGAATCGATCGACGGGGAAGTTCTTTGTGTAACGAGATCGCTTCAATGACTTCCAGTAATGCCGCAGTTCCACTGGCATTATCATCAGCACCGTTATGAATCTGTCCGACGCCGCCTCGACTGTTGGATGGTTTCCCATACCCCACATGATCGTAATGGGCGCCGATGACAACATATTCTTTCTTTAACTCGGGATCATTTCCGGGAATCAGACCGATGATATTACGGAAACCACCATCAAATTCCTGAAAGTAACCTTCTTCAGCCATGCCTGGTTGAATCCCATGCTTCTGAAGAAAGGTCCGGATATATGTTCCTGCAGCCTGACCTCCCTGTGAACCGGCCTCACGACCTTCCAGTGAATCACTGGCCAGAAATTCAATGTGTGATTTCAGCTCGTCGACCGTGATTGAATTCGCTGCTGCTTTATAAACAGCCGCCGAATTTGTCTCAGCGTGCAGCCGTTCATCTGTATTAACGATGCTGATTACGAAACAGACCAGCATTATTCGGATCAAAGGAAACAGTCTTTGATTACGCTGGCAGGGAACTGGATTCGCAACTGGGGGAATACTCAATGGGGATTTCACTCGGAGTTATTTCTATGACAAAGGGCTCAAACAGACCGGAGAACAACCTATTTTTACTCCACTACGTATTCTCTACAAGCGAAGTGTACATTAGTCCGCGGTCAAATGCCATTCCAGTAGCGATAGAACGACTGGTATTGCATATATTTACGTATTTTCGATAAAACACAGACTGAATGTCCCTCAGCGTTAACCGGCAATTTTTGCTGCTAAGGAATGTTGAAGAAATGACTTAGAGTAAGCTACTTTAAGTTGAGATGCAATTCTGATTTTTTAATAACGACAGGCAAGGAAGCCATGATACGTTCGTTCGCTCAAAATCTACTCCACAATTCTCTTTCCTTTTTGCAGCAGAGAATGGGAATCGCGTTTCTGCTGGGATCGATTAGCGGGCTGTTCGTTCTTTCCTGTACTCAACGCTTTCAGAATCTGGTCAGCGACTGTCCTGAAGTTATGACAGGCATTGGCCTGTCCATGGTGATGGGCATCTGGCTTGGCTTACCACAGTTAGCCACATTTTCCCCCGAAGACTCACCTGCAAAAAAGGCATCTCATCAGAAGCGCATCCGCTTTACTTTATTGATCCTTTCATTCTGGTCACTCTGTTTTCCGGTGTTGCTCACTCAACTCAATCAGATCCTGCATTGGTTCACCCTCTCACAGATGACAAACGTGGTCTTTCTGACGGGGCTGATGACACTCTCTGCCATGGCACTGATTCTGCCTGCTGTATTCTGGTCTACCCGTTTGTTCTGGTTGGCCACCTTGACTGCTGTCGATTACAAAAATCCCCGCACCAGTTTACATTTACAACTTGCCCGCTTTCTGACCGGATTCAGCGTTTCATTGATTCTATCAGTTTACTGGCTCGTTCCTGTATTCGGCTGGAGCGAGACTTTACTGATTCCCCTCATTGCAACTCTGATTTTCTGCTGTATTCCCTGGGTTAGATCACTCTGCGAAAGTTATCTCCCTGAATATTCACACTGGCTCAAACTGGATTTGTTCCAGGCTGATACACAATCCCTTTCGGGTTCCAATGCTAACAGGCAAACGGTCGCACCACCACGTATTCCAGTGGTGATACAAGTCGGCTCATATGTAATGAGCTTTTCAACCGGCATCCTGCTGGTTGGCGTCAGTCGTGTTCTGTTTCAGCTTTACCCGGATTCACTCTATCTGAAAGTCACGATCTGGGCTGGATTTCTACTCGGAACTGCAGTTGCCTTTGCATTCATACAGGCGAGAAAACCAGGCAAAATCGTCCAGACGACTTCCAGCCTGTCTCTGGCAATGGCACTGACGGGTGTCGGCTGTCTGGCATTGTTCCCGTTACTGGTTTCCTGGATGCTGTATGCCAACGCCTATATTGAATATGCTTTGCTGCTGTCTGTCATCCGGGGTGGTTTAACAGCAACCATCTTCTGCCTGCTGGGATCCTGCTGGGGTGGCTGGCTCAAACTCTCCAGTTCCGTCCGTTTCTCCGCGTCAGAGAAACGAAGCTTAACCACTCTGCCTGTCTGGCAGCCATCCTGTCTGCTGGCTGGTATACTTAGCTGTGTATGGCTCATCGGTTCGACAGGCATTGAGCTCAAAACCATTATCGTACTTACCAGTCTGGCCCTGCTTTGTCTCGCGATTTTTGTTCGACTGACACACTTCCGGATCCCGCTGACACGCTGGCGGGCCGCTGGAATGGTCTGCAGCCTGGCCCTGCTCACTGCCGGTCTGTTTTTTCACAACAATTATGATGTTCGGCATTCAGCCAAACTGTTGTTCTCGACAAACACGTTTACGGGGTTACGTTATGGCTTAAAACCAGAACTGCTGCCCCACCTGGATGAAGGCCGCTGCCTGTCAGAAGTCGAAGGTCAGTACGGTACGTTTACCATCTGGTCTTATCGGGAAAATCAGATTCAGATTCGCAGAAGCGGTCTGCCTTTTGGCGTCACCAGCATGGATGCCGGCTTATGCCCGCATACCACAGGCGAACTGATGCCGTTTGTGATTCCAGTGATATTGCACGAACGTCCCGCAGATGTGCTGTTCCTCGGGCTTGGTGCCGGCGTGGGTGTGAACTCCAGCCTCGACTTCCCCGTACAACATGTGACCTGCCTGGAACCGGATCGCAGCCTCGTGAAATTATATCACGAAGAGATTGCTCCTCGGAATGCAATCTCTGCCTTCGATTCAGATCGCGTCGAGTTGATTCAGACCCCGATCGCATTAGCCATGGCAGCTGATACAAATGCAGAAAAGATGTATGACCTGATCATCAGCAATCCGGTTCAATCGGTTGTCACACAATCACAGGCAGAATTCACAACAGAATTTTATCGCAATGTTTCGCGACATCTGAATCAGGATGGCATTTTCTGTCAGCGATTTCAGCACATTGATTTTGGTGCGCAGCCACTGCGGGTAATGGCACAGACTTTTCGGTCCGCATTCCAGCAGGTGCTGGCGATTGAAATTGCTAACGGTGAAACTCTATTTATGGGTACAAATTCCGAACAGGGGTTTGTCAGAAATAAACTGATAGATCGAATCCAGGCGCCGCAGGTCAGACGTACGCTGGCACAGGTCGGCTGGGACTGGTCGGTTTTATTGAATCTGGCAGCATACTCAGATGAGGCGCTGGCAGATATGACCGCCGATGTCAAAACCAGCGTCAATAACTCAGCCAACGGGAACTTCGCTTTTACACTGCCTTACGAAATGATGCGCTGGGGGATGAAGCAGGAAGAAATCAGAAAAATGGTTTCTGCAGAAATCCATAACGACGATCCTGTCAAAGAATACCGCAGCAGCCGTCTGCTGAACTGGATGGATGGCGAGAAGAACGACCCCATCGTACTCAGACGACTTTCTGAAGTGACGGCGCAAAACAAACTGATGGCCCGCTATCCTGATCAATACTGGAAGTACCGCAAACCTGCTAAAGATCAGATTACCGAAAATCCGCGTTCCCTCATCAGGCAGGTTGCTGCCGAAAATCTGCATAAAGAAGATTACATCCACGATGAAGACAGACGCCGCATGTATTATTTCAAAGCGTTATCGGATGCAATGGAGAAAGCCAGCCCCACGGTCGACCAGATTGGTCGCGTGACGACTTTTACTCCCACTTACGATCCGATGATCAGCTACTTCATGCATGATGAAGTCGCGGAGCTCTACAAGAAATCTGATGATGCACCGGACATTCTCGAATTTTCACATCGCCTGCATGCCATCAATTATGGTGCCGCCAATGATCGGTCCATTGTATCTGTGGTACGGGCTCTGGAAATGGCCGCTTCCGATGCCAGTCTGTTTCAGGAACCGGGGCAGCAATGGGATCACCTGAATGGTTTACTGCAGGCTTTAAAATATCGCTGGGACAATCGTTCTCAGGCACGGCCTGTCACCTCGAAGCAGGCCTTGCATGATATCGAACTCAGTATATCCGGAATCGAACGCGCATTTGAAACGATGAACGAGATTCAAGCACAGGCCAATGTCAGTGAGGAAGACTGGCAACTGCGTAAACGGGTTCTGGAACGCACCCTGGTAAGACCGCTGGAAACCTATCACGAACGGGTTCTGCCTCATCATTATAAGAAATCCCGTGAAGAGCGAAAAAAGCTGCTGGATGGGCTCAACCTGCCCAAAGTACCCTCACTGTAATTCGTTTATCCATTAGACTTTGCCGCTCAGGTCTACGCCCGGCAGGACTAAAATCGGAAACTCTGAATCTTTTTGTTTTCGTAGCGGGTATACTGGTTGGCTGGTATCGAGCCGCATTTCGTTTCAAAATGATTCGCTACCAACTCTGATCGGGAAATAAGTACACAAAATCACACGCCGATTATGTCTTTACCCCGGTCGAATTCCGCGTTTTTAACAGTATGAGGACGCGCCACCGTTTCAATACGAATCTCAACTCTACGGAAAAGGCATCGTATGAGAACTTCCTGCACTTTGGGGCCACAGGTTATGTTCACAAAAACGCTATTACGCATGGGACGACAATTGGTTCTTCTCGTTCTGATCTGCTTCTGCAGCAGCACACTTTCTGCACAGGAACCAGAGTCTGCTAAGCCAGAGGCTGAAAAGAAAGACGAGCAACCGGAGAAGAAGGCTGCCGGGGTGGAATCGATCCTCCCCAAACCATTGATCGTAATCAATGTCGCCAGTGTGGAGCGGATCCTTTCTGATATCGATTTCATTTTCGAACTGGCAGAGCGTCCTGAAATCGCCGAGATCGCTTCAGCCTCGCTGGCGAATGTCAACGATCTGGAAGGCATCGATAAAAATAAGAACCTGGGTGTGGAACTCTATCTGAAAACGGGATTAATCCCCCAACCGGTCCCGACCATGTATCTGCCTGTGACGAAAGTTCGTACATTTCTTGATACTCTGGAGAAGCTGATTCCAGGTGACGAAGAAACCATCAAGAAAGATACGGACCGGGATGACCTGTATGTAATTAATGGGCGACGCGGCGAATCCATCATTCGGTTCCAGGATGATTATGCCCATATGCTGTTTCAGGGCGTTGAAAATGAAACCAGTCTGGACATGATCAGTTCCCGTGACTTTGGTGACCCATCCCAAAAACTGCAGAACCTGACCACGGCCTACGACCTCTCGATCAAATTCGATCTGAACGCCATTCCCGAGTTGATGCGTACGACATTTCTGGGTTTCTTCCGTACCGCCATCGAAACACAACTGCAGCAGCGGGATGGCGAATCTAAAGCCGCCTACGAACTCCGGCGCATGGCAGGAAAACAGAACCTGGAGAGTATCGAATATTTTCTGAGCGAAGGTCAGGAGTTGGTGTTCGGCGGTCGTATTGAAAAAGAAGAAAAACGGGGTGTTGTCGACATGCTGATTAAGGCCAGGCCCAACAGCGATTTAGCCCGCGCCGTCAAGAATATCCCCGGCAAAGCGAGTTACTTCAGTGTGATCACTTCACGTGAAAACCTGCCACTTGCTGTTTCCGCTTCCATGAATCTTGCCCCACGTGATCGAAAAATCTATCAGAAGTATCTAAACTACTTCGAAAAACAATTGAGTGAAAAACTATTGACCGAAGAAGAACGCCTGCAGAATACCAGCTCGATTCAACAGTTCTTCAGCCCGGTAAAAACCATGGTCGATAAAGGGCACATTGATGTGTTCACGCAGTTGGTCTCAACACCAACTAAAAAATTTGCTCTGATTGGCGGTATCAAGGTCGCACCTTCCTCAAATCTGCCTGCTTCCTTACTGGATATCATTAATCGTATTGATCAACTGCCTGACAACAAAGCACACATCTACACGAATGCTGAAACGGTTCAGGGGATCGCCTTGCATCAGATGCAACCCGAATCCAAAACCGCCGATGATAAACAGCAACGTTTTCTCGGCGGAGTTCCGTCGCTCTATATAGGAGCAGACAATGAAGTGATCTGGTTTGCCATGGGAACAGAAATTGCGGTCGCCGCCTTAAATGAAGCCATCGAGACAATCAACACAGCAACCCCTGAAGCCAGAAAAGAGCAACGCACCGCTCCGGTACAGATGGAATTTCATATCCGTCCCTGGCTGAACCTGTTTTCCGAAGCGGAAATTCAGGAAAGCGGCGTTATGAAAATTCTGGATGGTGCATTCCAGAAAGAAAATGATCTGGTTCTGGTAACCACACAACCTACCGAAACGGGCGTCCGAACTCGACTGCAGTTTGACGAGGGCTATCTGAAACTATTGGGAATTGCGATCTCAAAACAGTTTGACAGGAATCAGGAACGGCGTGCAAAACGCGAAATGGAACGTAAACTTAAAATGCCCGAAGATGAAGAACAAATTAAATAACACTACTTGATTACTTCTTCTTGATCTCCAGGTAATGTTTTACAAACTGTTCCTGAGGCATGGAAACTGTCAGATCAATATTTGCCTGTTCAAACAGCTTCCGCATGGAGCGGCTCTTTTTCCATTCTGCGGGGGAAACGGAACCGTCCTTATCCCGGTCGACCAGTTTAAAGAAATAACCTGCCTGTGCAACCAGTGGATCGGTACTGGGTGCCGAGACCTGGACCGACACTGGCTGGGATGTCTTCTCAGGTGCAGGTTGATTCGAAGCATCTGCTGTTCCGGGAGTTGCAGAACTGCCGCTCGCAGCCAGGGGATTTGCAGAAGTCTGCCCGCTATTCAAAGCGAACATGAAAGAAGCTGCACTCCGCTGTGTTTTTCCCTCTTTGGCAAGCTTGATTTCTTTCGGCGTGAGAAAACCATCTCCGTTCAGATCCATCGTGAAAAATTCGCCGAGTTTTGTCGGATTATTTTTGCGCCATTCGTAGAGACCAATCTGCCCATCCTGATCGATGTCGTGTGGCACAAACTCCTGGTTCAGATCGACTGTCGTGCGAACCGGCTTCGCTGGTTCATTTTTGGAGGAACTGCTCGAAGAACTGCTGCTGGAACGACCACCTGAAGCAGAGTCAGACGCCTCTCTCCGATCTGGCTCAAACGATCCGTAGCGGCCGCGCATGGCATCGCGGTCAAAACCACCTCTCCCAAAGCCACCGCTCCGATCTCTGTCATCGTCATCATCCCGATCACTGCCAGATCGCCCCCCCCCCGGAGGGCCACCAAAACCACGCGAAGAACCGAAACGACTACGGTCATCACGGCCACGACTGCCGCGGTCACTTCGATCACCACCACCAAATGAGCCGCGCTGGCTGCGCATTCGCTCCATCACCTGAGGCATGATTCGCTCAAATTCCTGCTGGCTCATGTCGCGCGAGGTATTTACGCCGGCTGCCTCCAGAGTTTCCTTGAAACGACCGGGCATCTGGTCAAATTCTGAGGCTTCAATCACCCCGTTTTTGTTACGATCCAGAAACGACATGAAACCGCGTGAGCGACTATCACCACCTGGTTGCGCATACGCCAGATCAGTGCAAAACCCTACCAGCAGTACAGAAGGAATCAGGAGAGTGGTAAAACGGAACATTTTCTTACTCCGCAACATTTTAAGCGGTCTTTCACGGGTAATACCGTGTTTAATAAACAGATACTGTGATTTTGCGCATCTGGCTACCAGAGATGCAAGTAGAATTTCAGTATCTGACATTAGAAACACCGGCCAGCAGGGAATAGATCGATGAATTCTGAAAGAATCCCTATGATCTTTGAAACGAGCTGTAAACTATTGAAGTATAACATGATAGAACACTAACAACCTAAATAATCTTGTATTTGCTTTTGAGGCAACTTAGTCTGTAGTCAGTAGATTCCGCAATATAAAGACCACATACGTAGCGACAGAATGGCTGTGGGATTCCCTGAAACAAATTATGACAAGCCTCATAACAATGACCATAAGAACACCTGTCCTGGTTCTTTTTCCGCCTGATATCAGAATCGCCATGCAAATGATGAAATATATCAAATTTCAATTCTTTTTTACCATCGCCCTGATGGGTCTGATTCCCTGCTCTGACATTCTCATAAGTTCAGTACAGGCGCAGGAAACTGAAAACCGAGGCGATCGAGGTGGCAGACGAGACCGCGGGGGCTTTGGCGGCGATCGCGGAGGTTTTGGAGGAGGTCGCGGTGGTGGAGGTGGTTTCGGCGGAGACAGGGGTGGATTCGGCAGCCGAGGTGGATTTGGTGGCCCCCGGGGTGGTCTCGGCTCCCTGGTCAATCGTGAAGAAGTTCAGAAGGAACTCCAGCTGACCCCAGACCAGATCAAGCAGCTTGAAGAAGCAGCGGCAAGTATACGGCCCACACGCGAATCCATGGAACCCTTCATGACACGCATGCGGGATGCTCAAACAGATGAAGAACGAACTAAAGTTCGAGAAGAAATGAGCGCATCTTTCGAAAAACAGCGTTCCGAAGGCGAAGCCAAAGTGATGAGTCTGCTGAACGAAAAGCAGGCTACCCGTCTGAAACAACTGCAGTTACAGGAAGCCGGCTATCGCCAGTTGACCAATGATGATACCGCCAAACAACTCAAGCTGACTGAAGACCAATTGAAGCAGATTACCGAACTGGAAGAACAGCGATCCAACGCCCGTCGTGAACTGGGGCGACGTGCGACTACAGAAGAGCGCGAGAAAGTTCAGCAGGAATTCGATCAGAAAATCGAAGCTGTATTGACCAAAGATCAGCAGACTCAATGGAGCCAGATGCTGGGCCCGGCATTGGTTTCAGACGCAAAACCGGCTGAGCCCGGTGT
Source organism: Gimesia maris (assembly GCF_008298035.1). Classification (NCBI taxonomy): domain Bacteria; kingdom Pseudomonadati; phylum Planctomycetota; class Planctomycetia; order Planctomycetales; family Planctomycetaceae; genus Gimesia; species Gimesia maris. The sequence goes on from NZ_CP042910.1 coordinate 6,712,614, forward strand.
ACCTGCCGTCAGCAGTAATGCCAGCCCGACTCCACGACCACGTCCGCAGATCCCCATGGAACCTGAAGGCTTGAAGCCGGAAGACCGAAGTATTTCATTCGGTGGCGGTAGTGCAATTGCCATGAATAATGCCCCCGATAAACCTGCCGCCCCCGATGATCCGCAGGCAGCGAAAAAACCCGGAGCTGTCAACAAAATGTCCTTTAACTTCCGGTTTGCCCCCTGGGGCGATGTTCTTAAGCTGTTTGCAGAATCAGCCGGTTACACTCTCGATCTGAATGATGTTCCACCAGGAACCTTTAATTACTTCGACCAGGGTAGCTACACCCCCACGGAAGCACTCGACATCATCAATGGCTACCTCCTGCAGAAAGGTTATATCATTGTTCGCCGCGATCAGTTTCTGGTCGTACTGAATATCGATAACGGTATTCCGCCCAACCTCGTTCCGATTGTCGATTCCGAAAAGATTACCGAACACGGAAAAAATGAACTGATGAGCGTAACCTTCCAGTTGGAAGGTGTTGATGTCAGCCAGGTCGCCAAGGAAGTCCAGGCGATTCTGGGGCCACAGGGCAAATCAGTGGCTCTGAACACAGCCAACTCCATCATTGTGACGGATATCGGTAGCAACCTGTCGCGAGTGAAAAAGCTGCTGGAAGGTGCCATGGCTAACGCTGGTCCTACCGATCTGCTCTTTCGCTCCTTTGAACTGAAATACATTGATGCAACCGAAGCGGAAAAAATCGTCCGCAGCCAGTTTGGCCTGCCTGCTGCCACTCAAAATGTGAGTGCCAGTGCCACCTCATCCCGTTACTTTGACTATCGCTCCAGAAGCAGCAGAGATCGTGGCGGAAGCCCTCCGCAGCCACAGCCCAGCAAAGAGTCCAATACCCAGGTAACCGCCGATCCTCGTACGAATCGCCTGCTGGTCACTGCCACACCCGACCAGATTAAGATCGCGGATGAAATCATCAAATCGATCGACGTCGATGATGATAACCCACTGGGCCCCGGTGGCAACAAACCGTTTCTGCGCGTTTATACCGTCAGTTCTGCCGACTCACGCGAAGTGACCAAAACCCTGGATGCGATGATACCGGGTGTTGTCGTCAACGAAGATGCCCGCAATGATAAAATCCACATACTTGCCACTCATAGAGAGCACGAAAAAATCGAAGAGATGATTCGACAACTGGATGGCGAAGGAGGCAGTCAGTCTGTTTCCGTGATTAACCTCAGCTCAATGGATCCCATTTCAGCAACAACGACGCTGCGGTCACTTTTCCTGCGCGATGGTGACGCTGCTCCAACCATCGAAGCCGATCTGCTGGGCCGTCGCCTTCTGATTCGTGGCACTCCCGGCCAGGTGATTCAGGTAAAAGCACTTCTGGCACAACTGGGCGAAGATGGGTCGGGCCGCTCCAACGACATCCGCGATCGTGGTCCAGTCCGAACCATTCCGCTGGGCGGCCGTGATTCCCGTGAAATCATGGAACTGATTAATAAACTCTGGTCTGCTTCCTCAGGCGATGAGAATCCGATCCGCATTGTCGTACCTTCAGAAAACAATCTGATCCGCGAACGCATTATCGGAGGCGAAGAAGAAGCCCCGAATCATAACCGCGGATTTCGGAATCAACCACAAAATACCAGTGCTCCCTTGAATCGCCCTATTCGAAGGCAGCAACCTGTTCGTGAGACGGAACAGCAGCGATTATTCTTTACGGCCAGCGATGAGAAAACCGAAGCCACTGTAGAACAGAATGAGAATACGGATACCAGAAACAGTTCAGAAAAACCAAAGCAACCAGAATCGGGCAATGAACCTGCTGACGTTCCCCAGGGTAAAAAAAAGAACCCGGTAGCGGTTTCCTCTAACGGAGATAATCTGATTATTTCTTCAACAGATCTGGAAGCCCTCAATAGACTGGAAAAAATGATTGAAGCGCTGACGCAGGCCATTCCGCCCAAAAATCAGTGGACCGTTTTTTACCTGCGATCTGCAGATGCCACCGCGACAGCCAAAATGCTGGAAAGCCTGTTTCCCAGCAGTTCTGTCTCTGACATGGACTCGGGCTCCGGGATGCTGAGTGGGATCACTAATATTGGTGGCAGCCTGATGGATGCCACCGGACTGTCCACTCTGGGCATGGGACCTCAGACACTGCGTATCATCCCTGAAGTCCGTTCCAATGCACTTTATGTGACGGGGCCTTCGGATAAAGTCCGCTCTGTGGAACAGATGCTGAAAGTACTGGATACTTCTGAATTACCGGCTTCTCTACGAGATCGTTCACCGGGAATCATTCCTGTTGAGTTCGCCTCGGCAACAGAAGTGAGCAACATCGTCAAAGAACTTTACAAAGATTATCTGCAGCCACCACAACAGCAGAACAACTCACGCAGAGGCGGCAATCCGTTTGCCGCCATGATGGGAGGAGGCTCCCAGGGTGGCTCAAATGCACAACCGGCAGAAGCTCGTCTTGCGGTCAGCGTAGATGAAAATGCAAATCAACTGCTCGTCTCCGCCAGCGATTCCCTGTTCCAGGAAATTGAATCACTGGTCCGTGAACTGGACTACTCAGCAAAGATGTCACGAAAATCGGTGCAGGTTGTCACTTTGAATAATGGAAACTCAGCTTTAATCCAGAATGCCCTGACTTCACTGCTGCCGAATGTCACCGTGAGCACAACTGGTGACACACGCAAAAAAACAACCAACCAGACACCTGATTCTCCCTCTCAGTCTACCTCCCCCTCAAGCTCTGGTGACCGTGGCGAAGAAATTCGAAACTTTTTCGAACAGCGCATGCGCGAACGCATGGGTGCCGGTGGTGCGCCGGGTGGCGATTCCAGTCGTGGCAGTTCTCCCTTCAGTGGTCGTGGTTCACGCGGTTTTCGTTTCCCGGGCAGCGATGGTGGCAGCTCACGTGGTGGAGGCAGCAGTCGATCCAGCCGTAGCCGTGGTCGCTGATATATAATTCAACTTCCAATCCAATCTTCTGATATCAAACCATTGAGTCAACTCCATGGAAATCGGTGAAATTCTCCAAAGACGTGGCATCCTGGACGACCGCCAACTGCTCATGGCGCAGCAGTCGGCGAACGGAAATCGTCTGGACCGCGTTGTCATGGAAATGGGACTCGCTTCTGAAGAAGATCTGCTTAAAGCGTTTGCCGACGAACTGGGCATGAAATACTTTGAGCTCAAAGATTATCAGGTCGACAAAGTGCTGCTGGCCCAGTTCCCCGCAACGCCGATTTTTCGCAATGCCCTGCTCCCTTTGCAGCGCAACAATGGTCGCGTTCTGGTTGCTTCGGCAGACCCCTTCGATTTTGAAGCCATTGACGAACTCAGTTCACTAAGCGGTTTGGATCTCGAACCGGTCCTGGCATTACATGATGATGTGATGGAACTGATCAAGGAAAACCTGGGAGTCGGCGGCGATACGATTAACGAACTCGTCTCACAACGGGCAGCAGAAGATGGCGTCGAACTGCTGGAAGAAGTTTCTGAGGAACATGGCGAACTGGCCGACATGGCACAGACCGCTTCCGTGATTCGACTGGTCAATGAACTATTGATCGAAGCGTTACAGCAACAGGCCAGTGACGTCCACATTGAACCGCATGAAACCGGACTCGTGATCCGTTACCGGGTTGACGGTCTGCTGCGGGTGCAGTCAGTCCCTCCGGAAATTAATCATTTTTATTCGGCAATTATTACGCGTCTCAAAATCATGTCGCACCTGAATATCGCGGAAAAGCGACTGCCTCAGGATGGACGCATCAAGCTCCGCATCACCGGTCGGGAAATTGATGTTCGTGTTTCGATCATCCCCATGATCTACGGTGAAGGCATCGTCATGCGTCTGCTCGATAAAGAACGCATGGTATTTCGCCTGGACAATGTCGGACTGAATCCTGAAATGCTGAAAACATTTCGCGAGATGATCGAACTGCCTCATGGAATCATTCTGGTCACAGGTCCCACGGGGAGTGGAAAAACTTCGACACTTTACAGTGCCTTGAATGAAATCAAAAACCCTGAAACAAAAATCATTACCGTGGAAGACCCGGTCGAATATCACAGTGAAGGTATCAGCCAGATTCAGGTGAATTCCAAAATCGGACTGACCTTCGCCGCCGGGCTCCGCAGTATTTTACGTCATGACCCCGATATCGTCCTGATCGGGGAAATCCGAGACGGTGAAACTGCCAACAGTGCAATCCAGGCATCTTTAACCGGTCACCTGGTCTTCAGCACGCTGCACACCAACGATTCCCCCGGTGCCTTCACACGACTGATTGACATGGGTGTCGAATCCTATCTGGTCGCCAGTACGGTGGAAGCGGTATTGGCACAACGTCTGGTACGCGTGCTCTGCAAGCATTGTAAACGACCTTACGAACCGCATCCGGATAAGATACCACCCGACTTTCCTGTGCAGGATATCAAAGAACTCTGGGAACCGGTTGGCTGTCGCCACTGCCGTGAAATGGGTTACTCCGGACGAATCGGGATTCTCGAACTGCTGGTCAATGATGCCGTCATCCGAAGATTATGTACGGAACATGCCAGTTCCGGTCAGATCCGTGACTATGCCCGTAAAAATGGCTGGCAGACGCTGCGTGATGCCGGCTGGCTGAAAGTGCTGGAGGGGGTGACATCCATCGATGAAATCCTCCGCGTGACCAAGGGTGATATTTAATCGAATGCTAATTTAAACCAGAAATCATTTTTTAATTTAAGCACACGCTGTCAAAGTCAGAACCATGCCGGATTTTCAATACATCGCACGCGAAGCAACGGGCCGCCAGGTCACGGGGATTCTGTCGGCATCCAATCAGCAGGATGCCCTGAATTCACTGGCTGCGCGCAGCCTGTTTCCGGTGAAAGTAGACCTGGCAGATGAAGCAAAAGCCCAGTTGAAACACTCCGGACGTCGGGTACGGGCACGTTACCTGTCCATCTTTTATACCCAACTGGCAGACCTGCTCAAATCAGGTGTCCCCCTGTTGCGGTCTCTGGAACTCTTAAATAAACAGTCGACGAACCCTTCCCTCAAACAGGTGCTGGAAGAAGTCCGTGCCGAAGTCGCCGACGGTACCAGGCTCGCTGTTGCGATGGGGCAGCATCCGAAAGTCTTTTCTGAACTCGCAGTCAGTATGGTCCGCGCAGGAGAAGAAGGCGGCTTTCTGGAAGACGTTCTCAAACGCATCGCCAGTTTCACTGATCACCAGGAAGAATTGAAAAACCGCGTTGTGGGTGCCATGATTTACCCGGCTTTTCTCACGACTTTCGGCACTGTCATCGTCAGCTTTCTGCTGGTTTATTTCGTACCTAAATTTGAGCCGATTTTTGCGAGAATGTCAGAACGGGGGGAACTCCCCTGGGCCACGACGACCCTGCTGGGGTTCAGTGCATTTATGCAATCTTACTGGTTTATCATATTTTTCTCGATCGGAATGGCGGTTGTTGCGGTTTATAAATATATCGAAACGAAAGAAGGTCGATACAAATTCGATCAGTTCCGTCTGACTGCGTATGGGCTGGGTGACGTGGTCCGCAGTCTGGCGATCGCCCGCTTCTGCCGCATTCTGGGAACTCTGCTTGCCAACGGTGTCCCCATTCTGCAGTCACTCCGAATCGCCAAAGATGCCGCCGGTAACAAAGTCATCAGCAAATCAATAGGTGAAGCGGCTGAAAGTATTTCTGCGGGAAAATCTATCGCCCAGCCATTTGCTTCGAGCGGTCAGTTTCCTGAAGAAGTCGTCGAAATGATTGCCGTCGGGGAAGAAGCCAATAACCTCGAACAGGTGTTAATTGATATTGCCGACAACATGGAACGGCAGACAAACCGGAAGCTTGATATGTTTGTCCGCATGCTGGAGCCTTTAATGCTCCTGTTGATGGCGGCAGTTGTGGTTTTTGTGATGTTAGCGTTGCTTTTACCGGTTTTTCAAAGCTCGGGTTTACTATAATAAAAGTAGAAATCATTGAGAGGTTTTATCTTCACACGGGTAGAACACAGAATCAATCAGGCTGGAATTGTATATAGAGAAAAGGATGGAGACATGTATCGAAACAAATCACAAACCAAACAAAAACGTCGCGGCTTTACCCTGCTGGAAATGCTGATCGTACTGGGAATCATCCTGGTGATCGCAGCCATGGTCGTCCCCAACCTGCTCGGCAGCCAGAAAAAAGCCAATATTAAAGCCACCCGTGCCAGTATTCATAATCTGGAACAGGCTTTCAAACTGTATGCTGCTGAGAACAATGGTGAGTACCCGCAGGGGGGCGCTGAACAGTTAGAACTGCTGATGGAACCCGTCAGCACTGATGGCCAGGCAGCCGAACCCTTTATCGAATCGATTCCCCTCGATGCCTGGGGACAGGTCTTTCACTATGAATATCCCAACAACAAAGCCAAATCGACCAAACCGGCGATCTGGTCTTCCGGACCAAATCAGCAGGATGAAAATGGCTCAGGCGATGATGTCAATAACTGGGATCTGAATGAATAATCTGTCTTAGCCAGAGGCCTGCAGCAGATGAATTCAGAGGATGTAGCACGTGACAAAACAGCCACACATATTCAGAAACGCGCATCAGCGTCGATCAGCCTTTACGCTGTTCGAAATGCTGCTGGTACTGGCATTACTGCTGGTGCTCGTTTCCGTGGTCTGGCCTGCTGTCATGCGCATCAGTTCCAGTAACCGCCTGCGCCAAAGTATGCAGGATGTGAATTCGGTCTTCGCTGCTGCCCGTATTCGTGCCATTGAGCATGGCGTGAATTATCACGTGTATCTGGAACTGGGAGGAAATCAGTATCTGATAGTCCCAGTTGACCAGTCACTTCTGGGACTCAATACCGATGAGAGTGGATCAACCACGGCAGGTACCAGCGATGCTTTTATTGTCGGCGAGTTACCTGAAGAATTTCAGTTCAGCAAAACGGTATCGGCTACCGTCACCGAATCGATGATTCCGTTTGAGTGGCTGTCCGGCCTTCCCAATGCAAAAGATTTACGCTGGGTTGAAAGCTCGTTCCCCATCACCTTCTATCCCGATGGAACCGCAGCCCTCGACCTGCAGCATGACATCCTGAAAAAAGAGCAAAAAGTAGCGCGTATCGAACTGCGCGGCCTGACCGGTAATACGACGATTTCTTACCAACAGGAGAAATCGCCATGAAGGTTCACCAGAGGATTTCAGCAAATCACGAATCACGCCGAGCGGGACTGACGCTGCTCGAAGTGTTGATCTCACTCTCAATCTTTCTGGCCGCGTTAACGGCGCTCAGTCAGCTCATTGGAATCGGCTCCCGGGCCGCAGTACAGACCCAGTTAAGAACCCAGGCAATTTTCCGATGCCAATCAGTACTGGCAGAGGTACTGGCAGGCGCCCAGCCAATGGAATCAGTTGCGATGTCTGCATTTGACGATGAGGGTGAAAACTGGAAATGGAGCCTCAACGTCGAACCAGGTGACTATGAAAACATGCTGAAGCTGACAGTGCTCGTCCAATATATCGGAGACTCGGAAACTGTTTCCACCAGTTATCAGTTAATCCGACAGGTACGCGATCCCGCCATGCTCCTTGATGCCGCCAATACGGTCGAAACCACGACCGACACCACGCTGGAGGATCAGCTATGAAAATTCAGACTGCCCTTCACAAAAGAAACTCTGCTCGTACTTCTGGTTTTACAATGCTGGAAGTCATTCTGGCGATTGGACTGACAGGACTGCTGCTGGCTGCGATCTATTCCGCTCTTGATCTGTATTGGAAATATACCACACTTGGACAGCAACAGGTGGAACGGGCACAGATCGCGCGGGCCGTCTTCCAGAAGATCTCACAGGATTTACATTCTGTTACCTACATGCAGGAAACAGCGGTAGAAGAAGAGGAGTCCACCACCGGCTCTTCCGAAACGGAAACCGAAGAAACGGTCATCGAAGTCACGAATCCGGATGATGCCTATACTTCAGGAAATATCGGTGTGTTTGGTGATGCACAATCACTGGTTCTGCACACCAGCCGTCCCGGCAGACAGCCACTGCTCATCTCGAATACTGGCAGTTCATCAGCGATGCAGAGCGATCTGCTCTCGGTCTCTTACTTTCTGGCGGTCGCTGGTGCAGAAGGCTTGCAGGGGGCCGTCGGAGATCAATATCGCAATACCACAACCACCGGCCAGAGCACACAGGGGCTTGCCCGGCTCGAAGGAGATCGACTCGCGATGAGCATGGCGGACGGATCAGCTGATGTTCAGGTTCTGGCACAACAGTCACAACTGCTGGCAGCGGAAATCAGCAGTCTGCAGTTTCAGTATTTTGATGGTACAGACTGGCTGGAAGTCTGGGACAGCATCGAATACGGAACGGTCCCGCAGGCAATCAAAGTGACAATCGGCTTTCAAAATGAAAATATTGAAGGTCTCGAAAAAATCGCCAATAATAAAATCAATGGGAATGAAAACAGCTTCAGCATGGTAATTGCGCTCCCGCTGGCTTTGCCGTCAACGTTGCAAACCACCACTCAGGACACCACCACGTTTTAATTAACGACTGCAGAATAACGTATGAAAACACACACATCACAACTCGTACAATCCGCTGGTTTTTCCAATCAGAAAAACCGGCTGAAGTTACGGGCCGGCAGTACATTGCTCGTGGTACTTGTGGTAGTCGTCATGCTCACCCTGGGCGCTTACACATTCTCGGAATTAATGATCGTCGAGGTGGAAGCAACAAACATTTATGGCCGTTCAATCCAGTCACGCGAGCTGGCTCTGTCCGGAATTGAACTCGCCGCCGCCTATGTAGGCGACCGTTCGGACATTGATGGCTGGAACTCATATCATAATCCAGATCAGTTTCAGAATATCAATTTACTCCCCTCGGATGTACCGCGTGCCAGCGGTTATTTCAGCATCGTTGCACCGGTCACTAAAGATGCCGCTTCGAAAACAATTCGCTTTGGCCTGATCAATGAATCAGGTAAGTTGAATTTGAATATTCTGGCCAGTGAAGAAGAGGAGGAAGAGGGGGCTGCCGTCGAACGCCTGATGAATATCCCCAACATGACCGAAGACATCGCCGCTGCAATTCTGGATTGGATCGACGATGATGACGAAACGCGGACCTATGGAGCGGAGAGCGATTTCTACGAGACATTGGAGACGCCTTATTTCCCTAAAAATGGTCCACTGGAATCACTGGATGAACTGTTACTGGTGCGCGACATTACCCCGGAACTGCTCTACGGCGAAGACACCAACCGCAACGGGATCCTGGATTTCAATGAAAATGACGGCGATGCCACTCTGCCCAATGACAATGCCGATGGCGTTCTCAATGCAGGCTGGTGCGAGTACTTTACCGTTCACAGTCGTGAAATTAATATCCGCCCCGATGGTTCCCAAAAAATCAACGTCAATCAGACCATGCTGACGGAACTTTACGATGCACTCGAAACCGAACTCGGACCCGATGAGGCCCGGTTCATTGTTGCCTATCGTTTAAGTGGTCCGGTTGTCACGGAAAGCGATCTGTCATCTGGTTTGCAGACGACTACCGTAGGAGGCAGCATGAGTGAAAAACAGGCTCTGAATGAGCTCGCTAATGGTATTGCCAAAGCGATGTTTTCAGAAGAAGGAGTCACCGTGACACGAGGTGGCATGGACCTCTCGCCCGGTGGCGCGTTTACCATTAATTCACTCTTTGACCTGATTGGGTCTGAAGTCGAAACAGAAATTGATGGAAAAAAAACAACACTCTCCAGTCCCTGGCTGGCCGACCCGGGAGCAATGACCGCGGAATTACCGGTGCTGCATGACCTGCTGACCACGTCCAAAAATCAATATATCGAAGGCCGAATCCAGATTGATGAAGCACGTCTGGAAACCTTGCTGGGCATCCCCGGGATGGAAACTGACCTGGCGAATGCGATCGTTAATTCCCAGATGACTGCTACAAACGGAGCCCCTCCTACGGAAATCAGTCAGGCGCGCCAGACAACAGGATGGCTTGTGATTGAAGGGCTTACCACAATTGAACAAATGCGATTACTGGCCCCTTACATCTGTAGCGGCGGAGATGTCTTTCGTGTGCAGTCTCTGGGATATTACGGACAGGGAGGTCCACTGACACGCATGGAAGCTGTGATTGATGGCACCTTTATTCCGCCACGCATCATAGCGATTCGTGACATCAGTAACCTGGGTAGCGGTTATCCCGTTTCTACCCTGCAGGGAATGTCGCAGGAAGAATAACCTCTGCAGCAACCCGAATCAGAACCTATAATTGTTATATCCTTCACTGACGTTTTTTGAGAACAGATTATGGCAGACTACCTGGCAATCAACTGGGAAAAAACAGGACTCACCGGCGTGGAAGGACACATTGGTGTATCCGGTGTCTCCGTGAAACGTGCGTTTCAGATCACCTGGCCTGAACAGTTACATCCGGAAACAGATCCTGTCTCTGCCGGCAGCTGGTTAAAAAATGAATTCAGACGGCTGAAACTGTCCGCGAAACAGATTCTGATTTCGTTTCCCCGGCACGACACAACAATCCGCCTGCTGGAAATCCCCGAAGTTCCACTTGAAGAAGTTCCGGAAATCGTCCACCTGCAGACAGCCACCCGATCTTCGGTTCCCCTGAATCAGCTATTGCTGGATTATCTGCTACTGCCCCCCCGCGAAGGAAAAAAAACGCGCGAAGTACTGGTGGCCAGTATCGCTAAACAGTCGCATGATCAGGCTATTAAAACGTTTCAATCGATGGGTCTGGAAATTGCAGCCACGGGAATCAGCTCCATCAACGCAGCCGTCTGGATCAGCCACATCAAACCTGCTGTGATGGAAGCACCCGCACTGATCGTGAATCTGGTTGAGACAAACCTCGAGATAACACTGGTCCACCAGCGACAAATATTATTTACCAGTTCCTCAGCAATGGGTTCTTCAGACCCCTCAGTTGTAGATCAGACCATCAAGTCAGAAATCAACCGATTTCTCCTCTCGCGCAGTTCACAGCTGAGTGGTGAAAAAATAAGTCAGATTTTACTGGTTGGTGGTCGACCGGAATGCGCTGCACTGTTACAGGAACGGCAGTTGTGTGACGTCGAAATCATCAATCCCTTGCAGATGGAAACGTTTTCACAAGAGCCCCCTGAAGATCTGACTTCCCCCGGCGTTCTGGCCGGCCCATTGGGTATCCTGTATTCTCTACAGCAGAAGCATCTGGAAGTCGTAGATTTTCTGCATCCCCACAAAGCGGATCAAAAGCCGGATCGTCGCAAACTCCAGATTGGACTGGGTCTGGCCGGAACAGTGCTGATTCTGCTGACGGCTCTCTATATGACCCACCAGAGTGTTTCGAGTCTTGATGAGCAAATTGCCGATCGACAAAAAATCCAGCGCGATCTCGATGAGCTGCTCAAACGGGGGCAGCCGACATTAGAATCTGTGGCCCTCATTCAAAAATGGGATAACTCCAATTCTAAAACGCTGAAAGTACTACAGGAACTGGATACCATTCTGCCGGGTACAGATCGCATTTACCTCAGCGAACTCGATGTCAACCGTTCAACAAGTCAGACCTCACTCAGTCGCCTGCGGGCGATTGGTAATGCAAAAGACGACCTGGATTCCCGGGACCTCAATCAGCAGTTATCCAAAAGCAACTTTCGAGTCCATCCCAAACGCAGTACAAACAAAACTTTTGATTCTGAATATCCGGTTCCCTTTGAAATCGATGCAGAAAAACTTCCCCCCCGCGCTGCAGTCCAACAGCCCGCTGAACCAGTAAAGCAAAATGGGAATTGATCAGGTCGGGAATCAACCTGTTTCATCCACTTTTTTGAGTTGAATGTCGAGACAATGAAAAAACGTGAAAAAATATTAGCCGCAGCTTTTGGTGCCGTCATTTTGATCTGGCTGGGAATGCCTCTGATCAACAGTACGTTCATTGAACCTGTGGAAACACGCCGGAATCAGTTAAAAGCTTTGAATCAGCAGATTGATCAACGGGAACAAAAAGAACTGGAACTGTTACGCTCTGCCAAACAACTGGGTGCCTGGGTGGATAACAGCTTGCCCCCTGACGAACACGATGCGCAACGACTCTATCTGGAATGGTTGAATGATCTGGCAGAACTCTCCGGTTTTTCCAACCTCAAACTCTCTCCCGGTCGACGTATGCGGGAAGGAAAAACCTATATCGCGATTCAGGCTTCATTGGAAGGATCTGCTACTTATGCTCAGTTATGTCAGTTTCTGTTACACTTCTACCAGACCGATCTGCAACAGAATATAATCAGCCTGGAACTGGACAGTACCGGCACCCGCCTGTCTGACCGACTCGAAATCAAACTGACTGCGGAGGGACTCGCTTTAGCCAAAGCCCGGCCGCGAGAACTGCTGTTCCCCCGCGGAAAACTGGCCTCAACATTGAAGTTTGACGCGACAAAAATGAAAGTTCACGACGTACTCGACTTTCCCAGTCAGACCCCATTTCGAATCCGCCTGGATCAGGAATTCCTGACCGTTGAAAAAGTTGAAGGTGATACCTGGACCGTCGTGCGCGGGGCAAACCTGACAGTTCCCGCACGCTATGAACCGGGCATACCGGTGGAGCTGGCGCCGTTAAATCAATTCACTGAAGGCAGCACACGCCTGCAGCAGCCTTTGACTCAGGATGCCGAACTGCTCAAAGTACTCAGCACAGCGCATTTTCCCATCGACCAGACATTTCTGATTCAAATTGATAACGAACTTCTGAATGTCATTCAGAGTGGTCCGACGGAATGGAGAGTCCAGCGGGGCATGCTGAACACGAAACCGGTAGCACACGCGAAAGGCGCTATTGTTACTCAGGCCCCCCAGTATCTGCAGGCATTATACGATTACCGCTTGATCGCTCAGTCCAGTCCGTTTGCCAAACCTGTTCCCGACAAAGTCTATAAACTGGATTTAAAAGAAATCGGAAAACAGACCGTCGTTCGGGGTAATTCGCTGAACCTTACGATTCCGCTGGAAGGTGTCAATCCGGCCCTGGCGAATCCTCAGATCACCGTCAAATCAGCTCTTCCCGGCCTGACCGCAGAGACTGACAAATTAAAATGGTCACCTGATAAAGAGCAAAAGCCAGGAAATTACCCGGTCACTATCACTGTTATTCAGGAAGGGCAGAAAGTCGAACGCACATTCCAGCTCGACTTTCTGGAACAGAATACACCTCCGAAGATTGAAACGGTAACTTCCGCCGTCGCATACCAGACACAACCACTCTCGCTGTTTATCAAAGCAACCGACGCCGATCTTCCGACACAGAAACTTCGTTTTGGTTTAGCTGCAGGTACTCCTGAGGGAGCACAGATTAATCCTGATACGGGAGAATTAACCTGGACCCCCTCTGCATCAACAGAATTAAAAGAGTATCCGATTACAGTAACCGTGTCCGACTCAGGAACACCCCCCGTCACTTCGTCTCAGCAGATTAATGTGAAAGTCTCACTGGATGATGCATTTTTTACATTTTTAACAGGCAGCATCGAAATCGATGGTAAAAAAATCGCCTGGATCCGAAACCGGGCAACCAACCAGAAACGGGAAATTCAAGAAGGAGACACAATCGATGTCGCAGACATTCATGGCGTGGTGAAATCAATTACAGACCAGCACCTGATCCTGGAGGTCGATGGAAAACCCTGGATGCTCTCATTGGGAGAAAATTTCAGATCTCTGCGAAACCTGACCTCGCTTCCTGTGTTAAATTAGCGTCTCTCGTTCTCTGTTCGAACAGGTGAATAGTCAATACTCCTCAAACGCCTGTTTCCCAAACCTTTCTCTCAACCAATCCCCCTAAAACATCCTATTCCCACTTTCCAGTCGACTCGTTTCTTGATGCGAGCGGATGCCACTACGCGCATCCCATTTAATAACTAACACTTACAACCACACCACTTTCTTAGAAAACCATTGATTTCTTTGGTTTTCCACCAACCTTTACTCAACCGCAATGTCAAACTTTACCGATAATAACGATTGTAGGGATTCTATCGGAGTCGATCTCATTTGAGATGCGTCCACACTTCCTGACTCTAATTCCTGAAATCAAATCCTGATAAGCACGGGGTGAAACGGTGTTGTCTTACAAACTCAAAGCCAGAAAATATTCCAGACATCTCCGGTGTCTGCTGGCGGTACTCGTCCTGAGTAGTCCGTCACTTTCTGCACACGCCGAAGGCAAATTTGGTTTCTGGAACCGTCTGCGTAAACCGGCCGAAACGCAAACCAGCGAAGCCGGCGCAGCAGTCGTTGGTTCAAAGCAGCAGGTCGAAGCTGTTCAAAAACAGGTTCGCAAAGCCAGCGATGTCGCTGAGATTTCTCTGAACCACGTTCAGGCTACCTGGGCGAAGGTATTAAAACAGGTGGCAGAACAGAGTGAGTTAACCCTGGTCATGGACGTCGTTCCCAAAGGATTCTTTTCAAGAATCGATAAGCGGCCTCATACCCTGAGTGAAACGTTTCAGATTTTAAACCGGGAGCTTGAACCCAAGGGTTTTCGACTGCTGCAAAAAGACAGTTTCCTGATTGTGCTTGATCTTCGGGAAGCGAAAGCGAAATATATTCGACCAACCGTGCAGTCCGCTGATCGGACACCGGAAGGGACTCGACCTGGTAAGAATGACATTCGCCAGATTGAACATCTGGAGCAGACAGAAAATCCACAGAACCCAGTCACTCAGGCAGATGTGCCAGCTCGCTTTGAAAAAAGTGCGCGCAAAATACAGCAGAAGGAAGCGACTCCTCAGGTTGCAACTTTTACAGTTCAACCGCGCACTCTAAACAGTACGGAAATCCTCCGACAGTTCTACCATGCTTTCGAAACTCGTGCTGAATTACAGGGTGAAGGTCCCAATGGATTACCCGGACTGGTCGTCTTCAACAGCCAGGAAGAGAGCCTGGTCGACGAACAGACACAGGAACCACTGAAAATCATCAATACACAAATCGATTTTCGCATCGGTATTGATAAACAGAATAATGAGCTGGTTTTTGAAGCTTCTCCTTCCAAAGCGCAGGCGTTGAAAGCCACTGCATTAAAACTGGATCAGGCTGCAAAAGGATTTTCACAGTCCATTCAGCTGGTAATCGGATCACCACAAATTGGTCAGGTAGCGCAGAAATTACATCAGCAGACCAATACCTCAACAGCTCCGCAACGATTGCCTGTTAAAACTTATTCAGACAATTTTGTCTCTCCCCGCGATCAGCAGATCAACCAGCTCAGACAGCGCGTGGATCAGATCGCATATCAGGAACAGCAACCGGGGGCAGCACAGAATCCACAACAACCCCAACCGGCTGACAAACCTGCCGAAGTCGAAAAACAGCGTTCTCTGCCTGAATTACTGCAGGATCTGAGTGGCAACGTCAATATCGAATCGGTCCCGGATCTGGGTGTCCTGATCCTGCGAGGTAAAGATGAAGATGTCAATGCGTTGATGAAAATCATCAAAGAGCTGGAAAAACTCAGCGAAGGCACTCGTCCCGATATTCATTTATTGAATTTACGACATGTGAATTCGACCGCACTTGCCGAACTGTTGAATGGAGTTTACGAAGATCTCGTTACACTGCGGGCCATTCAGGGACAGATCCAGAAAATCAAAATCATTCCTCTGGTCAAACCGAATGCATTACTGATTCTGGCACCGGATACAGATATGCCATCGATCCTCAAACTGGCAGAGGAACTGGATCAACCTGTTAATCCATTGACCGAGTTTGGTGTCTTCCAGCTTAAGAGTGCCAGCGCCAGTCAGGTGGCTACGACGATTCGGGAATTCTATAATGAGCGTGGCGGACTGGGAACACGTATTCTCGTTTCTCCCAACATTCGCACCAACTCAATTATCGTGCAGGCACAACCCCGTGATATGCAGGAAGTCGCTGCCCTGATTCAGAAAATCGATCTGGATCAGTCACAGGCAATCAGTCGCGTGAAAATATTCCCGTTAAAAAATGCCATCGCAGCCGACCTGGCGGAAACCCTGAATTCTACATTGCAAAGTGTTCTGAACCCTGCTGCCGCTCAGACAGCCGGCCTGGGAACCAACATCGGCGGTGCCGGGGGCGAAGCCGCACAGCAGTTACAGGAAGCCCGTTCTGTCGTACTCGAGTTTCTCTCGCAAGAGGGAACCCAAAGCCGGGTTCTACGATCTGGTTTACTCGCGGACATACGTGTGATCGCAGATCCTCGTGCGAATACACTGGTTGTCACTGCTCCCAAAGACAGTCTGGAACTGATTGGTGCATTGATCAATCAGTTTGATGCACGCGTATCATCCGTCGCAGAACTGAAAGTTTTCACTCTCAAGAATGCGGACGCCGAATCAATGGTCACTTTACTACAGTCGACTTTTTCAGCAGACAATCAGCAGACCGATCTCGGGATTCAGATTGCCGGCGTGAACGACGCTAACAGTAACCTGATCCCACTGAAATTTTCTGTCGATCGCCGCACAAATTCAGTGGTCGCACAGGGTGGTGCCGATGCTCTGCAGATCGTGGAAGCGATTCTACTGAAACTGGATGGTGCCGATAGCCGCAAACGCGAAACGACCGTAATTCAACTGAAAAACACACCGGTCGCTGATGTATCCGTTGCGATCAATGAATTTCTGGATACGCAGCGTGCACTCATCGCCCAGGACCCTGACCTGATCAGCAGCTTTGAACTCCTCGAACGAGAAGTCATCGTGGTTCCCGAAGCGATCAACAATAATCTGATCATCAGCGCCACTCCCCGGTATTTTGAACAGATTTCCAATCTTGTAAAACAGCTGGATAAGGAAGCACCTCAGGTGATTATCCAGGCATTGATTGTCGAAGTCGAACTGGATAACGATGATGAGTTTGGGGTCGAGCTCGGCCTTCAGGATTCATTGCTCTTTAATCGTAGTATTATTGATAACGTGCTGACAGTGCAGCAAACCATCACCGGTCAAAACAATGTCACGCAAACCAATCAGACGATTGTATCTCAAGAAGCGACACCGGGATTCCTGTTTAACAGTATTAATCCGCTGGGAACTAACAACACTAATAATGTCAGTAATACGGCAGGCCAGGCGCTAAGTAATTTTTCATTACAACGCGGAAATAGTGATCTGGGGTTTGGCGGTCTGGTTTTATCCGCCAGTTCGGAATCAGTCAGCATTCTGATCCGGGCCCTGGCCGCCAAGCGAAATGTGCACGTATTAAGTCGACCGCAGATTCGTACTGTGGATAATGTGACTGCCCAGATACAGGTCGGCCAGATTGTTCCCGTGGTGAATGGTGTTTCGGTGACCGCCGTCGGTTCTGCCAACCCGGTGATTCAACAGTCGGAAGCCGGGATTATCCTGACCGTAACTCCCCGCATCAGCCCGGATGGAAATATTGTGATGGAAACCCAGGCTGAGAAAAGTGACTTTAATGGTTCAAGCGTTCCTATCTTCACCGATGCCACAACGGGAAATGTCGTGGAATCTCCAATCAAAAATATTACCCAGGTGCAAACAACAGTCAGTGTTCCCAACGGACAGACAGTCGTACTGGGTGGGATGATTACCGAATCGGATACGACCATCGAACGCAAGGTCCCCTGGCTGGGGGATATACCGCTGATAGGAATCCCCTTCCGCTATGACTACAGTTCGACACGTCGCAAGGAACTACTCGTATTCCTGACGCCACGCATCATTCGTAACGATGCTGACTCGGAGTTTATCAAACAGGTGGAATCAGAACGCATTCATCTGCAGGTCGAAAAAGCAGAACAGATGCATGGCCCGATCTTCGCAGTACCACCAGGAGAACCGGAATTCATTCCTGAAGGAGAAGGCCTGCTGGAACCAATCCCCACCACAGTCATGCCTCAGGATAATTTGAATCCGGATGTCATCAACAATCAGCAGCCGGGTGGCGTGATTCAACAGATGAGCCATCAGGCAGAGCAACCGAAAAAACCAAAGAAGAAACCATTGATACAAAAGAAATTTCCCTATTGGGGGCGAGATTAAGTGATGAAACACCTGATTATGCCTGTTCAACCTTTCCTGTTTTTGATGCTATGTGCTGCGACCTCATTCACCGGGTGTACCAGTCTGGCACTCTCACACTGGGGTTTGAAAAAAGATCATCAATATGCGACGGCGAAAAAACCTGCGATTGAAATCGTGGCCCTCTGGGAGCCTGCGGAAGGTAAAGGCGTAGATGGTATGCCGACGCGTGGCTTTGCCGGCCAGTTGCTGTTCTTCCAGCATAACAACACCTCCCCCGTCTATGTGAAGGGAGAGGTGTATGTAAATCTATATGATGATCAGGGAAACGCGACCGAACAGAAAAATCCAATTCATCAGTACAAATTCGATTCGGGAGCCTGGCAGGTCCACGCAGTCGAATCCACCCTCGGTCCTGCGTATCAGGTCTTTATCCCCTATGTGCGCAAAGGCAGAGATCAGGCGGAATGTGCACTCCGTGTTCAACTGACCCAAAAGGATGCACCAGAAATTTTCTCGCGGATGATTTCTGTTAAGCTGGATGGAAAAACGCCTCAGGCTACTCAAGAGTCGGTTGCACAAACACCCACAAAACAACCAGAGAAAATCAAAGTGGAAGTTGACACACTCGCCCGTCGAGAGAGTGGCAAATCACTGGAACTTTCACCAGAGCATAAACTCAGAAAGCTGAAACGCGACCTGGAAGATAGCAGTCAGATTCAACAGGTCGGTGCCCAGACTGCTACACCGGTTGTAGACGAACGAGATGAGCGTATCCATCGCCTGGAACAACAGTTGGGTGAACTGCTCAACCAGCAGAATCGGTCCACACAGGCAAGTTACCAGACAATCAGCCCGCAGCCTTCCTCTGAGCAACCGATCCGCTACCAGCAATTCCGATTGAACAGCACAGAACAATAACTGGAAAACAAATTATTTTCTTTGCGGGCAGGTAGACGATGTTATAATAGAGGGAGATCGAGTTTCTCCTGTTTTTCGCCCTGATATCGGAAAAACCAATGAGACATTTCACCTTCCAATGTGCTTTATATACCGTGCTTTATGCATGCCTGCCATTTGTTCTGAATACGACTGGCGAAGCACAGGTTCAGACTCTGTCCTCCAGCAATTCCTCCCAGAATGGCGGCAGCACAGGAACAACAATCGGAAATCTGAATTCCGGGAATCAGGCTGGCGGTAGTGGCAATGCTCAGTCAGGCCTTTCAACGATGGGGAATTTTCAGAATCTTAATCCCCAAAGTGGATTTATAGGGCGATCTGATGATACACAGAATAATTTTATCGGCCGTACAAACCCCCAGGGAACAACGGGTGCAAATACCGGACAGAACCGTAATTTCAACAGAGCCACAACTGGTGGATTGGGAAACAGGCAGAATCTGAATAACACAGGACAGACTGGTCCCAGGGTTCCCGAATTCCGACCTCAGTTACGCGTCGCGTTCTCCGCAGCACCCCTTCCCCTGAATAACGTCCAGACATCGATGGGAGAATCCTTCACACGCATTAAGGAACGCCACGAACGCTTACGAAATGTTGAGTTCCATTTGAATCCCGATCACAGTGTTACGCTGCGAGGCGAAGTCGAATCAGCGGGAGCCAGGAAGCTGGTTGAGTTTATGGCCATGCTGGAACCGGGAGTCAGAACGGTCAAGAATGAACTGACTGTCGCTGCTCAACCGGAAATCCCGTCACCTGCAACTCAGATTAACCAGCCCAAATAGTCGCTTCAACCCAGTGAAGGTTCCGCCGGTGTTTTGACGGACTTCATCAGCAGTGCAAACTGGTGATCATGGTCTGTCAGTTGCCCCGCACGGTCACCCAGATGATTTTCGGCATAGGGAATTTTCACAACATGCCCGCTGCCGGGAGCGACTTCAATGGAATCTGATTTCTGATTCAGCAACGCATTGAGATTGAAGACGGTATTGCCCGTCGGTGTCATCAGTTCCAGTTCATCATTCAGACCAAACTTGTTTTTGACATCCACGATGATGCCATCTTCATCGCGGTCAATAATATCTCCGACAAACTGCTGTTTATTCGCCATAGAACGACCATGCTCGTAATTCTGCATGCTTTCTGAAGCATGTCGCTGGAAGAAGCCTTCGGTGTAACCACGATTGGAAAGGCTGTCGAGCATTTCCAGCAGATTTTCATTAAACTCCACACCCGCAGCGGCATCATCAATGGATTTACGATAAACCTGCGCCGTCCGGGCTGCATAAAAGAAGGACTTGGTCCGCCCTTCAATCTTCAGCGAACTGATTCCCATGTCAGTGAATGTTTTCACATGCTGGACGGCACGGAGGTCTTTGGAATTCATAATGTAAGTGCCATGCTCATCTTCGTAAGCAGGCATGTATTCGCCCGGACGCTGCGGTTCTTCCAGCAGGAATACCTGGTCAATTATCGGCAGCTGCGGCTTTTGTGGCGGAGGAGGATTTTTCAACACGATATCCCCTTCCAGTGTCTGCACTGCATCACTGACTTTATAATCCCAGCGGCAGGCGTTGGTACAGTTCCCCTGATTCGAATCGCGATGATTCATGTATCCCGAAAGCAGACATCGCCCGGAATACGCAATACAGAGTGCACCATGCACGAAGACTTCCAGTTCCATATCTGGACACTCTTCCTGGATCTCTGCGACTTCTTTAATCGACAGTTCGCGCGAAAGAATAATGCGGGACAGACCAAACTTCTGCCAGAATTTGACGGTTGCATAATTGACGGCATTCGCCTGGACCGAAAGATGAATCGGAACTTCCGGCCAGCGTTCCCGCACCATCATTATCAGACCTGGATCTGACATGATCAGTGCATCTGGTTTCATATCAATTACCGGCTCCATGTTCTTCAGGTAACTTCGTACCTTCAGATTATGAGGGGCAATATTGCTGGCGATATAGAATTTCTTGCCGAGCCGATGTGCTTCTTCGACCGCTTCGGCCATCACTTCGAGTTTGTTGAATTCGTTTTCCCGGACACGCAGACTGTAGCGGGGCTGACCTGCATAAACAGCGTCTGCTCCAAAAGCATACGCGTACTGCATAGATTTTCGGGTACCCGCGGGTGAAAGAAGTTCCGGTTTCATTCTGATACCTGTATTACTTTTCATATTCAAAAACGTAGAGTTTAAAGCACATCGCTCAAGGCAGGATAGTATTAGTTCCGGGGAACTTTCCATAGGGCCTGGGCAAAATTCCTGCCTAAATCCAGATAACCTTCTGAATTATAGTGCCAACGATCAGAATAACCATACTCATCCGTACTGGTCACCAGCGCTGCACGCTTGTCTTTCTCCACAAATGCCGCCTGGGCAGCTCGTACAATCTCACCATGTTTCCAGACCTTTCCCTCCGGATTATCGCCCGAATCTGAGATCCGGCCAATTACCACAGGCAGGTCATCGGCGTAGAGCGTCGCGCGAATTAAGTCCATAAGACGCTTGAGGTTGGCTTCATAATCCTTTGCGATTTCCTCTGTATAAGCAGCGTCACTTTCCCCCTGCATCCAGACAATTCCTGCAGGGATCAGAGTATCTGCTTCGCCATCCTGATCGATATCGGTCGTCTGTAATGCCCGTTTCATGCCTGCCAGAAAATGATCGTATTGGTTGATCCCCTGCCCTTTTCCGGTCCCTTTTTCAAAATCAGGGTCCCAGCACCCGAAATTGCCAGCAGCTTCGACGGCGATGGATGTCCCTCCTCTTGAGATTTTAATCAACGCAATGTTCGCTTCCGGAGCCAGTTGCTGCAATGTTTTCGCAAACGAAAGCTCCACGCCAAAACGGTTTGAATACGTGTTCTCTTTGCCATCCGATTTGAAACCGACACCGTGCCCGGGCTTCAATTCGGACCAGAGCCCTCGCCCGTCAACGGGAACCGCATCCGGCGCTGAATTCGCATGAAAGATCATTACGCCGGGAACTGACTGCTTGAGATCATCGGGCAAGTCCTTGGCATAGCCGTACCCATCCATATTGGACTGGCCCCCCAGGAAGTAAACCTGATAGGTTTTGGCAAATGCAGAATCGGATCCTGCAAGCAGAGAAAATAAAGCCAGCAGTAAAACCTGACACAGAGAACGAATCATCGGTAACCCTTTCACTATAGCCATCAGAGAAGACATCAGCGGCGATGTAATATCGCAGGTCTGCATTATACCGACGCAGCGGGTTCCAGAAAATCGTAGCGGGGCGGATCAGGCAATGATCTCGTCAATCGGATGGCCAAAATCCATTTCAAGACGTTTATGGCCAGGTACTTCCAGACGCTGTGCTTTTAATCCCAGCTGCTTCAACAGCGTGGCGTGCACATCGGTGACATAATGTGGATTCTCTTCCGCATGGAAACCGAGTTCATCAGTGGTACCATGAGCGATGCCCCCCTTGATACCACCACCGGCCATCCAGATGGAAAATCCGTACGGGTGATGATCGCGGCCATTACTCCCCTGCGAACCGGGTGTCCGCCCGAACTCCGTTGCGAACACAACGATCGTATCTTTCAGCAACCCGCGACGTTTCAAATCTTTCAGCAGTCCTGCGGCTGGCTGGTCGACCTGTTTGGCCAGTTTGGAGTGACCTGACTTCAGATTCGAATGGGAATCCCAGGCACCCGCGGCACCATCGCCGTGCATGATCTGGATGAAGCGTACGCCCTTCTCCACAAAACGTCGAGCCGCCAGCAACTGCATGCCAAACGCCTTGGTTTCCGGCTGGTTCAGCCCATACAGTTCCTGAGTCTCTTTGGTTTCCTGATCGAAGCGAATCACTTCCGGCACCGCCGTCTGCATGCGGAACGCCAGCTCGTAAGATTTGATCCGGGCCTGCAGTGTACTGTCATTGGGAAACTTTTCAGCACTCTGCTGATTGAGTTGATTGATTAAAGAAAATTCAATTTTCTGCTCGGCACTTGAGAGATCCAGTTCTGGTTTGGCATAAGGCAGCGGATTTTTGGGATCGACTTTGAGGGGGACAGAATCATAAGCGGGGCCCAGATAATGACCGTCTCGTACATCAAAAAAGCGAGGCCCCATATTAATGAACTGAGGCAGATTCTGATTGAGTGAACCAAGTCCATAGTTCACCCAGGCACCGATTGTCGGCACACGACCATCCAGCATATGCCGGCCGGAGTGAAATTGGACCTGTGCGCCGTGATTGTCATCGGTCGTCCACATGGAACGCACGATTGAAAGATCATCCACGCATCCCCCCAGGTGGGGGAACCAGTCACTCACTTCAATTCCGCTCTCACCGTATTTTTTGTAACCGACCTGTAGCGGATAAACTTTATTCCGTTGTTGTCCGTTGGCATCATTGACCACAACCACGCGTACACGCTTCAGTTTTTCTGATTGCTGGACCGATTTCCAGGGCGTTTCGCTGATCGACTTCCCCGCGTACTTGTTAAGCATGGGCTTGGGGTCGAAGCTCTCCATGTGGCTCACCCCACCCCGCATAAACAACCAGATCACACTTTTGGCTTTAGGTGTGAAATGGGGTTGCCCGTTTGGAGTCTGATGCACACCGGCAGCGCGGGCATCATCCTGCAACAGAGAAGCCAGTGAAATCCCTGCCAGTCCGGAACTGAGGTTCGTGAGAAAATTGCGACGGGGTAATGAAGTCTGTTGATTATGATTCGTCATGACTCACCTTCAGCGGATCGTAATGAAATCGTTATGGTTGAGTAAGGCGTGTACCAGATTTTCGCGTGATCGCCAGATCGGATTCTGATGCTTTGCTGCTGTTAAAGTGGTTTGCATTTCAGATAAAGCCTGAGAACAGATCTCAAATTCACGAGGCGTTGGTTCCGCACATAGAATCCGTTCATAAGCCAGTCTGATAAATTCCTGATCACTCAGTGCAGACTGCTGCACACGTATTTTTTCTACTATTTTTCGTGCCATCTGCAACGAAACTTTGCTGTTCGCGAGTGTGAGGGCCTGCTGGGGAACGACACTTTCGTTGCGACGATAACAGGCAAAGATATCAGCAGCATCAAACATGCCGATGAACTTGTCCTGCGAATCACGGGAGTAGGTGAAATACAGGCTGCGACGTCTACTGTCCTTATTTTTGTCAGGATCAATCGTCGGGCCACCCATCTTCAGATCCAGTTCTCCCGCCAGATGCAGCAGACTGTCACGAATGACTTCTGATTCCATCCGTACGGTATTGCGTTTCCAGTAGTAGCGGTTTGTTTCATCTTTTGCCAGATTCTGAGGCTCTGCAGACCGGGTTGAACTACTGAGCTGGTAAGCCTGTGAATTCACCATCAGCGAATGAAGATGCTTCATACTCCAGTTGTGTTCCATAAAATCGACCGCCAACCAGTCAAGCAGGTCCTGATGTACGGGCCGTTTCGCTCGTAATCCGAAATCCGTCACATCTTCTACAAGAGGTTCACCAAAATGGCGCAACCAGATATGGTTCACGGCGACACGCGCCGTCAGTGGATTTTTTCGATGTGTGACCCAGTGGGCCAGCGCCGAGCGACGACCAGTACTGGTTTTGGGATAGGGTTGCAGACGAGTGTCATCTTTTTCAGCAGGACCTTCCAGTGCCTTGAGTGAAGCGCGAATCCGCGTGTATTTTTCACCGGGTTTACTGACAGACTCTTTTGCTGTCTCAACTGCTTTTTCAGCGACTGCGATTTCTTTTGCGAGTTTCTGTTTCGCCTCTCCGCTGGCTAATTCTGACTTTTCTCTGATTTTGGCCAGCTTTTCCTCTGCCAGGGCGAGTTCATATTTTCGAGCTGCCAGTGCAGCGGCCTGTGTTAAGGCAGTCAGCTCATTTTTGGAAACTTCATCCAAGCGGGCTTTTTCTGCAGCGTAAGCTGTGCGTATTGTTTCCGGATACAAAGTCGCTGCATTTAAACTTGCCTGGGCTCTTGTTGTTCTTGCCTGCGCCAGTTCCAGTGACAACTTCACAGGTTGCTTCCCTTCAATCAACGTCTCATCGGAAGCCAGGGTCTGAACACTGATCTGTTCGAATTCCGCTGATGCGTCAAATGCCAGCAGTTCCAGTTTACCATTTTCACGTGGGAGAGGAAGACGATAAGAAAGGGTATGCGTGCCATTGATGGCGATATTCACCAGTTGGTCGCGCACTTTCAACTCCAGTTCGTATGGTTGATTCAGTTTGACTTCGCAGGCATGCTGTGCTCCTGCGGGATAGACTGATTTGCCATTCTCTTTGTAAGAGATCTGCAACTTTGAGCCCGGCTGAACCGCACTCAGATAGATCATCTTTTCCCGGTCTGCTGTAACATCAAATGCCAGACCGACAGAACGCCATTTGTCACCACCCGTCGTTTTGAATTTGAAACGGGCTTTGAAATCATGCGGATGCTTATGTTTCGATCTCAGATAAGCACGACCATAGCCTGTTTTTGTCTGGATCAGCTTACCATCCAGATACGACCATTCACCTGGTCCCAGTGTCCAGATCTCAGGCTTCTCGTTCTGAAAATCATCTTCCAGAAATGTCACTGCCTGGTCGGAACCATTTGCGGCAACTTTGTTCTGTGCAGCCTGCTCCAACTGAGCCAGTAGCGTTTTTGCCTGTTTAGCGTTTTTCCTGGCTGCCGCTATTTTTTCGTTCGCTGCCTTCAGCTGATCCTGCAGGACAAACTCCTGCAAGGCTGGATAATGTGCTTTTGCAGGGAGAGTGACCGGTGTGACCTTAAATTCATCAAATGTAAAGATTTCCGGAGGCGCTGGCTGCATCTCCTGGCTCTTATCCGGATTTTTCTCATCGCCACGGATGTGCAAATAAGTTTTGGTATCTGCGTGGGCATCAAAAATCCGCGGTAACCCATCCTGTTCCAGATCAGTTTCTCCCGGCAGCGGGTCCAGCCGCACCTGATACGGCTCGAAAATGGCCCTCATCGAATAATAGTCGACATGGCTCAGTGGATCGTATTTGTGATCGTGGCACTTTGCACAATTCATCGTCAGTCCGAGAAACGCTTTGGATGTATGTTCCAGAGTGCTGTCCAGCCAGGTTGTGCGGTTAAACAAATAATAATGACGCGCCAGAAAACCGGTCGCACGCAGTGCATCGTGGTCAGTGGGTTTCAGCTCATCTGCGGCGAGCATATCCTGAACCATTTCCGCATAACTGCTGTCACGATTCAATGAATCAATAATCCAGTCGCGCCAGTGCCAGATATGTTTCTGACTGTAACGCAGTTGCTTACCCAGTCCGTACCAGTCGGTGTATCGCCAGATATCCATCCAGTGGCGTCCCCAGCGTTCTCCGTATTGCGGGCTCGCCAGTAATTTCTGTACAACCTTCCCGTAAGCATCCTCAGAGGAGTCGTTCACAAACTGTTCGATCTCCTCCTGAGTCGGGGGCAGTCCGATCAGATCCAGGTAAAGCCGGCGGATCAAAACACGCCGCGATGCCGGTGGAACCGTCACCAGTCCCTGCTGTTTACGTTTGAGTTCCAGAAAGGCATCGATCGGATTATTTAAGCCGACATCGGGAACTTTCGCTTTCACGGGTGCCTGAAAGGCCCAGTGATCTTTCGGGCTGCCTGGAATTTCCTCTTTGGGAGTGACGGCACCCTGTTCGATCCAGGTTCTGATGAGAGCAATATCGTGCTCAGACAACCGCGATCCATCCTCAGGAGGTGGCATCTGCTCATCTCCTTTTGCCAGAATCCGCTCGAGCAGTATGCTCTCGTCCGGCTTACCTGGATGAATGACGGCACCCGAGTAACTCCCCTTCAGCATCAGATCCCGGGTCTCAAGACGTAACTCAGCTTCCTCTTTCAGAGCGCTGTGACAGGCAAAGCACTTCTCTGCAAAGATCGGCTTGATCTCTTTCAGATAATCTACTTTTTCAGCAGACAGAACTGTTCTGGCAGATCCTGTCAGCAGGAACAGCAGTATAATAAAAGAAACAGAATGAATTCGTTGATGATCTCGTATGCTCATACATTAATATGTACCAAGGAACCCAAACCGTGATAAGAGCTTACTTTTGATTTTTATATATTATATATATTTTTCTTTGTATATTTTATACAAAGTAGAGCTGGCTTCACGCATAATCGGGATAAAGCGAATATCAGAACGAGTCTGGCTGAAGCAATGTGTGTCCCCTCTGACCAGCGGATCAGGTAGTGACACTTATTGCTTCTGATTTGACCAGCCTTGAAGTCCGAACATTTCGCGTCTACTATTGCTCCACGGAATACAGGAAGTACAAATGCGGTAAACTGAATTCAGATCGGTATTTCTGCCGCTGGAAGTAGCTCCCTCAATTCCAGGTAAACCAGAATTTGAGCGATAGTTTCCTGATCCGATCCGGGAATCGAAACGTTTACTGCTACAAGACATAATATCCGTTCACATCCGCGTCATTCAACCAGCGAGTACAGATAAGGGATTTGAAAATGACTGATGATGCTAATTTGAGTAAAGAATCAGGGACACACAACGAGTTTTCTCAGGATAGTATCTACTTGATTTCGTATCCCAAAATCGTGTTTCTGTATCCGACACTGCTGGTTTCAATTGCTGCCGCGATTTATATGACTTTCGCAGGAGAGTCCGCCCATATTGGTGGCCCCAGTGAGCATATGGCGGAAGTGATGGCGTTGATCTTTCTCGGGGTCTTCGGTTTGAACCTGACTGTTCTGGCCTTTGATTTTCCGCGTACAACATCACTGACGCTGTTCTTTCTGGGTGCAGCTTTATTTATGGGGGTCTGGATGATCCTGCGATTTAATCCGGATATCATCCCTCCCCTGACCAACATGTTGAAAGGTTTGCGCCCCTGGGCGAATTCCCAAATGTACTGGCTGTTTTCCAGCATTCTGGGACTGATTTTTGTCTGTGTCGGCATTTATGTTCGCTTTGATTACTGGGAGGTTAAAGGTAACGAACTCCTGCACCACCACGGATTCTTGAGCGATCTGGAACGATTTTCCGCACCAAACCTGAAGATCGATAAGGAAATCAGCGATATCTTTGAGTATATCCTGCTGCGTTCCGGACGACTGGTACTGCATCCACGCAACGAGCCCCGGGCCATCGTACTGGATAATGTGCCTTTCATTTCCAAGAAAGAAAAACAGATCACCCGCATGCTGGGTGCCCTGCAGGTTCAGGTGCGGACGGACAATAATTGATCCTCATCACGCTGAACCTCTTTTGAGGAACGCGTGTCGATCAGGAATGGGTTCACCCCGATTCAAATTAAAAATTAACATCAAGTAGTATTCTGCCGCTTAACAAGGCTGGTCTGCGGCAGTCGGAGATTCTGGCAATGGGTAAAAAAGGGAAAAAGAAAGCTTCGAAAGAAGACCCGAATTCACGTACCATCTGCCAGAACCGCAAAGCCCGGCACAACTATGAAATTCTGGATACGCTGGATTGCGGGATCGTGCTGGCAGGAAGTGAAGTCAAAAGCATTCGTGCGAACAAGGTTTCGATCGAAGAAGGCTTCGCGCGGATGCAGAATGATGAAGTCTGGCTGTTCAATGTAGATATCGCCCTGTACCCACAGGCCAACACCATGAACCACCAGACCCGCAGGCCACGGAAACTGCTGATGAAGAAAGCAGAGATTCGCAAATTTGCGGAGCGGTCTGAAAACTCCAGCCTGACACTGATCCCACTCAGCATGTACTTCACTCGTGGACTGGTGAAGGTCAAACTGGGTATCGCCAAAGGCCGCAAGCTGCACGACAAACGCGAAAAGCTCAAGAAAGACTCCGCCCGCATGGATATCCAGCGGGCAATGCGGGCCCGAAATAATTAAAGCCCTCTGAAATTTTCAAAGGGCCTTAACGATTGCGCTTCAAATGTCTTACGCTTAATTCTGTTGTTTACTGGGATCTGTATAAAGTTGTAAATGGATTACAGCTCCCGGCTTTACTGCTTCTCCTGGAACAGGTCTTTGATCATACACGTGATAGATACGTTGATCCGGCTTCTGAGCAGGCTTTCCAGGATATACTTTTGACTCAAACCCCATATCTTTAATTAGTTTCTGTGCTGTTTTGTAGTCTCTCCCCAGCATATTGGGAACTTTAAAGGTCGCTTGCTGGACAGGTGCGGCCTGTTGAACTGGTCGCTGTACGTTTTCTTCTCCTGCAACTGCAACCACTTTTCCTTCCAGCCGATAATCAGCCAGATCAGGAACGAAAGGATCATCAGTAAAAAGCTTTCTAATGATTCCCCGGCTCTTATTGGCAACCACATCTTTAAATGTGTAGACGGTTGACTGTTTTCCGCCAGGGTGAATCAGTAAGACAGCTGAGGGCAGATATGTTTTTGGATTCAGTATGATCTTTGCTTCACTGTAGTTTGCTGCATCGGCTCGGCGTTTTGGTTTTGCAGCAATGAGAATCTGCTGTGGGTTATTGATTTCTAATTTTAAAAAGTAGCGTTCTTTTGCCGTTTTTGCAGGCATCCCAAACAGGAACGGCAGAGGGCCTTCCATGATATTCACGCCGCGTCGCTCAAGGGGAATGGGAAATACTTCGTAGGACTTTTCATCTTCGTTGATGGAAAAGATTCGTTTCCCGTCACAGATCCAGCATTCATTCGCGCCTGGTCTCAGCTGATAAGGCTGGCCTGTTTTAGGATCAATTTTTTTACCCTTGGCCCCCTTCTTTATATCCATCCCAGTAATATCGATACGACCTTTATCAGGTTTTTCGTAATAAAAGATCCCCTCGGACTGCTTCTCCACCTTGAACACATCTTCGTACTCAATGCGGATATGCTTACCTTCCAGCTTTTCGATTTTGGATGACTCTAACTCCCATTTTTTCAGAATCTCTTCCAGGGCGGCTGGTAATTGCTGCTCTACCTGGGGTGCTTGATTGGCAGCGGGTTGTTGTCCCTGTGCTTGAGAAAGCTGATTGCACAACAGCAGACCCGCAGCCGTACAACTGGTGAAAACGAGTGCGCTTTGAAGTAAGACAAGTTTCAGTTTCATTGTTTATCCAAATCCTTCCCTGAATTGCAGGTCTGGCAGTTCTCTGTGCCAGTGAGACTGGCGGTGGCCCGATATGATAATGCAATCCGTGCTATTGAAGAAGACAGGTTCATCGAGTGAGGTGGGGAGTGAATTTCAGCTATTTTGACAGGAGACAGGGGTTTCGGTCACAAGTGGCCCGATTTTATCAGGTTTTGAAAATCCTGACTATCCAAATTTTGTAATCGTGTTTACCAGGGTGATTCCATTAATTGCACAATCTGATTCGCCAGACTGTCGGTTGCGGTTTGGGTAGCTGTCGCCAGAGACTGCCCGACTTCGGGTGCAAATGAAGCCTGTGAAACAAGCTGCACTACATCCGCAGAGATGGGCACTTCCTGCTGAGAGAGAATCCTCCCCGTCCGCATATCTTCCCAGGTCACCTCAACCACAAACTTCAGGTCCAGGTTTCGCGGGTCGTTATTTTGAGTCGTTCCTAAAACGCTTTTATCGATTTGTTTTATCGTTCCAGTTAAACGTGTATCTGCTGCATCCCCTTTTGCGAGGCGAAAGGGAGTACGAGACTGAATTTTTCGCTGGACCGCTTCGGTCAGCTGATATTCATAACCACGTCGAAACGTATTGTTTTCAAAGATGGGTACATAAACGGTCTGCACGTCTGTCTGATAGGAATTGCCTACGGTGTACCCGCAGCCTGTCATATCAAAAGACAGTAGAACCAGTAACAACATTTTAACCACAAAACGTTCCATAAATTTATTCAACAGATCACGGAGAATCTGAACTGCAGAGACCGCTGTTATAGTTTGATTCGAGCTGGCTCTGCCTCTTCCTCCAGAGGAATCTTTCTGATCGGCTCACCTAAACCTTCCAGTTGCAGGCGCGCCGGTGGTTCCAGTTCGCGAGGTGCCGGGGCAGCATTGGCAGGTGCTTTCACAGGAGCAGGTTCGGTTTTACCAAATCCAGGCAGACCAGGTAGAATTGACCTCGATGGTTCAGGCTGTTCGGCAACCTGTTTTTTGGGAGTCGCATAATTCGCCCAGAGGTGGCTGGTATTCTCTCTCCCCAGTTCTGCCAGCAGTTCTCGAGCCTGATTGGCAAACGGTGATGTGGGATAATGTTCGATCAGCAAGTTACAGTAAATCGCTGCCGATTTGGGTTTACCGCGACGCATCCAGTATTGGACCGTTTCCCATTCACGCTTTGCTTTGGCCTGTTCGATTTTTTTCAGTTCTTCCTTTAGCCGTGCCTGCTGGGCTTCGGGGAACAGTCTGAGTGTCGTCTCTTTCAATTCTCCCGCGTCCTTCAGCACGGTGGCGTCATAGGCGGGGCCCTGATAGGACATCAGTTTCACATGTGTTCCCAGCATGAAAGCATCTTTCAGATGCGGGCTTTTGGGGTATTCTTCCCGCAACAGACTGAATGTCCGGTCGGCATCCATATAACGACCTTTTTTCAGATAGTGACTGGCGGTCAGCATCAGAGCATCATCCGCCAGCGGGCCGGTCGGATCGTGCAGCCAGATCGATTTGAGTGCTTCCAGTGCTCTGTTTTCGGTGTCAAACACGGGGCGGCTGCGGTCAAACAGATTCGGTACCAGAGCCCAGCGTGATTTTCGATCTTTGCCGTCAGTGGGAATCTCAGGAGTCTCAGAGCCAGGATCTTCCAGATTAACCTGCTGAATATCACCGCCTTTGACGATGGACGGTTCCTGCAGCCAGTAGCGGGCTATCATAAACAGTCTTTTGGTTGTCTGATCCAGATGCCGCGACGAAGGGAAATCGACCAGCAGCTGGTCATAGCTGTCTTGTGCCCAGGAATATTTCTTTTGTGCAAATTGAGACTCTGCCACCATGAACTGGGCATCTTCTTTGATGGGATCGTTTTTAAATTTCTTGACGATCGCCTTGAATTCCTTCTCAGCCTTTTTGTAATCCTGCGCTTTGAATGTTGCATTGGCCTTCTGATATTCGGCGGCACCGATAGAGGGTTCTATGAAGTTGGCGTCTTTCTTTTTTTCCCACATCGCGGTCTGCATGATCCGCTGCATAGGCCCCCGCACTCCTTCGATCGACGGATCATCGGTTTCGCTCTTTTTGGACCAGGGCGGTTTCATTGCGGAGAAGTCAGAAGCACGATCACCAAACATGGCGCAACCCGAAACCAGACCACAGATCATCAGTGCTGAGCTGAGCTGAATGAATCGAGGCCGTTTGGATTTTTGATATTGTAAGTCTGAAGTGGACATGGTCATCCCTGACTTCCACCTGGCGGAAATGATGTGATTATAGTTGAAGGTAGGGCGCCATTTTAGGGCGGCGGCCCAGGATATGAGACATGGTAGTTGACAGTAGTTGTCGAATTTCTCGTTGCTGCTGAAGGGACAGGTTTAATCGCTGGGAAAGTAATGTATTCTCGTCAGACAGCTTCTGCAAGATCGTTATCGTGCCACGGGAAACGCGTACGTTGCCGTGACGTTGCTGTTCACAATCCTGACAGTACAGCCCACCATTACCAGCATCATACAGATACGATTCTGATGGCCCCAGTTCTCGACTGCATCCTGCACAGTATTCGAACTGAGGTAACTGACCGATTTCTTCTAATATGGTTAACTCAAATTTTATCAACGATTTCTGAAAATCATCATGTTCCTGCAGGTGCCGTAAAACTTCACAAGCCGCATCATAGAGCTCTGGATGAGGATCATATTCCTCAGTCAAAGCATCCAGTAATTCAGCAATGTAATACCCCACATACAGGTTGGATAGACTTCCAGGGTAAGGTCGAAAACGATTTACCAGCTGTGCTTCGGTCAAAATATCGAGCCCGCCGGAAGATTTTCGGATGAAGACTATCCGACATGTGGCTAACAAGTCAATAGCAGCCTCGAATGAGCTTTTCAGCCTTTTCGCACCTTTTGCCAACGCTGCAGTCTTCCCAAAATCCCGGGTAAACCAGGTGATCACTTTACTGGATTCGCTGAAATCAGCCAGTCGGATCACAACACCTTCGGTTTTTTCATTGGACATGGATGGGACCAGATTACACGATGTGAGTCCAACTCGTGGCTTGTTCTGTCCCGGTAATGGAATCAGAAACCTGCCTGGAGTTGAATTCAGGGAAAGAATGAATTTTAGGAAGTAACCCGGCGTTCTGAAAAGGAGAATCGGGAGTATTTCAGGCAGGCAAAGGGGAAATAAAAATAGCCTGCGAAAGAATTCGCAGGCTGAATTGTTGCACGAAGGCAACCAGCGCTCAATTGGAGACACACGTTTCGATTAAAAGCGTGTATACATTCAGGAGGCCCGAAAGGATCCTATGCGAGATCCTTTATCTCAGGCAGGCCAGGATAAGCCTGCTGGTATTTCTTAAAAGACATCCAGATAAAAGTGATTGCCTTTATGATAAGGACGATCACTGGGATAGAAATTATGCCAGTCTTTGTTGTAGACAGGAATTCTCCTGTTTTCCGGATAGCGGTAGTAGAGGTTATCGTAGCTACCCTGTGGTCTCTGGAAGTTCTGGGGATAATACACGTAAGGGTAGTGGTAAAAACGATTCCAGTCAGTTGGTTGTCCACGACCAGCCGCCAAAGCGTCGGAAGGCGAAAAAGTAGACGTGGCCAACCCAACCACAAACAGGAACAACCCTGCGAGCATGAGACGCCGCACCATCATAGTTCTCTCCTTGCCAGTCAGTAGAATAAAGCGATCAGTCCAGACTGGACTGTCCTTAGAAAATCAACAGAGGGAATTCCTGAAGTAACAGGACTCCACTGTATTCATCGGCCTGGAGAGCGGCGTCACAACAGGAAACTTCTGCATAAACGGATTAATCGTCGTAATTCAACCTGATCACGCGTATCAGGATTACGATTTATCGTTCATTCGGTCCTAAACGAGCCAGGCCGTTGAGATACCTTCCATGATCCAGCGGTCCAGAATATTGAACAGTGCTGAATCCTGTGTCGCTTCTGATTTCAGAGAATTGACCGTTTGAATGCCTGCCCCCGTGGTTTCCCACATGCGGCTCAACCATTGTGCAGAATGCTTGCTGTCTGAATGACTGGAAGAGCGACGGTCAAGTAATACCCGATTTCCCTTCAGACTGGCGCCGGATGCTTTCTGGAAATCTTTATCACTGAAACTACCGTTCAACAGTGCGGCGCCGGCGAAAAAATGAGGTGCTTTCAATAACAGTTTCGTGGCGATGGAACAGCCATTTCCCGTCCCCGCCAGATAGATTCGATCTTCATGAATATTCAGTACCTTACTCAGTTCCAGGACTGTTTTCTGAATACTTTCCATGAACCGGGCGGCAAACAGATGACTGTCGGGCCAGTGATATCCGTTTTCCGGTGCTGCAGGATCGATCGCAGGAGCACGAAAGGAGAGCCCCAGGTAATTCCGCATGCTGATTTGAGGCATGATTTGATGCAGATCATGCTCGGAACCCCCTTCAGTATGCAGCCAGATCACCAGGGGATAGGCATAACCCGGCTCATAATGCTCGGGGCGAAACAGTGAAATATGTTTGAGAGGCAGTTGTACCTGTGATTCGGTACTGTCCTGCATACCCAGGATCCGATTTTCAGACGGTGACTGCAGATAATCGGTTTTCTCTGCATTCATTACCTGTTCAATCCATTTAAGACGCTGCGTAAAATCCATTGTCAGTCTGCTTTCGAAGAGTCAATCAGGGGGTAGTCTTAAATGTGGGGGACGTTACGGTTTTATTTCTGGGCGGCCAGTTCCATTTTTGAGGCAGGACTTTTACCGTTCGGGCTGGTTGCACCATAAACGGGAAGGTCAATGGCTGAAGCCACTTCGCTCATCGGGAAGTATTTACCCGGGCAGGCAGTCGCTTTGACATCGCGGTGCCCCTGTACGTGATCACTGTTAATGTTGTATTCCGCTTTGAGAACACCCACCAGTTTTTTTACAGCAGCCAGCTGCGCCTCGGAAGGGGGTTCATTTTCGAAGTTACCAACCAGGCAGATACCAATACCGTGCTGGTTATATTTGTTATTTCCAGCATGGGCACCATGCATTTGCTCGCGCCAACGGAACGTGGATTCGATCGCACCGTCAGGCATGCCGTTCCCGTTCCCGATCACAAAGTGATAACCAATGCCCAGCCAGGAGTTACCCGATTTGTCTTTTTTCTTACTGTGCAACTCATGGATACTTTCCACACTTCCCGTCGAGGAGGCGGTATGATGAATCACAATGTATTCCCAGTCGCGAACTTCCGCTTCTGGCTTCCAGGGGTTTGGTGGATCAATCGCCAATGGCTCAACAGCAATAGTAGGAGGTGTGGTAAATAATGGTGCACCGGGCACAGGTTTCGCAACCTGGGGCGAGTACTGGGGGGCCGGCGTAGGAGAATTAATCGCCACGGGAGGTAAGGAGTTCCGCTGAGTGCATCCTGAGATTTCAATGGCCGGCAACAACGCGACGCAACACATTATGATGCCCTTCATATTGCTGCCCTCCCTGACAGCGAACCTGCAGATCAACTCATTTGAAAAAATGGAAACGTAATAATTTAAATCTGGATGATAGCGACTTTAAGTCGGGACTGTAATTCCGAGCCCATTTTCTGTCAATGCGGGGAGTACTGGTGCTTTGAGCGGTAAGCAAACAGAATGTCAAAAACTTGAATCCGATCACTCAGAAATTAGAAAATACTCCTTATTTCCCCTAAACACGGGACGCAACCTCAACCCGTTTAAACCATCTTATCTATTTTGCGCAACAGACACGATTTTGAGCAAAAAATCAAGTTCAGGAGCTTATCACTTAATCGGGCCTCTCATGCAGCCGAGAGGCCATGCAAAGGATCGCGACATTGCCACTGTAACTATCAGGGATGACAGGCCTTACCGTGTCATTCCATGGCTGCCGGGATTGACGTCAATGAAATAGGCTGACTCGGTCCAGTGCTTAAACCAGACATGCAGCTGCCCAGCCAGTTTCTCTGAATCCATGAGCCCTGCGTCTGCGAATTCGTAGATCGCCTCACCGATTTTCAGTCCCTGCTGCAGACGGGAAAGCAGGAAAAACTCTGCCTCTGAAATCGCAGCACGACGCACAATATAATTCCGGCGTGTGATCGCCAGGTATGTGTTAGTGGGATCCGGAATAGCAGGACTTTCTCCACGTTTTGTACTGGAAATATATTCCTGCACAGGGAACTGAAACTTCATCAGCCGAAAACAGGGGGCCATCTGCAAGGACAGCTCGGGCCACAATTCTGGAGGGATCGTATTCAGAGTCTCCGCTGTCAGCAGTTCCTGCTTTTCGATTCCGGGCCCATCAAATACTTCACTATAAACGCGTTCCAGTGTCGCCAGTTCGATCAGAAAATCAGTCCACTCGGGTGTGCCTGCATTCGATTCCGGTTCTGGTCGACTCTCCTGTAAAAACTGAGGAAACCGGGCCCCCAGTTCTCCGAGTGTATAACTGGCAGGATGATATTTTTGCAGATATTCCATACTGAACGCACCAAAGGCTGCTGTTCCCATCGCTGTCACCAGAGCTGCATATTCTTCACTGAGACACTCCAGCAGCCGTGCATAATAAGCATTGGCATAAATGCCGATGCGTTCATAACTCGTCTGCTGACTGGATCGGGTAATCACCGATTCCAGTTGATCGTCTGTCAGCGGGATCTCACGTTGTGCAGCTTCCGAGGCAATCCCTGATTCGACTCCACCAGGCGCGCTGATTACAGTCTGCATCCAGCGTTGTATCTGATCCAGTTGACGTTCCTGCCGGTTCATTCGACTTCTGCCACAATAAACGATGCTGGATGAGGAATGGCCCGAGAATCAACGTGGACAGACTCTATCTCCGTTTTCACTTCTTTCTGCATTGGGAGATTTTCATCCATGTACTGCCTGGCTTTTAATACCTCCTGATGTACGACTGGGAACGGGGGGATCTCTGCGTCCCATTCCAGCAGCGTCGCCACTCCCCCGGTACGCTGATGCAGTAATCGAAACAGATTCCAGACCGGATCAATCACATGCCCGTCGTGGGTATCAATCAGATGTGTTCCACAATTGGTGTGTCCGGCAAGATGACACTGCACAACCCGCTCAGCAGGTATTGCTTCCACATAGGCGACCGGATCAAAATCATGGTTCACACTGGAAACATAGACGTTATTGACATCCAGCAGTAAGCCACAGTCTGCTTCTTCCGCCATGCGACAGACGAACTCAGATTCACTCATTGTGGAATCCTGAAATTCGAGATAGCTGCTGGGGTTCTCCAGAACCAGCGGTCTTTCGAGGATGTCCTGTACAATACCAATCCGTTCGACCAGGTGCGAAAGTGTCGCTTCATTATAAGGGATCGGAAGCAGATCATGTGAATTGCGTCCGGCAACACCAGTCCAGCAGACATGGTCGGAAATCCAGCGTGCGTTCATCCCTTCTGCCAGCCGTTTCAGTTTTTCCAGGTACTCGCGGTTCAGCGGATCCGTACTGCCTATCGACAGTGACACGCCATGCATGACGATCGGATAGTGTTCTGCAATCTGTTCCAGCACGGCTCGAGGACGGCCGTTTGAATCCATAAAGTTTTCGGAAATGATTTCGAACCAGTCTACTTCCGGCTGATGTTCCAGAATATGAGAGAAGTGAACCGTCCGCAGACCAACCCCCAGCCCCAGATTCTCATGTCCCAGTCGTGGTGCCCGCATACTTCTCTACTTTCGTGCCTTGAGATGAATTAGAACCTGAATGAAGGACATCACAAAAAGCGGGCTCCTGATCAATCATTTTGAAAAGGAGCCCGACTTCCCTGTCACAAACATGACTCATTATTTTTTCTTGGGTTCTGGTGCAGGACCGACTTTCTTACCGGCTTTTTCCATGGCTTTTTCGAATTCAGCACGTGCCAGCTTCCAGGCATCCGGCATCAGAGGTATGTGGCAGCCTCCTTTACCTTTACACGAATTCATACCAGGATTGCTGCCACAGCCGCCTTGCCCTTTACATTCGTTTTCCCCCGAGCAACTGTGTTCTGCAACGGAAGCACAAGCCCCCAGACCGGCACACTCATTTTCTACCCCGGCATGTTTGCCTTTGCAGGTGTTCAAACCTCGGCAGACATGCGGTTCTTTCATCAGCAGGCTGACATCTTTGTCACTCGTTCCGGCTTCCCCTTCAGCAGCATGATCATGATCATCGTGTCCCTGGGTAGTACTACCGGCTTCTGTATCCGCAGGCGGCGTTGCAGGTGCAGGTGGGGTAGCAGGCTGACAGCCCGTCATGGAACCTGCCACCACTCCTCCAAAAGCGGCAAAAGTCAGTCGATTAAAATCGCGTCGATTCATTTCTGGACGTTTCATGGATTTCCTCGAAGTTTCTATACGGCGAAAAGATGTGATATCAGACAGAGATTACAGACTAAACAGCGTTCGACGTCCGTTCTGTGAGTTATCTCACATTTCAACTCAGAATTAAACTGAGGGAGTTGGATTTCAATCATTTTTTGAACTTCTTTTACACCTCGGAATGATAAATTTTCGACTTCCTTTCCGCTGCATTTCCACAATGATGAGTCTCAAATACCAGTCTGATTCATTCTCATGTAATCCAACTCACAAATTGAATTCCTGAAACGTTCGATCTTCTTTACAGATACCTGGAGCCTCTCATTCTCATCGAGAAATATGGAGAGCTGAAGTTAAAGCTTCTGATGAAACAGTTACGTTGACTGAAACACTCATTTCAAAATGAATAGTACGATCTCCCTGAGAAAAGCAGCCAGGTATGCGAAGCAATAACAGTCATTTCGTGGGGTCCCATCCAGGATGAGGAAAAGAAAAATCGATGATAAAATCCAATCAAACTAAAATAATTGACGTATAAAGTATGAGCTTTTAGAAAACTCGACCACCGGACATTCCAACTTCTGCATAATCCCTTTCATAAACGCCACTTACCTTAAATACATTTCGGATTAGCCTGATTTATTGCCATGAAATCCAGGATCCTTAGCTGAGGGTCATTTAGACCGGGGATAGTAGATTGAGAGACGCTACGGTTCAATGTGATCCGCTCTTGTTCCAGAGAAGGCTTCTTTTCACGATCAATTTTAGGTGTATCTGAAGAACTTCTATTAACAATCTGGCAGTAGTTACTGCCAGAGAAATGCAGCATTTGCCTCCCCTTCTCTGTCAACGCAGAGAAGTTAGACAGGCTGCAATGTATCCGCACCGGGATGGCGGTCTGAAATCGTCATAAACCTCAAATCAATTACAAAAATCTGAACCAGAATAATCCTGCAAACTGAACAGACAATCAAATATTACCGATATGTAATGCGTGTAGGACCTCTGTTTTTTTATCATAAGGAAGCATTATGCGTGCCGGGCACTTTATTATATTTTCACTGAGTTTAATTACCCTTCCCTTATTCTCTGATTCCGTATCTGCAGAAGAGATCAAGTGGCAAACCAATCTGAAACAGGCCGCACAACAGGCCCGTGCGGATGACAAGGCCATGTTGATTCAGATCGGAGCTTCATGGTGTGGCTTCTGCCACAAAATGGACAGGGAAACTTATAAAGACCCCAAAGTCATCAAACACGTTAACTCCTGTTTTGTCCCCATTCGTGTGGATGCGGATGAAAACTCAGAGTTGGTCGAAGCGATTGGCGTTGCCGGATTGCCGACCACAGTTATCATCACTCCAGAACTGAAAATTGTAAAAAAGATTTCCGGCTATGTGGCAGCACCCGAAATGCAGGGGCATCTCAGCAAAATCTGTCTGGTGAATCACGAACAGGCAGCGCCTGCCCGTAAACAGCAACCCATCCAGAAAATGAGCCAGAAACAGGTCGCACCTGAATTCGCCTTTAAGAGCATCTGCCTGGTAAGTATGCTGGACGATCAGGAACTGACTGAAGGAAAACCAGAATTTACATCGAATTATCGAGGCCAGACGGTCTGCTTCTCATCAAAAGAGCACAAGCAGAAATTTGATGCAGAACCAGAAAGCTACTGGCCCGCCTTCGAAGGCAAGTGTCGCGTCTCTCAACTGGAACGCAACCAGTCTGTAGAAGGAGATCCTTACGCAGGGGGCGTGTATCGCGAGCGACTGGTATTCTTCACGTCAGCATCTGAACGTGACAAGTTTACTGCGAACCCGGGTTACTACCTGATCAGGAAGTAATGCCAAAACACCTGACAGCCATCCTCAACTCTGGTTGGAAGGGAGAGGAACAGAATTGCTGCCAGGTGTCGTTTCAAATTCAATCAACAGCCTGTTACCGACTGCGGTGACAGGCTGTTTTTCCTTTTAATACACCTGATAGTTTACTGTGCAGTGTCAATGGACTGGGGTTTCAGCCAGACAAATTTTCCTTTGTTAGCGATCTGCTTTCCTTTTACACTGACTTTCAAACTCTGAAATCGTGATTTATATAGATCCGGGTGTGAGGCATGCGCGCCTTCAATCACATAAATTTTGCCGTCGTTGCTTTTAACAGCCAAACCTAATTCATCTGGATCCTGCTTGGGATGTACTCCATACTCACAGGCAGCACAGCCAGTGGTGCCGCTGATAGAAACCAGTTCAGATGCAGCTGGCGCTTCAGTGGTAGATACCTTTTTTGCAGTTAAGCTGGCGACATACTTCGCTGAGTCTTTCTGGAATTTCTGCATCACGGCCTGACTGGGGAACTGATATCGGAGTCCCTGGTAGATCGCTGTAAATTCCGGTTTTCCAGGCACGTCTTTACCACCATCTACTTTACAGACGATGCATTTCCCATCGCAGGCCAGATCTACGTCTGCGTATTCTGCAGGTGATTTATCAAAGACCGCTTTGATACTTTCATTCGGAAACAGAAAGACACGTCCCTCATAAAAACTGATATGATCAATCTTGCCCGGGTTCCGCAAACCGTCATGATGAGCATAACAGACAGTGCAGTCTCCCTTTAATGCGGGAACATATTTTTCAGGTGCCGTTTGAAATTTCTGTTTGACTTCCTCTGAAGGGAACAGATAGGTCTGGCCATCATAGACAACAGAAAACTCCGGCTTCCCGGAAACTACTTTTTTGCCGCTTAACAGGCAGACCGCACAGTTTCCATCAAGGGCTACGGGAGCCTCCTTTTTCTGACTGCTTTCTGCAGCATTCACAGCACCACTGACATAGACCATGGATAACAGTACCGCGGCTGTCATTACGTTTCGAAACAAATTCATCTGCATCTCCTGAAACATTCACTCTGTTTTCTACAATGGGAATCTGCGTTATGAACAACCAGTTTGACAACATCGAACAGATTCCCTGACACACACTGATTCTTGACTCATGAATCAGAACAGCAACAGTATTGCTGCTGACATTGGTGTTATCTGTGGTGTATCTCACAGTCTCAAATTTTTTTTGAATTGATGTCAGCGGGCTGATCGCAAAAAGACATCAGAGAAAGCGGTATTGCATCAAATGGCCAAGTATTGATAATCAGGATCTCTCTCCCATTCATAGATACTCACAGACATTTCTCAAGTCCTCTCCAATTCTTTAGTTACAACAAACCAGGTGCCTTATGTGGTGCACAAGTTGCCAGTCCGATGTGGCTGCAGAAGTTTCGTCAGATTCTAAACGCGTGCAATGTGCAACGTGTGGAAGTGATCTGGGAACAACGGCTGCTGCGCGCATCAGTGACAAAACAAAAGAAGCCCGCGAACTTCTGGCTCGATGGTCGAATCGTGAAATCATGGACCCTTATGGTCCTTTGACCCGATCCGAATCTCGCGCGCAAAGTTCCGCTTCACTGTTTGAACAACCCGAACCGCCGCGCGCGGAACCCATTTCACAACCGGCAAGAAAATCAGAGCCAGAACCTGTACCTTCCCATCAGCCTACCGATTTGAATCAGGAAGCCAATGCTACTGTTGAACGGTCTTACGCATTCGAAACTCACGAACTCGAGCATGAGGATGATTTTGAAGAAACGACTGTCCCTCGATTGCATTCTGAATATCGCGACATTCAGGATCTGATCGAAGAAGACGATCAGAAACCCAACTGGCTGGGTCTGGTGGGACAGTTGATGGCTTATGGCGGCGTTGCTGTTTTGACAATTGGCACGACGCTTGTCTTGTGGGGCTATTATGGCGGCCCCGCAAACTATGCATCAACAGGCTGGCTTATCAGTACGGCGGGGCAGATGCTGCTGTTCCTGGGAGTCATCACTCTCGTTTCTGCAGGCATGGAACAGACAACCAGTTCCGTCAGTCGCCGGATTGATCGTCTGGGGAAACGAATTTTTC
This sequence comes from Gimesia maris, assembly GCF_008298035.1. Lineage (NCBI taxonomy): Bacteria > Pseudomonadati > Planctomycetota > Planctomycetia > Planctomycetales > Planctomycetaceae > Gimesia > Gimesia maris. Next base: position 6,754,980 of record NZ_CP042910.1, read on the forward strand.
TGTTTGAACAGGCGATGCTGGAACAACAACAGTCGCAACAGCGCAGACGACGAACGACATCAACTGGTACCCCTGCGACAGCAGAACCGACGTCACGTAAATCGGCTTAAACCGCCTGTCGCCAGGCAGACTGCCATCAGAGCAGTGCCCGGGATTCCAGCATCAACAGATGCTCTTTAAGTGAAGTACCCTGTGGTGCTGAAAAGCCGCCCAGTTTCCCCCCCGATGCAATCACGCGATGACAGGGAATCAGAATTGGAATTTGATTCGAAGCCATCACGGTACCCACCGCACGCGCCGCCCGCGGCGAACCTGCCTTCTCCGCGAGCTTGCCGTAAGAAATCTGCTCACCATACCGAATCTGCTGCAAGGCGTGAATCACACGAGATTGAAATGGAGTCATCTGGGTTAATTTCAGTTTTACATCCCGAAATTCCACTTGAGCACCCTGAAAATAATCCTGCAGCCGTTCCTGCAGTTCCGGATACCAGTTCGATTCAATGGCTTTCTTCGCAGAAGACGGGCCTTTCACAGCAGACTCTGACTCGATCATCTGCAGCAGATCATTGCGGTGAGGCACTCCCATCAGGAATCGTTCTACAGTGTCACCCCTCCCCTGCAGACCACACCAGCCGATTTCCGTCTGAAACAGAGACCAGCATGAGACTTTTTCGGAACAAGAAGTGGTTAAATGTTCTATTTCAGGAACGACTCTCTTTCGCGAAACAGTTCTTTGACCCATCTTAATTTCTCCGATAGAATAAGTTTCACTAACGAACCTCGACTGACATCTTCTGGCCAGAGTCGTCAGTCTCAATTATATGATGATCGAGAGAATATGCACCCATACAGCATGCTGTCTGATGATTATTTCATCAACTTAAACCTGTGCACAGAAATGACACTGCCTTCCTCCCGGGATACAGTTTTAAATTTTTTTGAACGGGTCCAGAAATCCTTTCCCAGCATGCGAAATTTCTATAATCGCGGCGAAAGCGGATTCATTCTGGAGGAAGACAAGGAAGAAGTCGGTCAACAACGCTGGATGTCACTTGAGACGCAGCGCATCTGCAGTGGCTATTTAAATCCAAAAGATCCGGAAGACTGTCTGGAACAGAACCGGTTGATGCTGGAACTGGTTCCCTACATGCTGTCAGTCAGCCCGCTGGATTGTGAAGCCCTGGATTATATTGTCGGTTTCGATTTTTCTTATCGAGGCAATCATGATGCACTCGTAGCTGAAGTGCTTGGTGCGAATCATGCGGTTGACAGCCTGCTGCAGATTCCCGGTTCTCAGGCATTGAACTACGAACCTTCCATCACTTTGAGTCTGGATGATTCCTGTCGCTGTCAGGCACGACTGCTGATCGAAACTCGTACAAACGCATACCAGGTCAAACGCGAGGAATACCCTGACGAACAGATTTCGGTTTTCTTTACTCTCCGGCAGTACGGGAGCCAGACTGCGGACACCAGGCTCGAAGACACGATGCTGGATCTGAAAGCCAGGTCGGACCGCCTGCTGAACGAGTATGTGATTGATCAGGTGCTGCGTCCTCTGGCCCAGGCCATATCAACGAAATAAACTGAGTTTTGCAGAATCGGGGCTGGTCCAGTTTCAAAAACGGCTTTCCCGCTATAGAGTAATAGTCGTCTATCTATCCAGGTCTGAAGAGACAATAGTTCAGATTGAGAATGCTTCTGGAATAATATCAAACTTAAAGGGGATACCTTCGTGGCGCTAACATTAAGTGATTTCGCTCAGTCTCTTACCGTGGAAACCGCATTCAGCGTACTGGCCGTCGCCAAACAGCTTAAAGCAGAGGGTAAAGATGTCGTCGAACTCGAAGTAGGCGACAGTCCGTTTGACAGTACCGCTTCTGCCAAATCCACTGGTATTGAAGCGATCCAGAACAATCAGTCCCACTATTGTGCTTCACCTGGTATTCCCGAGTTTCGCAAGGCGGCTGCGGAATTTGTTTCGCGGGAATTCAATGTCTCTGCAAAACCGGAAAACATCGTGGTTGGTCCTGGTGCCAAAGTATTTGAGCAGTTCTTCTGCGAAGCATTTTTAAACCCCGGTGATGGAGTGCTGGTTTTCAGCCCGTATTTCCCTACATATCTGCCAAATATTGAACGTCGCGGTGCCCGCATGGTGTTGTCTGACCTCAAACAGTCAAACGAATTCCGACCTGATATCGCCGACATTAAAAAGTTTCTGGAAGAAGATCCTTCCCCCAAAGCCATCTTCCTGAACTCTCCCCACAATCCCACTGGTGGCGTCATTCAGGAAGAGGATCTGAAAGCGATCGCCGATTTGATTCGTGGCAAAAACATTGCTGTCTTCAGCGACGAGCCTTACTGCCACATGGTCTGGCAGGGCAAACATCACTCGATCCTCGCACAACCGGGCATGATGGATCAATGCGTCTCTGCATATACCTTCAGTAAATCCTACAGCATGAGTGGCTGGCGGCTGGGTTTCTGTGTGGCATCAGAAGCGGTCGCTACATCGATCGGAAAAATGGTCAACACCACACTTTCCTGCACACCACCGATTGTTCAGCTGGCTGGTGCCGCTGCGCTTAACTGCGATTCCGTCGAGCGTGACGAAGTCATGCTGAAATTCCGCGAGAAAGTGGTATTACTGACGAACAAGCTCAACGCAATCGAACACTTCCATGCGCTCGATCCACATGCCACGTTTTATGTTTTCGTTAATGTTGCTCCGGTCTGCAATCAACTCGGGATTACCAGCCACGGCCTGGCGTTGTACCTGCTGGAAGGTGCTGACGATGACTTTGGCATTGCCTGCCTGGGTGGGGAATGTTTCGGTGAAGCGGGACATGGATTTTTACGGTTCAGCTGTGCCGAGCCGAATGATCGTCTGGAACAGGCGATTGATTTCATTCCCGAAGCGATCTCGCGAACAGACCGCATTGCCAGTTATCTGGAATCGCATCCGGCTGCCCGGCTGAAAGCACCCTACCCCGCACCGGAATAAATCGAGAGCATATTGCCCGGCTACCGAAGGTCAGACCAGTTTACAGGGACGTTATGAACCGTTATCAACTACTGATACGCAGCGGATTGATTCTTTACTGGATTCTCCTGTTCACGGCGACTCATGTTCCACTCAAGAAGGGAACTATCCCGCAGGGGACCGATGTGCCCCTGCACTTTATCGCTTATGCAGGGTTGGCGTTTCTACTGACATGGTGGCTGTCACTGAAATGGGACAGGCTGACGATAAAACGACTGTTACTGATTTTTGCTGGAGTCAGCCTGTTTGGTGTGATTGACGAACTGCTGCAAGGCATTCCCGTCTTACAACGCGAACCGAGCATCAAAGACTGGATTGCCGATACAACCGGCGCGCTTCTGGGAATTGTGCTATTTCTGCTAGTAAGCAAACCGCTGCTGTTAATCAGAAACCGTCTCCAGCAGGAATCCGATCAACCGAATTGAATCGTGCAGTTACTGGCCAGCATCTCCAATTACAACTTCTTACTCGTGGAAGGAGTGCGCCAGCGCCGCTTCGATTTCTCCAGCAGATTAATTGCACCTGCGGGCCCCCAGGTTCCGGCGTAATATGGTTCTGGTGTATGCTCGGGCTTCTCCCATTGCTCCAGTACGGGAGTCACAAACTTCCAGGCGGCTTCTAACTCATCGCTACGGGTAAACAAGGTTGAATCGCCACGTAGAACATCCATCAGCAATCGCTCATAGGCTTCAGGCAGACTTGTGTGGTACGCATCTTCAAACGCGAAGTCCATCGTGACCGGTTGAATCTGATACTGCATTCCAGGTCGCTTCGTCGAAAATTTCATTGAAATCGACTCTTTAGGCTGGATGCGGAAGATCAACTCATTCGGCTTGCGCTCTACCATCGAACAGATATCGCCATCACATTCCACGGTTGTAAACAGATTCATAGGAGGATGTTTGAACTGAATCGCTATCTCACTCACACGTTCGGGCAGGCGTTTCCCCGTACGCAGATAAAATGGGACCCCTTCCCAGCGCCAGTTTTCCACCAGAACTTCCATCGCAACAAACGTTTCTCGTTGTGAGTCGGCGGGCACGCGTTCTTCTTCCCGATAACCGGGAACCGCCTGATTCTGCGATTGCCCCGCGGTATACTGACCGGCAACAGCCCATTCCGAAATGGGACCTTTTGTCCCCGGCGTCAGGGTTTTGAGTACTTTAAGTTTTTCATCACGGATTTCTTCACCGCTGAAGAGTGCCGGTGGTTCCATGGCAATCAGACACAGCAACTGCAGCACGTGATTCTGCAGCACATCCCGCAAGGCGCCAGATCGGTCATAATAACCGCCACGACCATGCTCAATTCCCTGTGATTCCGCCACGGTGATCTGTACATGATCAACATGATTACGATTCAGCAGAGGCTCAAAGATGGAGTTACTCAAACGGAATAACAGAATATTCTGGACAGTCTCTTTACCAAGATAATGATCGATGCGGTAGATCTGGTCCTCGGATAAAAGTTCGCTCAACTCCTGGCTCAGTTTCTGTGCCGAAGTAAGGTCGTGGCCAAACGGCTTTTCAATAACGACCCTTAACCATTGATCGTCTGTGTTGCGGGGGATCATCTCTGCTCGCGAGAGTGCCTGTACTGCGGGATAAAACAACGAAGGGGCCGTCGCCAGGTAGGCGACGCGTTTGGAAATTACATCTCCCACCGTCTCACGTTCCACAGTTTCAATCGTGGATTTCAGTGAAACATGGTCGCTCTTGTCCGTAATATCAACTTCACGGTAGTAGAGCCGTTTGGAAAACGTAGCCCACTTCTCATCAGATACCGTTCCAGTACGGGTAAACTGCGCCACCGATTCACGCTGTTCATTGCGAAACTGTTCGTCCGTTTTGGAACGACGAGCCAGACCGATAATCGGCAGTTCCTCTGAGAGAAAGCCTTCGCTCCACAGGTCATATAACGCGGGAATCAGCTTACGCGCAGTCAAATCGCCGGAAGCACCAAAAATCAGGATGGTTGCTGTGGTCAGGTCGCTAGCGGAACTTGAATTGGCCATGAGTTACATCCATGCTTTTTTCGAGAAATGAATTTCGGAAATATTGAGCGCGCCAGGAACAGGTGATTAAATCTTTGCCGACTGCTGTTCAATCAACGCGTCCAGTTCGCCTTTGAGTCGAGGCAGTATATCATCATAAGAATAGCGTCCCAGTGATTCGCTCCCCTTTTTCAGATTTACATAATTCGGCCCGCACCAGAGCCCCAGGTCGGCGTCGTCTGTCTCACCAGGACCATTGACCCGGCAACCCATCACGGCAATCGTAATTTTATGGTCTTTGGCATACGCGGTCATCTGTTTCACGTCTGCCGCCAGATCCACGAAGACTTCATTCTCGACACGGGAACAGCTGGGACAGCTGATGATATTCAATCCTTTCTGATCAAAATCGACAACCGATCGAACCCGGCCGGCAGCAATATCATTCAGAATGGAATGCCCGGCTTCAATCTCTTCTCCTTTGCGGTCATTGGGAACGGTCAGAGATACACGAATCGTATCACCGATACCTTTACTGACCAGTTGTTCGAATGCGATCCGGGTTTTAATCACTCCGTCCGGAGGCAGGCCCGCTTCCGTGACGCCCAGGTGCAGTGGAATATCCGGTCGTTTCGCGGCAAACCGGGTGTTGACTTCAATCACTTTCGCTGGATCAGAATCTTTCAATGAAACACAGAACCGCGTAAAATCAATGGATTCCAGAAATTCACAGTGATCCAGTGCGCTTTCCAGCATCGGCGAAATGGAATCATGTGGATCATACTTTTCCAGCTTGGCCGGATCGACGGATCCGCAGTTCACTCCCACCCGCATCGCACAGTCATTGTCTTTCGCAACTTCGGCGATAAAACGAACTTTTTCCTGCCAGGCTTTTTCCGGCTCATGGTGATAGAGATGCCCCGGGTTATACCGCAGTTTGTTGACGTATGGGGCAATCACTTCCGCCAGGCGATAATTTTCCTGCAGATCGACGGTCAGCGGAACGGTGGTCTGCTTACGGATTTCAATTAACGCTGCCGCTTCCCGCTTATTATCGACTGCAATTCTCACGATATCCGCCCCCGCCTGTTCGAGCGAGTGAATCTGGGCAACGGTCGCGTCGATGTTGCTGGTCTTGGTAGCAGTCATGCTTTGGACGGCGATGGGATGAGCGTTTCCAATCGTCACTGTACCAATTCTCACTTCTCTGGTTGGATTACGTGGTAATTGCAAGTTGTTTATTCCTTATAAGATAAAACCGCTGATTGGCCCTTTAACGGGCTTCCGGATTGTAAAAGATCACGGGCTCAACGTCCATTGATGAAAAACGCGAAAAATCAATTGGGATTGACAGATTTTGGATGTCGATTTACAAGCCTTCGGTCAATTAATTGCATTTTATGCAAAAAGTGCGGATACACAAAGTAGGTGAAATAAAAAATGAATCGTCAGATTGCAGGGATGCTAGTCGGTTTATCACTGTTCAGCGGATGTGGTTCTGAGTCGCAACCAGCTTCACAGCAAGCAGTTAAACCAGAGAACACTGCTAAAACAATAGCGCAGACTACGACTGAAAAAAAACGGGAAACCAGTTCAGAGGAATCGCTTCCGCATCAGAAGCCGAATTTAACAGCTTCCGCCCCTGCGCAGGCAAAGGTCGATGATACTTCCCTGCAGAAAGCCGAAGAATTCTTCCTGCGAGGCCTGGAGTTTCAGAAGCAGGGCAAGCTGGCTGAATCGACACAGGAACTGACCATGGCGATCAAATTGAATCCCCAGGTTTCCCGGTACTACTTTCATCGAGGCAGTGCCTGGGCCGATTTAAAACAGGACGCCAGTGCCATCGTCGACCTGACGAAAGCGATCGAGATGGACCCGAAAAACGCACAGTACTACTACACGCGCGCACTATTTTTCATGACACGCGGCGGTGCGGAACTCGCTGTGAAAGATTTCACCAAAGCCATTGAGTGCAAGCCAGACAGTCTTCAGGCATTGAACAATCGGGGACTCCTGTTTGCGACGACAGGCAAACTTAAGCAAGCCCGTGCAGATTTCGAACGGGTCCTGGAAATCAAACCAGACAGTATTGATGCGATGAATAATCTCGGGTTCGCATTAATGAATCTGAATGAAACGGATAAAGCATTAGAAGTTCTTAACAGAGTACTGCAGCTGAACCCCAAATATCTGAACGCCTACGACAACCGGGGACTGGTCTGGCAGAGACGCAAAGAGTATGACAAAGCCATCGCTGATTTTACGAAAGCCATTGAACTCAGTCCCAACAGCCTGAAATTTTACCGGCAACGAATGACCGTGTATCAACTGGCAGAGCAGCCTGAGAAACAGAAAGCCGATGAAGAAAAAATCATCTGGCTGCAGAAACTGGCTGGACTGAATGAGCGACTTGCCAAGACCCCGGATGATACCGAGCTAATTCTGGAACGTGCCCAGTTTTATCTGGCATCGGAAATGCGCGAAAAAGCGATGAAGGATTATGCAAAAATCGTCGAACTCACGCAGGACACGGGTCGTGGGTATTATATCCGCGGTGCGTTGTACTTAGAGGAAAACAAGCTGGATCGCTGCATTCAGGAATGTTCCCGGGCCATCAAAATCCAGCCTCAACCGGAAGCATATTCCGTGCGTGGTGATGCATTCATGAAACAGGGAGATGTGGAACATGCACTGCGCGACTTCGAACGCGCCAAGCGGATCGATGAAATTGTCGCCAAAGCCTATTTGATGCGTTCTAAATCTTATAAGGAACAAGGCGAGCATAAAAAAGCAGCCCAAGACTATGAACGTGCTGTTGCCATCGACCCTTCTCTCGGACCTGGAAAACTGGACAAAGAGAAAACAGCAGGTAAACCCGTGATTCGGCCTATTCAATAAGGCTTTGATGCAGGCTGCTGTCTCGTAGTGTCGCCACAGATCTATTCCATTTTACATATTAGTGCAAACCAGGCAGGTCCTCATGAGCGGTGGTTTTCTGGATGAAAATGGATACGCAGAGCATTCTTCTCAGCCGGCGAACGAACTGGATATCACTGACCTGTTATTCGTCAGTTTCAATTCTCGGGTGGTCGCGTTAAACCGTGATACAGGAGCGCTGCTCTGGTCCTGGAAATCGCCCAAAGGTCGTTCCAATTATCTCGCGATTCTTGTGGATGAAGAACAGCTCTTCGTCTCAATCGATGGCTATACCTACTGCCTGGATCCCTTCACCGGACGTGAAATCTGGTTTAATCCCCTTAAGGGTTACGGATATGGAATTCACAGTCTTGCAACTGCAAATTTCAATACTGGATCTGCAGCGGCGGCGGAGTTAATAGCCCGAGAGCAGAATCGGCAACAACGTGGTGCGCAGTAACTGAAGCAGAAAACTTCAGAAACATAACCGGTTCAGGACAGCAGTTCTGCATTGGTGAGATGCCAGTGATTTTCATCAAGAAGGGGTTCAAGCGAAAAATCCTGGAATTCCGGATTGGCATACACAAACACGTTTGTCTGTGAATGCCTCTGGAAAAAACCGAAGCTGGTCAGCAGTTTCGAAACTTCTTCACGACCAAAGTAATTCATCACGATGGTCTCCATACCAATCTGACGACAATAACCGCTGAAAGCCGTCAGCATCAGCCGAAATGATTTCAGATCTCGATAGAAAAAATCCTGAATGCCAGCAGCAAAATCACCACCGCGCCCCGTCTCTCCCAGTACAAACACCATGTACCCCAACAGACTCTGATTGCGGTCTTCCAGAGTCATGATCTGAAACCGGGTACTGGGTTCCTGACGAAAACGCCATTCCAGAAACTCGCGTGTCCGCTCAACCATCACCAGGCCTGCAGAATGCTCACGGAACAGAGTTTCAAAGCGTTCATCAATCGGGGCATCAAAATTGATTTTGTTCTGATGGGGTAAAAATGTCCGTGTCTCCTGTGAATAGAGCCGTAAACCCAAATCGGCCAGCCAGGCAACTCCTTTTCTGACCAGGGGTGATGAGATTCTGTCTTTGAATTTGTATTCCGTACGAATGGGTTTGACCCAGTGCTGGAATGTTCCCACCTGTCGATAGCGACACCGCTTAAATACAGCCGTCGCAGTATCAGTCATACCATATACAAAATTGAAATCGGTATCGGGCAGGTGCGCAATGAGAGCGCGTTGTAATTTTAATGCAGCCTGAGCAGACCGATGCTCTTCATCGATATTAATTGATTCTGCCTGGCCTACCGCTAAAGATTTGCCGTCACAACACATGCGACGTGTTAATAAACCCGTCGAACCAATCAGCTTTCCCGCAGATTCTTCATGCGCAAGCCAGCAATAGTTCTCACCGAATGGATTCTGATGGTGAGACCAGTTAAACCACTGAGAGTCGGTTTTCTTAAAGTTCCGATTAATCAGAGAATTCAGTTCTTCCTGATCGTCACTCGGGGTCGCCTGAGTGATTGAATAGTCCATGCTCTGGAAACCTGTCAATGCATTCTGTTGAAATGTGAAAACAGTCGCGCGATATGTTGGTGAAGTCTAGGTCACACGGGGTGAAAGTCAAATCGGATCAGAACGACTGATATCTGTTTTCCCATCAACACTTTTATCACAGATGGCATTGCATTATAAGCTGGTGTATTACGAAGCAAACTGTTGAACCAGCAGGTCCACGATCGCAGAGTTCGCCGCTGGGAAACTCAGATCAGGCAGTTCTTCAGCCGGTATCCAGTGAAACCCGTGCAGGGTCTGTTTGAATAATTCATCAGAGGCATCCGCGGGCCGACAGAGCCAGAAATCCAGATCGAGTTCAGCATGATCATAACTATGTTGAACCGAAAGCAGTTCATGGACTGGTATCACTTCCAGACCGGTCTCTTCCCTGCACTCCCTGACAGCGCAGGCCGAGGATGGCTCCCCGGTATGGCATTTCCCACCAGGAAACTCATGATAGCCTGCCAGAGGCGAATCCCCATCTCGAATACCAACGAGAAATCGCCGCTGATATTCCACAACGGCAATTCCAATATGACTGACTTTCCGGTTACTCATGATCGCGCTCCGTTTCCGCCGGAAAAGATAGGGCAATCTCAACGATTCTCAGTCACACGACCGAAGATCATGCGACCCGCGCTACTCTGTAGAACACTGGTAACAACAGCATCCACATCTCGCCCGACAAGATGATTGGCCTGTTCACAAACCACCATTGTACCATCATCCAGATATCCCACACCCTGTGCCTGCGATTCTCCTTCTTTGATGATTTTTAACTGAATGTGTTCACCAGGCAGATAGCGTGGTTTCAATGAGTTAGCGACATCATTCAGGTTGATCACATCGACTCCCTGTACGCTCGCAACCTTATTCAGATTGAAATCGTTGGTGACAACTTTTCCACCCAGTTTTTTAGCGGCAACCACCAGCCTCTGATCGACGGTGAGCCCCTTTTCCTTGTCGGTTTCCTTGGCTTCGTACATCGAGATATCGACGGTCGGGTTATTCTGCAACGTGGAGAGAATGTCCAGTCCACGACGACCTCGCACGCGACGAACTTTATCGCTGCTGTCAGCGATATCCTGTACTTCTTTCAGAATGAAATCGGGAACTACCATTTCGGAATCCAGAATTTTCGTTTCTACGACATCTGCGATCCTTCCATCAATCAAAGCACTGCTGTCCAGCACCAGCGGACGCCCCCCCTTCAGTTCTCGTGAGAACTCAACATAGGGAACAATAAACCGAAAGTCATCTTTGGTCTGTAACAGAAAGGATATACACAGATAAGGCAAGGTCAGGGTCGTAATCATGACCACTCCCTCACCCCAATTTGTCTTGGAAATTACCGGATCTAAGGCCAGTTTCAGCAAAAAGCTCAGCAGCACTCCAACCAGCAGGCCGAAATAAATGGCTGAGATAACTTCGATCCGTTTGCGGCCAACGAGCAGGTCCAGGCAGGTTACTGCCTGTGTGAGAATCATCAGCAGGACAAACGCAATCAGCGGAGACTGATCGACGGGACTGGGCGGGTTAGAACTGACAAAGGTGGCGATAGCGCCAGCGCAAACAAATGCGTAGAGCACACGGATACTGATTAACAACATTACAAATGAGTCACTTTAAGTCTAAGGCAAGATTCTAGTTACTTGTCCCCATCAATTCTCGTATGCTGAAACTCATCGTAAAAAACAGGTGATTCAGGCTGATTTCAATCGCTTGAATCTGATCCAGTAGCATCCCTGTTCTCCGGAAATAAGTCTCAGACATCCAGAGAGATTGGGAATGATTTTGATTTTAGCTCAAACAGGCATTCTGCAAGCCGGGTCATTCCCGCGCTGCATTCAACCCTGTGAAAAGTCCTCATCCGGAATATCCAGACAGTACTTCGTTCACTCCGTAAATAGTTTGAATTATGACAGCCAGCCAGATTTCAATTCGGGACCTCGTCTATTCCTTCACTGAATATTCGTTTTAACGACTGACTTTCACTCCTCCCGATCTTCACAGAGTGCGAGGAAACAAAATCATTGTGTGATCTCCCAAACACACAACAGACATCAGCTGTTGCTTCCCGGTCTGTTAAACCGTGAAAAACAAAGCTGTTATTAAAAACCATAATACCCGTTTCGGGTAAAGGATCATCGTACACTATAGCCAAACAAATATGCGGTTGCTACTGAAAAGGAAACCAGAACCATTGATTCTAACACGAATTTCGCAAACATCCGGCAGAAGCCTGAACTGGAGATCTGTCTATATTTCCATTGACTAGAACAAACGAAAACAGCTCACAGACAGACCTGCCTGAGAGCTGTTCGAATGAATTATTGCCGTTTCACGATTAACTGCCCGCATTCGGACCACCCACCGGAGGTGCAAACTTGATTTTTTCGATGTAACGGATAATGCGCTTCCCGGAAGGATCCAGACGTCCGGTACAGGCACTCACTGCTTTCAGGGTATATTCGTAATGCAGGTTGTAATCGGATTCCAGCTCGACTTCCATATCTTTAGTAATCGGACTTCCTGGTCTACCAATAATTTTCAGAATCTCATGATTCAAGCCAGTGAATACATTGGGACCGTTTCCCAGATTGTTTTGACCTACCCGAATCGTATTGAGTGAACCGTCTTCATTTGCAACCAGTCTGACTTTAATGTCAGTCTTGAGGACAGGTTCTTCAGCAGGAGCATTGCTGTCCGTAATAGGCATGTTCACATTAAAGTCGCCTTCAGGCTCCACGATATTCAGCGTTAACATAAAGAAGATCAGAAGCTGAAATACCACGTCGATCATCGGCGCCATCTGTGGCTCGATTTTTTCTGCTTCTCGACCTGAGCTGCGTAGTTTCATAGGAATTGATCCTGAAAAAATAAAGACTGTTTCGTCAACAGTATTCTATTTAGGGTCGTCATTCGATTTTTTGGGTTGCCTTGAAGGCAAATTTGGTGAAGCCGTTTTCCTGTGCCAGTTTAATCAGGTCCTGAACCAGACCTGTCTGCACCAGTGCATCTGCTCTCAGAATGACAGGCACGTCTTTCGGATCCTGATTTTTCTGCTTGTAAATACGTGCTTCCTGTTCGAATTTCGGTCCGAATTTCAGCACGGGAATCTGCTCGCCGTTATAAAATATATAGGCCTCGGGATCCGTAATCTCCCCTGCAGCGTTCCGGTCAAAACCGATATTCAACACCAGCTCATCAGCGGCTTTCACTTCTGGTGGCTTCGCCAGAGAATCCGAAGGCAGCTTCACCCGTTCATCCGCCTGAATCTGTTCGAAGTTGGTAATCACCATGAAAAACGCGATCAGCTGAAACACGATGTCGATCATCGGCGTCATATCGACGTCAGCCACCGCCGGTTTTTTGGTTTTAAGTTTCATTGAACCACTCTTTACTCAATCAGGGTTTGACAGGATGCAAAATGCATCCTGTCTGTTTGATCAATGACATCATTATTTGCTGCTGGAAGAGAAGCGGTTCATCAGGCTTTCACTGATCATGCCGACTTCCAATGAAAAACGGGCAACCCGGTTTCGCAGCAGGCTGTAGAAAATCATCGCGGGAATCGCCACGGTCAAACCTTCCAGAGTTGTAAACAACGCAGTAGAAATTCCATCCGCCAGCTCAGACGGTTTCGGTGACGTTGCCGAGTTGGCAATTGTCTGGAAACTCAAAATCATACCATAAACAGTACCCATCAGTCCGATCATCGGCGCGATCGCACCGATCAGAGCCAGGTAACTCAGTTTGTGTTCCATGGCCATGTTTTCGTCCTCACCAACCTCCTGCATGCCTTCTACGGCTTCTGCATAACCCTGGTTCAGCTTACTCAGACCAGCTGCCAGCACACGTGCGACAAACGAATCATCGCTTTTTGCCAGCTCGTAGGCTCCCTGGTAATCTTTGCTATTAATTTTTTCTTCAAAGGCACCAATCAGATCGGGTGGCATGAGGTTATCACGACGGATGGAAAGTACATTCGCCATAATTAAGGCTACCATCAGAAAAGAAAGCAACAGCAGGATAAAACCAAAAAAGCCTGATGCCCGGATCATCCAGGACAGGAAACTTTCTTGTGTAGCCGGTGCCGCATTTCCAGCAGGAGCGGCAGCTGGTGCTTCACCACCACCGGCAGCAGGTGCTTCACCCGCTGGCTCAGCAGCCGGAGCGGCAGCTTCACCTGCAGCTGGTGCCTCACCCGCAGCAGGCGCCGCCTCATCCTGAAAAGCCCAGCTGTTCGCTGGCAGACCGAACGGCGTCAGTACGACGGCCAGAAGTAATAATATGCTCAGGCTACGAAAAGCCAGTGAAGTCTGATTCCGTTCCAAGGAATTCCCCATCATCATCGTTGTGGTCTCCGGTCTACTGAAAGGAGTGTTAATCATGGATATCTTGCTGTTAGGACTGAATGCGTCTTAAATACAAGTGTGCTATTATTTATAGTCCAAAATTGCATTGTAAAGGGAAGACCTGATGAATCTTGCCAGCAATCTGACTTTCACGTCGATTTATCAGCTTTTTGTGGCTTTTTGCGTCCATTCACTGTCCGGATACTGCTGCTGCAGAACCGCCCGGGCTTCATTTCCCCGCTCCGGTTTCTGAACTTTTCCCCAGAGCGTCGACAGGTGATATAAAGCCTCTGCATGTACAGCCGGTTCTGAAGGAAACAGAACATCAACATGCAGATAAGCTATCAACGCCTCTTTCGATTCACCTAATGCCTGGTAACAGTCACCTTTTTTCAGATAAGCCTCCGCCAGCAGACTACTCTGACTGGAGCTGACATTTTTGATAATTTCATCCAGTACTTTGATCGCATCCTGAGGTTTGCCATCTTTCTCCAGACAGATGGCGCTTCCCAGCTGGGCAGCATGTTTATTTGCCAGCTCACCAGGAGTCTTGCCGTCCATCTTGGCAACAGTTTCGAAGGCTGCCAGAGCCCCTTTTGTGTTTCCCTGGGCAAGCAAGACCCGTGCTTTCATATTCTTGGCGTCCATCTGGTAATCCTTCCAGGGGGAGCGCTCGACTGTGCCAAATGCTGAATTTGCAGCCACATAATCTTTTTTCGCCAGCTGGGATTCTCCCAGCAGTTTCATCGCCGGGTAATAACTGAAATGATCTGCGTTGGCTTTGACAAAATCATCCAGCAGTTTAATGGCATTGTCTAATTGAGCAGGATTTGATTTGGCACTGCGGGCAGTCGCACGGGCAATCATGTACTGCAGACTCTTTTTCAGATTCGGGCTCGCTGAGCCCTCAGCTTTCTTATACTCTTCCAGAGCGGCTGCATAATTTCCATTCTGTTCCTGATTGCGGGCAATATTCAACTGCGGAGGCTCACCTTCCCAGCGAACACGTTCGATTTCATTCGCCGGTATTTTAACATCGGTTGCCCCGCGTTTTAATGTCAGCTCGGTCTTCGTGTAGCCGCTGACATCTCCCAGCAGAGGACTGCTGCCATCATATTGATAAATCGTATCTGCAGCGGTTGCATTTGACGCTGTCAGAATCGAAATTCCTGCCAGTAAAATCAAACTTGACCAGATCGGACGTTTCATGAGTAGATTGCTCCTCAACGATAATTGAAATCTCATCTCGAGTTGATGCCTGTATTCAGAATTATTTCAGCTTAAAGATCAGCTGTCCTGGGATTCACTTTCGGGACGAGGTCGTGACTGTTTCTGTTGTTTTGCCTGGGCTGCTTTTTTCTTGGCAATCGCCGCTTTCCGGGCTGCAATTTCTTCGGGCGACATTTGTGCTAATTTTGCTTTACGGGCAGCAATTTGTTCCGGTGTCAGTTTACGTTTTTCGTTACCGGAATCACTCTTATTGGAATCCGCTTTCTCCGTCGGCTGCCTGTTTCTGGTTTTCTCAGGTTCTGATTTGCTGCGAGGTTTCCCATCAGCAATATCAGGCAGAGATGACTTTGACGGTTCTGATCGACTCGGTTTTGGGGTCGGAGGTGCCGAAGCAGGAATATCGGAAGGTATTGTGACATTTGTCGCTAACTGATAAGAGGGACGCGGTGCTTTCTTACCAGGCTTTAATCCAAAGAAGTAGAACGCGACTGCACCACCAACTCCTACCAGCAGAAGCAGCACAATGATCATGGTATTGGAACCCCCAGCAGTCTGTTCTGTCGGCTGCTGTGCCACTTTCTGTCGGGTATCCGCCGGTGTTTCTGTCTCCAGAGCAGTTGCATCATTCGCTGCTACAGTTTCACTGGCACTCATTCGTCGCGCCAGATCCTGTGGATCTTCTCCCATATCAATCTGGACCTGACGATACAACTGGTTGAACCGCTCCCAGACATCATCCGGAAGATCAACATTGGTCTGGCCAAATACATTGATTTCAGATTTTGTGCGTTCCAGACTGCTGGCATCATTCACTGCGATTGCATATTTTCGCAGTGAATCCACCTTATTATACTGGGCATCGAAATACATTTTCAGATACATTTTCTTCAGATCTTCACGACCTGGCGAATCCAGCGAATTTTGGAGAAGCCGGGCCAGATAATTCCAGCCACGAATCACCCCACCGTTCTCCAGTTCCATCCCGTTAATGGCTTCCAGATATTTTTTATTGTTATCGCCTTGACCGCTTGCAGCCCAGGCCTGCAGGAGACTGGCAGCTTCAAACTGTACTTCTGGTGAATTATCTTTTTCCTTCACAATGGGAGCGAGCAGTTTCATTGCAGCTTCGTACTCACCCTGCTCCCGCTTACAGTTTATCAGACGCAGTGTAATCCCCACTTGAAAATTACCCGGAATAAATTCGCCAGTCGCATCCTGGCGTTTCAGTATTTCTTCGAACGCTGCAGCAGCTTTGTCATAATAACCACGCGCCACAGTCGGGTTCTCACTGGCCCCCTGTCCCATGCCATAATAAGTTTCACCAATCCAGACCAGCGAACCATAGGTCTGATCTTTTCGTTTGAAGATATCTGTCAGAAATGTTTCCAGTGATTTTCGTACATCGTTAATTCGTTTGGTGTCCCCGGCAGTTTTCAGACGTTCAATCTCTTCCGTAATTTTCTCGCCCAGCTGACGATACATCTCGGTAATCGATTCGCCGCCAGATCCTGAAGCGGATTCTTCCAGTTCTTTCATCGCTTTACGTGCCAGATCAATCTGCTGCAAACCAATATAACCCCGCAGTTGCAGCTGGTAGACCAGATTCGCAAATTCGCTGCTCTGTACTCCCTTCGCAGGCCGTTTAGCCCCTTTTGCAACATGAATGGCCTTCAGAACCGAATGCGGGTCTTTTGTCAGAATGTCAATCGCTTCCTGATATTTCCCGTTATTCAAGGCAATTTGAGCCAGTGATGTCTTTGCAGCAGTCAAATTTTCGGGAGTCTTTGCTTCCGGCGGCAGAGACTTCAAAGTCGCCGCGATTCCAGTGCGGAGATGTTTCTCAGCTAACTCTGACCACTGTTTTGCATTTTCTGGTTTCGTTTCAGAACGACGCGACATCGCTGTCAGATAGCTGTTCCAATATGCCTGCCCGGCTCTGATTTGAGCATCCGTGTATTGTGGCGCTGCGGGTGGAACCTGTGAAAACCATTTTGCTGCTTCGGCTGGTCTTTCAGTTGAACTGTAAATATTACCCAGCTGAATCCGGGCATCATTCGCACGTCCACTTTCAGGCCATCTGCTGGTAATCAGGTTACAGATCGCCTCCATGTGCTGATTGTCTACGTAACGCAGATCCTTGGGTGAATCGTTATAAGCCTGCAGGTAACCAGCCAGCGCCAGGTAAGCCGCATCCAATGACATGCCTCCATTGACTTTGTCATCGCTCTTCGCCACAAACTCTGCCAGAATCGCACATTCATAACTGCGTCTGAGATTGTAATAGGTGTAACTCAAAAGAAATCGGGCGTGATCCAGTTCCTTGGGGTCCGTTTTATTATCTGCCAGTTTCAAAGCGATTCTCAGGATACGGGCAGTTTCTTCCATGAACTGAGTCAGTTCAACCTGAGCCTTCTTTTTATCCGCTGGTGTCTTGGCTGCTGCCAGTTTGTCTTTTAACGTTTTCGTCTGTTTATTGCGATCCTGCCCCAGGCCGTACGCAGTAGCAAAATCCTGAGGATCTCCGCCTGAATTCCCCTGTATCTTCGCATTGATTCGACCTACCATCAGCCGGGAAACATCGCGATATTTACCCCGGAACGCATTCACAAACCGGGCATTCGCCAGGGCTTGCCTGAGAATCCGATCCTGATCACCCTTTTTCGTACTTTCCTGATTTGCCAGTGCCTCCTGGGCTCGCGCCAGTTCCCAGGTAATCCCCTGCCCTATGGCAGTACGACTATGGGAACGATTATCTTTCAACCATTCCTCGGCTTCATTAATCACCAGCTGATAGTCTTTTTTCTTCTCATCATTCAGACAGATCAATCGGAACTGCAGACAGTTATCTTTCAAACCTTTGATCGCCGAGGACTTACCGGGGTGCCCCAGTAATTCATTGTAGATCCCCAGCGCCTGTCCCAGTTCACCCTGTTCTTCAAAACACTTTCCTTGCCACATACGGGCGTATAATCCACCAACCTGACTGCGATAACGTTCGTGAATTTTGGCATATTCTTCGGCAGCTTTTTTCAGAAGCCGATTGAAATCAGCACTGCCGGGATCGTAGGTCTGTGCCTCAGCATAAGTGCATTGTGCCAGATCCAGCTGGGCACTCATGAATTGGATTTCAGCTTTGGCCCGGGCTTCGTATCTTTCCGGTTCTTTCTGTTTGTCGATGAAAGTCGCAGGAAATGACTTCCAGGTCTTTTCGTGGAGATTATAGGCTTTCTGAAAGATATCCCTGGCCTGGGCCACCAGTTTTCGTGCCGCCTCCTGATGGGCTTTTTTGTTATTCTGTTCCGCAGGCGACTGTGCTTTGCGGCCTTCTACTTCCGCTTTTTCCAGAATAATTTTCCCGCGTTCTGTATTCGCAGTCCCTGCCATGGGATGATTCGGGTACTGCTTTGTGAACAATGCCAACTGTGCCAGAGCCAGATTCAGTGTTTCTTCCTGCTCCTCGGGCTGAGTTTGAGTCCGCGAAAACATCATCAATGTCATCGCCCGCTCAAAGGGAATCAGTTCCTGAATTTCCTTGGGAGTCGTTTTGTCGGCGGCAATTTGATCAAGATACTGCAATGCCGTGTCGTGATAGTTTTTATCCCGTAATCCCTGGAGAAATTCGAGATATTGCTCTTCTGCGGAAACAGAAGAGACCATTGTCAAAATCGTAAACAGACTCACGATCGATACAAAATGGAATAGACGCATATTATAAATTCCATCGCTAATGTACGGATGAACCGAGGCCGTGAAAGAGAGGACGCTAGACCTGTGAAATCACGAGTTTGAAGGCAGCCACACAGAACATGGACATACCTCGGCTCTCATTATACCTACTTCATCTACTAAATGTTCGCTGTCAGATAGTCATTTTCTATGTGAGTTGATTTTCCAAAGATGATGGTGAACCAACCTTTACAAAAAATATCTATAAATAACAGCATATCCCGACTACAGAGAGTCTGCAAGAAAGATGCAGGGAATCGTTTACATTTCGAGACCTTCAACTGGTTCTGACAATAGCGACCGTGATTCCGAAATGCAGGCACGCTGAAATTCTTACGACAAAACAGCAAAGATGGTTGGCAGCGAAGGCTGGCAATAACAATTTGAGTGTTGTGAAGTTCTGCCTGTTCGAATTTGACGCTGCCTGGTGATCTGACTATGCTGTCAGTTCAATAGTAAATAATGATCTGAAACCGAGATCATTCCACCGGAGAGGTGACAGAGTGGCCGAATGTGCCGGTCTCGAAAACCGGTGTGCCGCAAGGTACCGGGGGTTCGAATCCCCCTCTCTCCGCCTTTTTTACTGGCACTGTTCTTAACTGCTGTGCTGGTAGAAATTTGAAACTTCATAATTCTGCTCCTTTTTAGAATTGTGGTAAAATTGTGATAGATGCCTGCCCGCTGTGTTACAGCCGGCAGGCATTTGTTTTGGACTCAGCATTCCTCGACTGAGCCACCGTCTTTAGCCTGTTCTGATGCTTCAGCTGCCTGTTCTTTACTACTGTCTGTCTCCTTAGCAGCAAACCGTTCAATGCTGGCGCGAGTGTCCTGTTCCAGTACGTGCGTGTACCGCCGCAGCATTTCCTCGGAAACATGACCGCCCCAACTGCGAACCGTAGTTGGGGGAATCCTCTTGGCAAGTGCTTCCGAAATGATCTATTCGGATGAATGACGTTTGGTGGGCATGCTGCCTTCTCCTCAATCGGTCCAGAATCCTGAGTAGTGTATCAGGTTCTGGTTCCGGTTAAGGGGCAGCGTCAATTCCGTGAACTTGTTTTTCGTGACTTACATAACTGCTAAGGCTGTTTGAGCAAACATTTAAAAATGATGTGCGTCGCCCATCACGAAACGAACTAATGCAGTGATAAACAGGCCGGTTACCATCGCCAGAAAGCAACTTCTTTTACCACAGTGTTCGATTAATGAGGCATGTTTCATTTCGTGCAACGTACCCATATAGAGGAACGTGCCGGCTCCCAGTGAAAAAACGACGGCTTTGACGATTGCAGCTGAAGGCGAAAGGTCATTGTGAATAAATCCACCAAAGATAATTCCCAGTGGAGTGCTCAGTGCAAAAGAAGTAAACAAAAATATTATTTGCGATCGAGAGAGTGTGCTACGAACCATTGTGAGCATTAACGCAAAGGCCGCAGTTCCCTTATGGAGAATAATAGCGATAAATATGAAAGTAGCCTGGGTATTATCACTCATTCCCAAGGTGGTTCCTAAAAAGAATGAGGGGAGTGCGATCATCGTTGTCATGACCAGTGGGATACGCGCTGGCAACCGCCCATTTTTGATCTTGATTCGTTCTCTCTCGATTGAATGCATCGTCATATGTTCCATCGCAAGCAGGCCCAGAAAAGCAAGAATGGCAATGACGGAACCAATTGGATAATTGAGTTCTGGAAGCTCTTCTTGAAAAATATGAAAGGAGGCAGGAAGTAACATGGTCAATGAAAGAGCAAGAAAAACACCTGAAGAAAACGCTTCACCTCGCGGGAATCCTCCATTCGTGCGGATATGTGCTGTTTTGGTAAATGGAAAATACCCCCCGGCAAAAGCAATCAACAAGATAATGAAAAGGTGAATCCATTGGATTACTGTTAACATGGGGCATCGATTCGATGAGAACTGAGATGGATTGGTCGTCGAAGCTGGATTGAATTCGTACGTCAGCGTAAATTAAATTCATCTATACAGAAATCAATCTTATCTGGATACACCTGAGATTCAATTGATTGACGACGTTAATCAAGAATCCCGAGACAGATCAGTTCCCCCAAAAACCACGACTCTCGACTGCCAGTTCTTCGACACTACTGTCGGTTTATCTGACAGCAGTACTATTTGGTGATCGACCTGCCTCTCAGAAACATGCATGGTATCAGGCAGCAAAGCGATGAGGTCATTCATAAAACTCGCTGGTATGGTTGTTGCAGTATGAATGCGGTTTGTACGCCGATGAACTTCGCCAGCTGCAGCCAGCCTCAGGATCACCTTCTCAATCCACTCATCGGCCAATCTCGCAAATGAGTTATTTATATTGAGGAAGGTACTTCCATGCGCATAAAACGTGGGTTTACACTGATTGAACTTCTGGTAGTCATTGCGATTATCGCAATTCTGATTGCTTTACTTTTACCTGCTGTGCAACAGGCACGTGAAGCCGCCCGCAGGACACAATGCAAAAACAATATGAAGCAAATCGGACTGGCCCTGCATAATTATGTCAGTACCTACGGTGAGACGCTTCCCAATGCGGGTAACCCGCTGACCAGTGGCTACCCCGATGACTTCTCACCCCTGGCTCGTCTGCTGCCGTATTCCGATCAGACAAACCTTAATAATCTCATTGACTTCAACCTTCATCTGGGACACCCAGCATTTCAACCCTTACCTGCAGAGATGCAACCTGTGGCGAAGACGGTCATTCCCATGTTCCTGTGCCCCAGCGACCCGGGTCCCCAGGTAGCAATTGAGCCTTACCAGAATCTGTATGAATATGCCGGCTGTAACTATGCAGCCAACCAGGGTGACGGTGTGGATTTCGACAATGGCAGTACCTATGATCCCATTCATCCGCTGGCTCCGGGTAATGGACTCTTCTGGGTAGGAGCGAAGAACAAAATGCGCGACATCGTGGACGGTACCACCAACACGATCGCTTTTGCCGAATCAACACGCGGACCGGGAACCAGCACAACCGGGACCAATAACGATGTGAGAATGTATCGCATGGAAGGAGGATATGTCGAGGTTGCAGCTGCGCCTCCTTATCCGAATACAGAAGGATCACGCATGCTCTCCTGGTTGCGTGGCAGCGTGCCGTTTGGACCGGTCATGAATGGTTATCTGACACCCAACAGTAAAGTTCCCGATGCCGTGACTGGTTCTTCCAAGCTGACTGCCGCCCGCAGCTATCACAGTGGCGGGGCTAATGTCGTGCTCTGCGATGGCAGTGTTCGCTTTGTGGGGGACTCTATCGACCAGACCCTCTACCATGGGCTCTGGACGCGCGCCGGGGGAGAAGTCATCGGCGAGTTCTAAACTTGAACTCCCAGAAGATGACGATTCGTATATTTCTCAGTATTTAATTGTGCTTTATGTGCGCAGATAACAGGAAGAGAAGAATCCGTGCCCAGTTTACAATCTACCACCGTATCCAGTGATGCTGAATCTCAACCCCTGCTGATTGAAAATCTGACAAAGAGTTTTGCACAGGGAGATAAACGAATTCTGGCTTTGAATGGAGTCTCTGCTGAGGTTAATCAGTCTGAGTTTGTTGCCATCATGGGCGCCAGTGGATCAGGAAAAAGTACACTGTTGAATCTGATGGCGGGCATTACTCAACCCGATCAGGGACGGGTACTCATTGATGGGACTGAGATCACATCGCTGCGCGATCCCGCTTTGACCCGCTTCCGCCGCCGAAAAATCGGCCTGGTCTTTCAGTCCTTTAATCTGATTCCCACGCTTACCGCGCGCGATAATATTCTTCTCCCTGTTCTCGCAGGAGGAGAACAGGGACCACTGAGTGTCAACGAATTACTGGAACGAATCGGTTTACAGGATCGGGCGACCCACCGTCCGGATGCCCTCAGTGGAGGGGAACAACAGCGAATTGCCATTGCCCGGGCATTGATCTCGGACCCTGCTCTGCTGCTGGCAGACGAACCGACGGGCAGTTTGGATTCGGTCACCAGCCAGACGATCTGTCGCCTGATGAAAGAACTCCGTGACGACCTGGGCCGCACAGTGATTGTCGTGACCCATGAACCTGACGTTGCCATGTGGGCCGACCGAGTCATTGTTCTCCGCGATGGTCAGAAACTGACAGAGTTCGAAACAAAACAGTTTCCCGATGCCCAGGCACTGGCTGCTTTTTACCAGGAAACAGTTCTCTCATCTGGATCAGGAGCCGAGATACTATGAAGCTGATTTTAAAGCTCCTCTTCGGACAGATCCACTGCCATCCCGCCCGTTTCCTGCTAACAGCGTTATCCATTGTCGCTGCTTCCGGTGTAGTCATCTGGGTAGTCAGTGGTTATGACGCGCTGACCGCACAGTTTGATGATTTTTCAGATGACTATCTGGGCCGTTATCAGTTTGTCCTGGCACAGGCGGAAATTCAGACAGGTGTCGGCGCGGAACCAGAAATCATGCTTCCTGCAGAAATCATACAGGAAATGTCCCAGGATGAATCAGTAGCGGAACTGGTTTCTGAATCTCAAAGCCGAATTCAGATGAAACCATTAAAAAAAAGAGTGCCCCCTGGCAAACGGGCAGCTGCGAAGTCAGACAGTTCACCTGATGGCAAATCACAGTCTGCCGCCACCAGGAAACCGGATACAAAAGGGCCTCCTGGCCGTCGCGGCCCGAGCTTCATTCCTCCCCTCAGTCCAACCCTGGTAGGAACCAATGCTGTGAATCCCCCCTACCCCATGAAAACTGGTCGCTGGATTGAGCCCGGCTCCGATGCCCGCGAAGCGGTCATCAGAAGTGGCAGTGCGGCTGCGTTTAATGTCACGGTAGGCGATCAGGTTCATCTCCAGCAGGTCAACCGCGAGTTAGACGTGACCATTGTCGGAATTGTGGAGCAGGTACGTTCGATCGGTGGCTTTCGTGGACCGAGTCCGTCGCGTGGGCCAGCACAGTCAGCTCTCTATGTTCCGGTTTCTGTTGCTGAAATTGTCCTGGGAAAGTCCCCTCCCCCGATCACTATTTCGCAAATTCGCTTGAAGGAGACTGCACAGCCTGCTGAATTCAAAGTCGGGTGGGAATCACGCCTGTCCAGTCAGACTCCCCCTTTGACCCTCATGTCGACCAGCGACATCACCGAAGATATCAGTAACAGTCGCGCCGTTTCCGGTGCACGCAGTCAGGCCTGGTCAGCTACCGGCATCGCATTACTGGCGGCCTTGTTTATCATCTTTACTGCATTAAGCATGGGCGTCAACGAGCGGACCCGGCAGTTCGCGGTGCTCAGAGCGGTCTCCATGACACCGGGACAGATTGGACTATTAATTGGACTGGAAAGTCTGCTGCTGGGAGCCATTGGCTGGCTGGGAGGTCTCGCCGCTGGGTGGGGCATTCTGAAACTGATGCAGTCAGCACAACCTACTCTCTTCACACAGGAGACTGGTCTGGGTCAGTGGTGCATCATACTTTCCGGAATCTGCGCATTTGGCGGCGCGCTGGCGGCTTCTGTTTTTCCGGCCTGGCAGGCAATGCGTGTCAGCCCGCTGGAAGCGATGTCAGCCCGTTCTACAACCACCGGTATTTCTCGAGGTTTATTGACGACACTGACCGTCATCGGGTTGATTATGATAGCGATCAACCCCATTCTCATTTTCTTCTGGCCGATGCAGCATCAGTCACAATATGCAATTTATGCGGCTCTGGGCTACTCGACGATGGCGATCGGATTTGTGCTGCTGGCACCCATTACGATCACGATCATTGAGCGTGTTCTGGGGCTCCTGGTGGCACGAGCTTTATTCCTCGATCCCCGGCTCCTGTCAGCAGAGCTTTCTTCCAATCTCTGGCGAACACTGGGCACATGTGTGGCGCTCACACTGGGTCTGGGATTGTTTGTCTCGACTCAGATCTGGGGCTATTCCATGTTGAAACCTTTTGTCCCCGGTGAATGGGTACCGGACCTGCTGGTTAATTTCAAAGAGGGAGGCATTCCTGATAACGCATTTCAAACAGTAGCACATGTCGACGGATTTCGTGCAGAAACCTGCCTGCCACTGGCTGTGGAACAGACAAAGCTCAAGGAAGATCTGACAGGCAGTAAGGAACGTACTTCCGTCTCACGCCAGGATTCAATCGTGCTGATTGGCGTCGATCCAGAACGGGGCATCAATGCTGCCAACCCGCTGTTGAAACTTCGTTTTGTGGAAGGTGATCCCCAGACCGCTGCAGAGCAGATGAAACATAATCGAGCCTGTATCATTCCCGATCACTTTGCTACAGAAGCAAATTTAACGCTGGGAGATTCCTTTGAAGTCCTCCTGCCGGAAGATCCGAACAAAGCGTTCCGGTATGAAGTCGCGGGAATCGTCGATCTGCCCGGCTGGCACTGGATGACAAAACTTTCAGGGCTGCGTCGTCGCGGCGACAGAGCCGCTGCGATGGTCTTTGCTGATATCGACACCGTGCGACAGGACTTTGATTTTAAGAAGATCAATTTCTTCTGGACACAAACCGAAGCTCACGCTTCACTGGATGAAATGGGGAATTCACTGCAAAAGATTGCTGCCACATATTCAGGTAAAGCGCAGCCAACTAATTACCAGGGAACCTGGAAGATCGGTGCCACCAACTTTGGTTCAGCTGTCCGCATTAGTACCCGACAGGGAGTACAGGATCTGATTCATAACCGCGCTGACGGAATGATCTGGGGTATGAGCCAACTGCCCCTGGTGACGCTGCTGATCGCAGGCCTGGGGGTTCTGAACACTATCATGGCTTCCATCCGGGCTCGCATCTGGAATATTGGTGTCATGCGGGCAGTGGGACTCTCCCGCTCTGCATTGGCACGGTTGATTCTGGCCGAAAGCCTGCTGGTCGGTCTGGTCGCCTGTTGTCTGAGCCTGGGATTTGGAATCATGGCGGGCTGGTGTGGGGCGGGGATCTCACAATATGTGAGTTTTTTTGGCGGGCTGCACCCTTCCCTGGTTATCCCCTGGAAGCAGATCGGACTGGGATTTGGAATCACCCTGTTCCTCTGCCTGACTGCTGCTTTGTGGCCTGCGTTTTCGATCTGTCGTATGAAACTGCTGCATCTGTTGCAGTCAGGCCGCTCTGCGATGTAAGGCAGAACGTATCTAGTCTCTCACTGATTCCCCTTGACTGAAATATATTCAACATGAACTCTCTCGACCATTCCTCTGTACCTCCGCTCAAAGTCGAATCCGTTGTCAAATGTTTTCACCAGGGGAAAACTGCCATCGCTGCGCTGGATGGCATCAATCTCACCGTTGAAACCGGAGAACTGGTTGCCATCATGGGCGCCTCTGGATCAGGCAAGAGCACCCTGTTACATGCCATGACCGGTCTGACGGACATCGATGCGGGAACAGTCAGTGTAGACGGTCAGGATCTGGCTGCACTCTCGGACTATCAGTTGACCAAATTTCGTGGACTCAATATCGGTCTGGTATTTCAGGCTTTTAACCTCATCCCCAGCCTGTCCGCGGAAGACAACATCCGCCTGCCTGCCACGGAGGAACCGGGGCTTGAAGAACGTGTGGACGCTTTGCTGGAACGACTGGACATGACAGACCGACGAACTCACAAGCCGGACGCCCTCTCGGGGGGCGAACAGCAGCGGATTGCCATCGCACGTGCCCTGATCACCAATCCCGCCATCCTGCTGGCAGATGAACCAACGGGTAGCCTCGATTCCGTATCCGGTCAGGAAATCTGTCGGCTGTTGCGGGAACTTTGCACCGAGCAGAAACGAACGATCGTGATTGTGACACATGAGCCGCATGTTGCCATGTGGGCCGACCGGGTCGTCGTTCTTAAAGATGGAAAGCACCTCGCGGAATTTGCTCCCAGCAGACATTTCGATCCGCAGAAAATCGCCAGCCAGTATCAGGGAGTTTTGAATGCGGCCGCGGGAGTCATGGCGTGAAAAAAGTAATTCGAGTTTCCCTTTCGTTTGTACGAGAACGTCCCCACCGAGTGATGCTCACTTCACTGGCAACCATTGCGGCCACCTGCATCGTGGTCTGGGTAGCCAGTGGATATGATATGCTTTTGAAAAACTTTGACATCTATTCAGATCTGGTTTTGGGACGCTACGAACTGGCAGTTGCTCCCATTGATCTGAATGGCGAAACGGTCGTACCTGCGGAAGTGCTGTCCGATTTGAGAAACGATTCCTCGGTCGCTGCCGCCGACCCCTTCTGGGGAGAAATGTTGAAAGTTCGCCCCCTTCACGCGCAAAAGAATGAGGAAGCGGACTCCCCCTCAGATCAGGATTCACGGCGACGACCGATTTCCATGATACTGACAACCGATTCGCGGGAGCCTCCATTCGACATGCACGCTGGTCGCTGGTTGGATCCATCCAGGCAGGGATCACATGAAATCGTTGTCAGAGCCGATGTTGCCCACACATGGGGGCTTGAAACTGGTGACTCTGTTTCCATCGGGGACGGTGATCAGACAGAGCCGTTTCAGGTGATCGGAATTGTCGATGCCCCCACCATCATTGGTCCGGGTGGAGAAGCTGCAATCCAGATCATTACTCCCGGCTCTGGTGAATTTTTTGTTTCCACTGCTGCCGCGGAAAAACTTTTCGCCAAACAGGCAGAGATCAGCATGATTGGCGTCGCGCTGCAGCCAGACGCTGATCTGACCCGTTTTCGCTTTGGCTGGGGTCCGCGGCTCAGTCGCTATTCAACCCCGGTGCAATTTCAGGAATTGATTGATATTGAAGAAGCACTCGATGAATCAGCCAGTGCGCAGAATGTCCTGATTCAGTCATATGCGGCAACAGGAATCGCCATTTTGATTGCAATGCTCGTCATTTTCTCGACCTTAAGTATGGGAATCACGGAACGGATTCGCCAGTATGCCATCCTGCGTGCGATCGGCTTCACACGTTTTGAAGTCGGCACCTTGATTGCCTGTGAAGGTTTATTGCTGGCAGCGATTGGCTTTGTGGGGGGAATTCTGCTTGGTCAGTTGCTGCTCTGGATGTCTGTTCGGGCGTCGGGAGGATTATTGCATCACGGTACATCCGTGGGACCATTCAGTCTTCTACTTGCGGGAGTCGCGACTTTTGGTGGTGCATTTCTGGCAGCACTAATTCCAATCTGGCAGGTCACAAGCGTCAAACCCATTGATGCCATGGCTCCGCGTCCGCAACTTGCCGGGCTGCAGGCAGTGCCCTGGAAAACCGTTGGACTGGGGCTGATTCTGATCTGCATCAACCCTCTACTGATATTTCTGTTTCTTCCAGACCACACGTATGGTGTGACGGCCACATTAATCATTGGTTTTGGTTCACTGGCAGTCGGTTTCGTTCTGCTGTCACCGGGAATTGTGATACTGGTTGACCGCTGGGGCAGCCCTGTGCTGGCGCGACTGTTCGGACTCGATCCCAAACTGCTGCGCAGCCAGATCACCAACCATCTGTGGCGGACGGTAGGAGCCGCCATCTCCATCGCCATCGGCACGGGGCTGTATATTGGAATTCTGGTCTGGGGGTTTACGATGCTGGAAGCTTTCATCCCCGGCCCGTGGGCGCCTGATGCGCTGATCGCCTTTCGTGAGGTTGAGATTCCTCCGGAGGAAGCAGCCGCACTCGCTGCAGTTCCCGGCATCGATCCAGAGCGGTGTGAACCGATCGTGGTCGAACAGCCGCGCCTGCTGAACGATCTGACAAACAGCGCTGAACGGGCCTCGGTTACCAGGCAGGACAATGTCGTCATCATCGGTATCGATCCGGAAGGTGCGTTTCTGGGAGAGCATCCCCTGTTCGACCTGGAATGGGTGGCCGGTTCACCGGAGTCAGCTGTTTCCCTGCTCCAACAGGGAAATGCCTGCGTGGTTCCCGATCACTTTTTGAAGGAGACAGGACTCGTGACAGGAGATCAGTTCACACTGGTCCCACCCGAGAATCCGGATCAACCGGTAAAATATACCATTGCTGGTGCAGTGCGATTACCAGGCTGGCACTGGCAGACAAAGTTAACCGGCTTCCGGTCCCGAACCCATCGGGCAGCCGCGCTGGCCTTCGCCAGCTATGAATCGGTCGCCCAGAACTTCAACAAACCGGTCGCCTCGTATGTCTGGTTCGATTATGCTTCGAATCAGTCCAATCCAGATCAGATCTTACAGGCTGCCCAAAAACAACTGCAGGTCCCTGCGATAGCAGCCAATGATGATCCGCTGGCATCATCTGAAGGTGCTCCTGGACTGCGCATGATGCCTGTAGAGAATATTCGTGCCATTACCCGCGGTGCCGCCAGTCGCTGGATCTGGATGCTGAGTCAGATTCCACTGATCACGATTCTGATCGCAGGATTTGGCGTACTGAATGTCATCTTTGCCTCGGTTAGATCTCGCCGCTGGGAAATGGGTGTACTGCGTTCGCTGGGCATCACCAGTTGGTCACTCGTGCTGGTCGTTCTGGCAGAAGGACTGCTGATCGGCATTGTCGCAGGCTTGATCAGCTTTGGATTTGGTATGCTGGCAGGCTGGTGCGGTGCCGGGATTGCACAATACTTCAGCTTTTTCGGCGGACTGCACCCCGATCTGTCCGTACCCTGGTTTGCCATTCTAAGTGGACTGGCTGGAATGCTGATATTCTCAGTCCTGATTGCGGTCTGGCCCGCTGTTTCGGTCGGTAAAAAACGTCCCCTGACACTGCTGCAGCAGGGTCGGGGAACGATTTAGATGATGTCCAGTTTTTATGTAGCGTCGCCAGAGACATTGGGAACGATTACTTTAGATTGACAGACACAATGCTGAAAGGTAATGCGTTCTTGCATGCTGTTCCGGGACCTGTGTTATTGTGATTTCACACTGCCTTTTTCTTGCGCAGCTGAGAAAAACAGATCCAGTCCAGTAAACAGATCAAAAGTATCGACACTCCCGCAACCGGCAGAAGAATTCCTACCACAATCATCAGAGCCCAACCCCAGGCTGGCAGTGATTGGGGAAGTGGCGCACGGGGAAAGCCACTGCGTCCGGTGGGACGGCGTTTCCACCACATCCAGATGCCCGTTACTGATAATCCCAATAAACCCAGACTGGCAATCATCGCCAGTATCTTAGTGGGCATTCCGAATATTTTCCCCATGTGAATCGAGACAGCCCAGAGCCGCACCCGATACAAAAAAGGCAGATCGGGTGGATCCAGAATACTGAATTTTTCCCCCGTATATTGATTCACAGAAACGGTACGCAGTGAATTTTTGTCATCATCAATCATATAAAAGGCTTTATGAGCCAGTTCCGGTTTTTCTGCAAAGCGAATGGCGACAGCGTCTTCACCGGATCGACTGTGTTCCAGAAATAATGGGACGACCTGGTCCAGCTTCATCGGTTGTGCTTCTGGTGAAGGCGCTGGTGCTTCCGCTGTCAGAAACCATTCGGGTGGCCAGTGCCCCATTTTCTTTACGGTTGTGTTAAAACCGGTCCCCAGAACCAGTGTAAAAAACAGACCGGTAAAAGCAATAATGCCGATGAGAGGCAGCAGGTAAAAGCCCGAGACCGCATGCCAGTCGCGGAGCACGGCATAAAACTTACCTTTAATCCGCGGCAGCCAGACTCCCGCATTCTTTTTGCCTCGTGGCCACCAGAGATAGAAACCACTCGCCAGCAGGATCAGCCCCCAGCAGGTAACAAGTTCAGACAGAATACGCCCCGTTGTCCCCAGCATCAGACTGCGATGAAGTTCAAGTACGACTGCAAAGAAATCGTGTTCTGCAATGCGGGTTCCCAGCAAACTTCCATCATAGGGATTGAGATAAATACGCTGGTGCTGATCGTCGGCCCGATTGCCTGGCTCCCCTTCGATGTGTGCAAGAAAGAAAACAGAATGCGCCGGATCGGAACGAACGACCATTCCCTCCAGATCTTCTGATGCCGCATGGCTGGCTGCAATCTCGCGGAGACGATCGTAGCTGACCCGTTCTTCCTCTTGTGGCGAAACTTTTAATAATGCCTGATCACGCCACTCAGAAATTTCCGTACTGAAAACATACATCGCACCCGTGATCGTAATCATCCAGAGTATCGGAGCAGACAAGATCCCTGCATAAAAATGCCAGCGCCAAACGATCGTATATAAGCCGCTTTTTGACGGTTTTGCATTCGGGCGCCCCGCTGATGTATCAGCCTGGGTTTCCTTTTGATTTTCATCTACCGCTGACGAGTTGGTGATTGTATCTGACATAGTGAGTCTCAAGATGAAACAGTATTGAATCCAGGCGCAATGAATTTATTTATACTTGATGGAAAGGTCTCAGATCAGAACTCTCCGATAACTTCTCCTCCACCGCGAGTCCAGAGTCCGCGGTACAAGTTGACATCAATGGAGTCACCCACAAAACGAACACTGCCATCACAGAGAACAACATTCGCTCCGCCAGTGTGATAGCTGCGGGCCGCAGTCAGCTTGGAAGAGCCATTAATGGCGTCTGCGGTATCACTGTTAGGTGTATAATAGCCATTCATCACAGGCCCTTCGGGCACAGTACCTCGTAACCAGGTCGTAAGGCGACCACTGTCCCAGTCGGTCTGTGATCCGGTATAAACATCGGAAGAAACCATACGTCGATACAGCAGAGGATTCGTAATGGGCTCGGTGTTGGACGTCCGGGTTCCATTTCCACGTGTTGATTCAGCAAAGGCGATCGTATTGGTAGTACCATCGGTGATATCTCGCATTTTCAGGTTGGCCCCCACCCAGCAGAGACCATCGCCGGTTCGCATGGGATGTACCTGCCCCGGATCTGGAATCTGAATGCCACTGCTTTGATTCATGGCATAGTTGGTACCCGCATAAACGGTTCCGGCAGGATAAGTCGGAATGTGGTTGACCGCAGGCGCCGGATCGCTGGGACACAGGAACATCGGCACAACTGTTTTAGCGACTTCATGCATGGAAACAGGCAGATCGCCCAGTGCCGGATGCCCCATCTGGATGTTGAAATCAACCAGATTCTGCAGGTTGGCCTGATCCGCATAAGGCAGCAGTTTGGCCAGTGGAGAATGGTCATTGGGATAACCGGAGAGTGTCCCCCCTGCGTTCGGAATCGATTCAGCCCAAGTACTCATATAATTGTGCATGGCCAGACCGATTTGTTTCATATTGTTTTTACACTGTGTCCGACGGGCGGCTTCGCGGGCCTGTTGCACAGCAGGTAACAGCAAAGCGATCAGAATTGCGATAATCGCAATAACCACAAGGAGTTCGATCAGGGTGAAAGCAGACCGGGTGCGCTGTTCGCGCGCAGAGAAAAACATGGTTGTCTCCTGGAAAGGTTTTTGGTGGGGCTCAGTGGTCCTGTTGATTTACAAATCTCAGGCAACACAAAACACAACCTGTTCCGGGCGACGGCGGGGAATAGTTGATACTGAGTCTCAATTACTACTGATGAGAATAATTATAAGACTAACAGATTGCAAGTAACAAAATAATTACTGAAGCAGGACTGTGATATCTTCTCCAACGTTCGATCAGCACTTTGCTTCCCATAACGTATCGAATATTTCACAGTTGAAGGCGTTGATGTAACCGTTCACTCAGGGAGTCGTCTGTAACCTGTTAATCCTATCGTCTGGATGTGCTCCAGAGCTTTCCATTTGTGACGTTTTGTGGCACGGGGGGTTCTCGGAATAGTTCTGATGATGAAAGAAACATCAAAGCTAAACCGTAAGGCATCATTCCGTATTGACAAAGTCCGTGGCGATCTCCGCGGTAAAGTCTGGTACCTCACCTGCCATGAAAATGGAAAGCGATTGCCCCAAATTGGCCCGGGCAAAAAACAGGCCGGGCAGATGACTCGCCCGTTCAATCCTCAACAGGAGGCACACACGAATACTGTTTTCATTTTTTGAGACAGGTGAGGCGAATGCATGTTCAAAGCGAGAAAGCACACTGTCAGGGTTAAAAACGATCTGACGTACAACGTCATGCAGACGAAGATGCTGATGATCTGAATTGAAAGCCCCAACCAGTTTTCAAAGTCTTGAACCAGTTCAACGAGATCGAAAGATCCGAGAGGTCATGACTTCGAGCATGATTGACTGCAGACCGTAGTTTTCGGTTTTGACGCGTTTCAGGATATCTTCGATCTCGTACTGGTCGGCGCGTTCCATCTGCCGTCCGGTTGAGTAGGTGAGCAGTTTTTCAATCAGGCAGTGGGTGAACTGATCAAGGCGGTTTTCGAGCAGCACATGCTTAAAGTCTTCGAAATCTTTGAATGTTTCGCCAGAAGGCAGTTTGCCCGTGGGATCGACCTTCGGGCCGCTTCCTTTTCCTTTTGGATGAGGGTACTTTTCGCGCCAGCGACCGATCGGGTCAAATGATTCCAGTGCGTGACCGTGGGGATCGATGTTTCGATGGCAGACAAAACAGGTCTGGTCTTGACTGTGTTTTGCCAGTCTCTCACGAATTGTCTTTGCTCCACTGACATCAGGATCAATGGCAGGCACTTCGTCAGGCGGAGGGGGTGGCGGAGAGCCGAGCAGATTTTCGAGCACATAGACGCCGCGGGTGACCGGCGATGTATCGACGCCATTGGCGCTGACTGTCAGTACGCCAGCCATACCGAGTAAGCCGCCGCGTCGTTTTGTGCCTGAGAGTTTGACGCGTTGGAAGCCATCTTTCAGTCGCAGTTTATCTTTTTCAGGCAATTGATAGAGATGGGCCAGTTTTTTATCAACGAAGGTATAGTCAGCGTCCAGAAATTTCTCGACCGATCCATCCTCATCAAGCAGGGAACGGAAAAACAGGCGGGCCTCCTGTTTCATCGATTCCGGCAGGTTTTGAGCGTAATATTCCCAGGCAGCTCTGCGTGGCGGAGGCTGGTCGCCTATGGCCCGAAGATTGAGCCAGCTGTCAAGAAAGCCGTTGACGAATTCATCCGAACGGGAATCTTTCAAAAGACGTCGAATCTGCTTCTGTAATTCTTCTTTTTTCTTCAGGCGACCAGAGGCGGCCGTAGCGAGCAACTCTGCATCAGGCGGTGCTGTCCAGAGAGCATAGGAAAGTCGCGATGCCAGATCATAGGGATGCAATTCGCGTTCATCCTCGGGTGTGATCTCACTGAGATATAAAAACGAGGGAGAGCAAAGAATCATTTTCAGTGTATCGAGGGCCGCCTGACGTGGCGTCGCCTGCTCGGATAATCGTCGTTCGTAAAGAGTTTTAATCCGCCGTTGATCGGCTTCACTCAGCGGACGTCGATACGCTTTTTTTGCAAAGGCAAAGAGTTGTTCCAAAGCATGGTCCTGCTGAAACCCCGCTTTCCCGAACACGGCTACTTCTTCTTTGCTGCCATCTGGTTCTGGAATTGGACCACGGATTTTGATTTCGCTGATCCTGATATGAGGCAGCTTGCCTTCTCGAAGAAGAGTGGTTCGACTGACACCTGCCACCGGCTTCTTAAATTCATCTTTGTAGCGTTTGTTGAGAGAGATGACAGATGCCCGCGACTCATAGGGGCCATTCGGAAAAATAAAACGCGGCGTCTGTCCTGCATCCAGCCAGACGCGAAACTTCAACCACTCGGGTTTGTCATCCGGGACCACGGTGCTGGCCAGGATCGGTTCGATCGCCTGCGGATAATGGATATGTCCTTTCGTTACATCGCCGGGAACAACCGCCAGTTGAAAAGGTTCTGAAAAGTCGATGCGGAATATCTTGGGATCGTAGTGCGTGTCGCGGTGCAGCGCCTGGGCCTGGACTTCAATATCATACAGTCCCGAGGCCGGCACTCCTGCCAGGAAATCTTCGATATGACCATAGCCCCCCTGGCGCGTGTCGGTATTGGGCTGTTCGTAGAGGCAAAGATACTTATATTTGAATACACTTCGATGGGGGCCCGAGAGTTCTTCGTACTGTTTGAAATTGTCTTTAAAGTGCCACGACTTGGGTTTCATCTCCTGTTTTCCCAGACGAGTCTCGACCAGTCGGGAGGCGGCCTGGAAATACTGATCCAGCAGAAATCCGGATGTCACCAGCGACTCCCCGATGTTATCCATATGCTGGCTGGTTTCTTCCCTGGGGAAGTCTGCCGTCAACCCCAGCGTATCGACACGACGATCAAACAGGGTCGCCAACGTATTTTCATATTCCCGATTGGAGAGGCGACGCATGATCGTGCGCGAGCCGGTACTTTCAAACTGGCTCCGTGCTTCCTGAATGCCATCGCGTAAGGCACCGATCAGGGCGAGCCGTTCCTTGTCGGTCGGTTGGTCCGATTCTTCAGGGGGCATCTTCCGCAGCGTGACCTGGTCGATGATCCCGTCAGCGGTGATCAATTGCTGTTGTGTTTTGATCGGCAGTGAAAACGTTTCGAACTCGCGCTCGCCATCGGCAGTCGCGACGTCATGGCAATCAAAACAGTATTTTTTCAACAGCCGCGTGACGGTCGGATTGTGTTTGTGCTGCGGTTCCGCTGCAGCGCAAGGCGTCAGCAGAGAAACACAGAACACGAATCCACAAACAGCGCGAAACGCTCGTTTGCAGAGAGTCTTAACGAACTGCGTAATCATCTTCAGGAGAACCTTCCGGTACTCGTGCCGAACGAATCTTTTTCAACACCCATTTTCTGGGCGATATCCAGGAAGAGGTTGCACAACGGGACCTTGCCTGGTCCTTTGGAGGGGACTTTCCTGAACTCACCTGTTGCATACCCGCCTCCTGCCAGAATAATGGGGAGATCTGAGTTGGTGTGTGAATTGGCATTTCCCATGCCGCTGCCGAACAGGACCGCGGTCGAATCAAGCAGGGTCTGCTCGCCGTCAGGGATTCCCGCCAGACGAGTCAGGAATTTGCCAAACTGCTCAATCTGATATTGTTCAAGAGTAACCAGGTACCCGATCGACTCATCGTTGTTACCATGATGCGAAAGACCATGGTAGGACTTATTGATACCCAGGTGCTGAGG
The DNA here is from genome assembly GCF_008298035.1 of Gimesia maris. Lineage (NCBI taxonomy): Bacteria > Pseudomonadati > Planctomycetota > Planctomycetia > Planctomycetales > Planctomycetaceae > Gimesia > Gimesia maris. The sequence goes on from NZ_CP042910.1 coordinate 6,790,749, forward strand.
CAAAAAGCTGCCGCCGATTTCCAGAGTGGCAATCCGTGTGGAATCGGTCTGGAGAGCCAGGGCGATCAACTCGTAGAGCATCGGCAGGTCTTCGACGGTGTTCTTATCGGCGGGCTTGTCAAAGGGGGCCTGCGGCTTGGGCTGATCGGACCAGATCTGGCGGAGTTTCAGACGTTTTTCGACATCGCGAATGGAACTGAAATATTCATCGAGTTTTGCCTTGTCTTCGCTGTTAACTCGTTTCGAAAGCGAACGGGCTTCGTCGTGAATGGAATCCAGAATCGACTCCTGCAGTGAGTTCTCTTTTACTTTCCTTGCCTGGACCTGTTTGGAATCGGCAACGAACAGTCGGTCAAACAATTCAGCAGGGCCTGTAATTGGTGGGACCCGCACACCTGACTTGGTCCATGAGAGTTGACAACCACCATGGATGCCCCCTTCTGACCCGACCGTGAGTGACGGAAATCGGGTCTGATTACCGATTTCATCCGCGATGAATTGATCAATTGTGACATTGCCGTCTGTACGGTTTTTAGACTCATGATGGAGCAAACCTGACAGGAACGTATGCACGGCAAAGTGACCGCCGCGCAATCCATGATCAAGTCCACGATAAACGGTCAGTTGATTGCGATTCGCTGCGAGCGGTTTGAGCAACGTGGTTTCTTCAAACTCTTTACCGGTTTTCTCAGGGAAAAAATGCTTCAGTTGAAAACCGAGCAAGTTTCCAACCGCGACAAACCGTTGTGCACCCGCACCGGCTCCCCGAGACTGGGCAATCGCTGAGTTCCCCGCGAGTGCGCTGCTCATCAGAGAGGGCAGCCCAGGCAGAGCAAGAGATCCGGCAATGGAACGGAGAACGAATCGACGGCGATTGATTTTATTGTTCATATCTGCAATCTGTTGAATCACTGAGGGAACTTACAAACCTATTGATAGTCTCGTCGTTTGAAATTCGCTTCCCTAAACAGCTGAAAGTATTTTCAAAATATACAGAGAGACTGATCAAGTGCCTGAACCTGACCACATGATTTTACCCGAAACGGGGATGCAACGCTATGTATATTTACCACAAGATATTCAATAAACCATCTGATCCGCGTTGTGAAACCGGTACAATTGCAGGCATTTACTGCCCTGGGAGACTTATCCAGGCCTGCGGTTGCAACTGACAACTCACCAGAGAAAAAGACCGCCATTCAAGACGTTTACGATACAACCCAGGATACCATGGCAGGAACTATCACTGATGGTTCTGACTTTCTCCCTAATCCGACCCCATTTCACAGGTGACCTTGAAAATCAGTTCTCGCGGTAGGGCCGCATTATTCGGACTCATTCTGTTTGAGTTTGCGGTAGATGGTTTTTCTATCGAGGCCGAGGATGCGTGCGGCCTGGCTTTGGTTGCCGCCGGTCGCTTCCAGTACATGGGTGATGTAGCGGCGTTCAAGTTCTTCCAGTGAGACAAGTTCCTCGGGGTCCAGTCCGTCAATCAGGATTTGATTACTCTGATAGTTCGTAATCTTCTCTGGCAAGTCGGCAACGGTAATCTTATCGTGCCGGGTTAATGCAACCGCACGTTCCATCACGTTTCGTAATTCGCGAATGTTTCCGGGCCAGTGATACTGGAGCAGTTTTTCTGCCACTCCCTCTGCCAGATCCGTAACATGTTTGTTTTCAGCAGTGGAAAACTGTTTGAGAAAGTGTTCCGCTAAGCGTAACACGTCGGTCCCGCGAGAGCGAAGGGGTGGCAAGTGCAATCCGATCACGTTAATGCGGTAGAACAGATCTTCCCGAAACTTTCCGTCAGAGACCGCCGATTCGAGATCGCGATTGGTAGCACAGATGACCCGGACATCAAACGGTAATTCCTTATCAGATCCGACTGGTCGCAATACGCGTTCTTCTAACGTACGCAGCAGTTTGACCTGCATTGACATTGGCATCTCACCCATTTCGTCGAGCAACAGCGTACCGCCGTCTGCCTCGAGAAATAAACCGCGGCGTTCACTTCGGGCATCCGTGAATGCTCCTTTGACGTGTCCGAACAATTCACTTTCTAACAGGGATTCGGAGAGCGCAGCGCAGTTGATCGCTACAAAAGGTTTTTCCGCGCGCCGCGAATGTGCATGTATGGAACGCGAGACCAGTTCCTTGCCCGTACCACTTTCGCCGGTGATCAACACGCCAGCATCGGAAACGGCAACCCGTTCGAGTTGATCGTATAATTTCTGCATAGCAGGGCTGCTGCCGATCATGTCACCGAAAGATCGGACGGCTTGACCGGATTCTTTTAACAGCCGTACCTGTTCGGTGAGCCGATGGTGATCAATCGCCCGACGAACCGTGATTGCCAGCAGATCCATCTCAATTGGCTTGGTGATAAAATCATAAGCTCCTGCCCGCATTGCAGAGACTGCGGTTTCCAGACTTCCAAAGGCTGTCATCAGGACGACTGGTATGTCAGGGCGAAATTCGGTGAGTTGTTGACAAAGTTGTAAGCCCGTCGTTCCCGGCATGCGGATATCGGTTAATACAACATCATAGTTATTATGGTCGATCGCAGAAATAGCCTGTGTGGCATCTGTGAACCAGTCGACCTGCAGACCCCGCAATCGCAAATCGATTTCGATAAGTTCACACATTGACTGCTCATCATCAATCACCAGAATTCGCGGATGATCAGAGTTTTCGTTCATTGCTCATCTTTCTGATTGTCTAACGGCAACCACACACGAAAGGTTGTTCCCTGATCTTTCTCACTTGCAACATCAATCCAGCCGCCATGCTCACGGACAATTCCATAAGCAATGGAAAGTCCCAAACCCGTTCCTTCGCCGACATCTTTTGTCGTATAGAATGGCTCAAATACATGCTCTGTTTCGATATTAGTCATACCGGTTCCGGTATCGATCACTTCCAGGCAGGCAAAGCGATTTAATTCTGATTCAATCATCGCCGGTGGCTGAATATCTTCTGAATGCACTGTAATCCTGATTTTTCCACCGTCGGGAATTGCCTGGATCGCGTTACTGATCAGGTTGGTGATGACCTGTTGCAACTGCCCGGGATCCCCGACTGTGTTGACTGGTAAGTTTTCATTCGCACTGACTATTAATTCCACATGTGCTTTCATTGCCAGTGGCTGCATCAGTTCGCACGTCTGTTGAGCCAGGCGTATGAGATCAATCGACGCCTGCTCGGTTCCTGTGCGGCGGGCAAAATCGAGCAACTGACGGATAATGGCCGTCATGCGTTCGGTTTCTTTCTGAATGGTCTGTGCGCTGGAACGGACATCCGCTTCAGAAAGCTGTCCACTGGAAATTAAACCTGCCCGCCCCGAAACTACATTTAATGGTGTGCCCAGTTCATGCGCGACGCCGGCCGCCAGTGTACCGACCGTTCCCAGTCGATCGATGTGGCGAAGTTGCTGCTGTGTCTGCAGTCTGGTTTCGGTTTCCGCTTCAATTGTCGCCCGCTGTTCCTGCAAACGATAACTCATCTCACTGATTGCGAATGCAAGTTGACCAAATTCGTCATTTGAAGAAATCGCCGGAGGTTGACCGAATTCTCCCTTGCCAATCTGTTCAACCTGTTTCATCAGCTTGCGTAATGGACTGGCGACGAGCTTGAGTCCCCCCCAGTAGATCACGAAACCGGAAAGAAGTGTCACGCCGAATAAGGATAAGATCGAGGCTTGAAACGAACGGCGAACATTCGCCTCGGAATTCAACAGCGGCGTTGCGACTTCGACTGCGCCTGGAACGTCTCCGGAAAGGGTGAGTGGTACATAAGTTAACTGTTTCGTTTTTCCGTCTTTATCGGAAATCGATATGCTTGAAATGCTGCGAGAAAGCGTTTCCGTATCAGAGGAGAGATTGTCTGAGCCTTCTTGGGCATCATCTGATTTCTCCGGAGCGATCCAACGCATCGCAGGTCCTGAAGTCGTGCGGCGTGTCACCTCTATTGCCTGCTGAATCCGCACCGTACCGCCGTCGCGATAAGCCTGTTCTATGGTAGGTTTGAGAGCATGCACCAGATCGACGGCACTGTCTTCATTCGATTGTTGCGACCATGCGCGTTGCTGCCTGACGGTCTGCCAGGAGAACAAGGCGACAATCCCCAGAACTCCCACCATGAATATCAGAATCAGTTTAGCTGCCAGTTTCATTCATGTAATTCCTGGAGGGAGGCGTTGACGGGAGGGGCTGAAAGATCAGCGGTTTCTGCAGACATCATAGCAGTTCGAGCACACGATCAGGAACCCATCCTGTCTGGCCTTGTGCGGTTTCAATTTGCGTCCAGGTTCCCCGGTGCGCCAGTGTTTGTACTCGATGTCCTTCGGCAGAATCCAAAACAGCGACTTCTGCGAATTGTTCTCCGTCTCCGGCATGTAATTTCAAATGTTGTTCAACAATGACCGCATTTCCCTGCGGAGCAGTGTTACCAGTATGCAGGTATATGGAAACCAGGGACACCAATAAGAGTAAGCCGGGCAGAGTGCCGAATTTCCATAATGACAGTTTATGATCCATGGTCCGTAAAATCAGGAGTCCCCAAAACGCGAGAGATGAAATAACCAGCACAGCGATAACGGTCTGCTGACCAACCAGCTTGATTAAGTCCGCATTCCCGTTTTTCAATTTTAACAGCAGACTCTCGTCAGGACCAGAGAGTTTTTGCGGCGTATCTGCTGTTTTCACCATGCCTTGTGCTGCGTTGAGATTCACCTGAAACTGCCGATTGTCCGGTTCGATCTTCAATGCCCGATTGTAATTCGCAATTGCGCGACCCAGTTGATTGGATTGCAGATATGCATTACCCAGGTTGAAGTACAGGTCAGCATTCGAAATTCCAGAGTCAACCAGCAACTGATATTTTTTTGCTGCACGCAGAAACAGATCTTTTGCATCGGCCGCGTTTGTCTCTGCAAGAGAGAGCCCGTTCCGATATGACTCGCTCGCATCATTGAGAATAACTTCCCGCTGTGACTGATCAAGCTGAACGTGCGGCTCAGACGACAGTCCCGTCGCAGTGATATCGTTTGCCATCGCTGTCGATGCAGCAGATGCCAGCACCAGCCCCAGCAGCATAGCGGCGGGTTGTGAGAACCTGGCGTGTTTCTTCAGTTTGTCCTTCGATTTCTGTGAGCGACGAATACGGCGACTCGACTGTGAATTGATCTGGTCGGCTAACCGGCTCAGAAATTCGAGCGCTGTCGATCTTTGTTCTTCCAGGTCAACCGGGGCTCCATAGCTGATATTACTGTGACTGAGCTGCTCGAGCAGCGCTTCTGCTTCCGCTGCCAGTTCGTAGAATCCCGCAGCACGTATCGCTCCGATGGTTGAAGAAGTCTCATCGAGATTCTCAGCGACTGCCGCGGACTTTCTCGCAGGAAACATTTTCTGTATGTATTGCAGTAATGCATGAGCAATCACTGTCTGATCCTTCGCATTTGAGATTTGTGTGAAGCAGCGAGCCTGTGGTGATCGCAGTGACGGCAGATGTTCTGCAATCCAGTGTCGATACCTGGTGATCAAAGTGATGACCCACATCACCGGTGGCACAACAACTGCCAGCCACCACCAGTTCCAGGCAGACTGTGGCTGTTGAGAAATGAGTACACTGGGTGCATCGAAATTGATGAAACTCGGTGTAAGCGAAATTGCATTTTGTGTTGCGTTCTGTTGTTTCGAATTCGTGCTTTTAGCGCCCACAATAGAGTCCAATGCGAGCGAATCTGCTTTTTCCACGGTAATCTTGATCGGGGATGAGTGTACGGTTTCAAACTGTTCGGTTTCCGGATTGAAGAAACTGAATGGGATCGCAGGGATCTCCGTGATACCTGCCTGACGTGGACGAATTGTTGTCGAGAAGACTTTACTGTCATCTTTGACATAGCCTGCCAGGGGCTGATTCGAAACCTTGAATTCTTTCAACTCGGGTAACTCAGACAAAGGCGGAGCCTGTACCAGTTCCATCGGACCAGTACCGACGATACCCAGATTCAAGGTAATCGAATCGCCTGCATGCACATTAACGGGTGATGCCTGGGTAACGATATTGTACTGTCCGACCGCGCCGCGATAATCTGCAGGGCGACCTTCCGTTGGTACCGGTATCACTTCGGTGGCATCAACTGTGGCCCCTGCTACCACTGGCCTTGAAGATGCAACTGATAACCGATTACTGAATGGGGAGGACATAAAACCTCCACCGAAGGGACTGTCTTCGAAGAAACGATCGAACGGATCTCGTGAGCGTCCCAATGCTGTGGGATAGTTCACCACGATCTGCAGATCATCGCCAGATATTTTGCCAGCCTTGGTCGGGTAGACCTTCGCAGTAATCTCATACATGTAATAGGCACGTTCTTCGCCTTGACCGTTATCGTGCAATACTTCTTTTCCGCCAGGACGCTGACGGCTGTTTGCCATTTCTTCAATGCGTTTCTGGAAACTGCCCCATGCCGTCTGATCGGAGATCATATTCCACATATCACCTTCTGAGAGGGTCAACTCGTGATCCTGGTCGCGATATGGCTTGATGTAAATCCTCAGAACCATTTCCAGTGGCTGTCCCACAAACACCTTCTCTTTTTTCCCTTCAAGCTCTACAAATAACAGGTCACCGGTTTCACTTTTTGTAGCGATGATCCTGATCGCTTCGGTTTCGACGTCTTTTCCATCCACTTTAAATTTCAGCGGAGGGATCTCGAATGTGCCTGCGCGACGCGGCGTGATCAGGTAATTCAGAATCACACTACGGCTTTCACTGCGGCGGCCGTTGATAATCGTTACCTGAGAACTTTGCGATGGCGATCCGGCAGAACGTATTTCGATTCCGTCGATTTGTGGTAAAGCGGGCTGTTCATAATCCTTCGCATTCTTGATGGCGATCTGCATCTGAATCGGAGAGCCAACATAGGCTTCGCGAGATGAGAGGCTCATTGATACATCACCGGCAAACGCAGAACTGCCTGCAATCCCAACAGTGAGTATGGTCAGTATGGCGCGAATATAATTTTTTGTATGATCCATGATTCTTCCAGTTACAGTTCGAATATTACCAGTTACGGTCAACGTGGACTTGTCGTGCGCTTTCGAGTTGCTGTTGTCGTAATCGACGCAGCATGTTGCGGTCGCGTACCGATTGCAGCAATTTCAGGGCTTCTTCTTTATTCATTAAACCGGGCTGTGCTTTGGGGTCAGCGATCCCGTATTCATTTTTCGTATTCTCATCTGGTGGCTGAACTTGATCAGTTGTAAGCTCTCCAGAGGGAATCGGCTTGTCCCCCGGCTCCATGTTGTCTTCAGTCTCTTTTGGTTCAGAGGGTTGCTGCGACTGTTCGTCCTGTTTCGATGGCTGGGACTGAGGCTGCCTCTGTTTGTTTTCAGAACCGGATTGCTCTGATTGAGATTCTTCTTTACCAGGTTGTGGCTCTTGTGGTTCCTCTTGAGACTCTCCCTTTGATCCTTGCTGTTGTTTGGATTCCGAATTCTGTTCTGCAGTCTGTTCAGAGTCTTTTTGATCCTGATCTGATTGCTGGTCCTGATTCTGTTGCTCATCAGACTTCTGTTCCTCATTAGATTTCTGTTCCTCATCAGACTTCTGCTGTTCATCAGATTTCTGTTGGTCGTCTGACTGCTTCTGATCCTGCTTCTGATCCTGCTTCTGATCCTGCTTCTGATCCTGCTTCTGATCCTGCTTCTGATCCTGCTTCTGATCCTGCTTCTGATCCTGCTTCTGATCCTGCTGCTGCTCCTGTTGCTGCTCCTGTTGCTGTTCTTTCTGCTGTTCTTTCTGCTGTTGTTCCTTCTGTTGTTCCTTCTGTTGTTGTTCCTTCTGTTGTTCTTCTTTCTGTTGTTCTTCTTTCTGTTGTTCCTGCAATTCTTTGATGAACTGAACGGCGAGCTCGATATTGGCGCGAGCATCAGCGTTGTTCGGGTTACCCCGCAAGGCACCGCGGTAGTGTTCGATTGCGGTTTGAAATTGTTCAATCGCTGCGGCTTTATCCTGTTCGGCGAGTTCCATTCCAGTGGAGTAATGACAGTTCCCGAGGTTATACCGGGCGCGGGCTGCAATACTGGTTTCGCCGTCACCTGCGACAGAGGTAAACATCTCTGCCGCCTGCTGCTTGTCACCCTGGCGATACATTGTGACAGCCTCGTTGTAGTTCAACTCAGCCTGATCGTCGGGAGTTGGTTTGACCTGCTGATATCGCTCTAACGCTTCAGCATACTTCCCCTCTCTCACAAACTGATTTGCCAGGTTAATCTGCTCCGCACTGACCTGTTTAGCAGGCGCATCGGTCTCAGCAGCGCTGAGAGACTTTGTTGACATCGACAAAGTGACCAGTATAAGGAGGGCTGCGACTGCACTCCTGGGAACGGAAGCCTTTTCCGTTGTCGAGTTTTTCTTTGCTACTTGAGTTGCCATTGGGGTTGACGTTTTCTTTTTATTCCGGGCTGTCGAAATAAGGACTTCCAGTATCAGGAGAAGACAGGCTGGCAGTGCGAACCACTGGAAGCGTGGTATGTAAGTATTGATCGTTGCCGTCTCAAACTCTGCCTGCTCGATGTTTGCCACGTAGTTGTGGTAGACAGTAGCCATGTCGACTCGCTTGGTGCCGGCGGGGATGTAAGCCCCATTGGTATCAGTGGCGATCTGGCTGAGAATGGTTCCATTCATTTTTGACCAGACTGGCTGCCCCTGGTACTCAACGAATGCCTGCCCCCCCTGTTCGGTTTCCGGGATACGTGCCCCCTGATCCATGTCTCCCAGGCCGACCGTGAAGATGCGGATACCATTCTTTGTGAATGCCTCTTTCGCAGCTTCAACAGGTTTACTCTCCTGGTCTTCACCATCTGTAAAGACGACAATGGCTTTATGGTCGTTCGTTTTATCAATAAACCCTGCGGTAGCCGACCGGATCGCATCGCCGAGCAATGAACCGCCACGTCGGACACTGTGAGGACCGACCGCATCCAGTGACTGTTTGAAGTCTTCATAATGACTGGTCAGCGGAACTGATTGCCGTGTCTCACCCGCGAAAACAACCAGGCCGACGCGGTCGCCGGACATTTCATCGACCATGTCTTTGATCTGTTGTTTGGCACGATCGAGTCGGCTGGGCGAAACATCTTCTGCGAGCATACTGCGCGATACATCGAGTAGAAACATCACTTCAATTCCTTTTTGAGGAACTTCGCGTTCAGTCTTTCCCCAACGAATGTCGATCAGCGCAACTGCCAGTAAAGACAAGCTGCTGACAATCAGAATCGATGAGATCCAGTGTTTTTGAAAACGCGGTGCTAAAAACAGTTTGTCAGTCATATTCGCTGAGGCAAATTGTCTCGCGGCGCGGTATTTTGCCACAGCCGCATAGCCAGCAAGTAACAGGCTGCACGCTGCTACAATCAGCAGAAAGATGTTCGTTGGATTGCCGAATTGAATGTCCATGATATATTTTTCCTCTTGATCCTGGGCTGTTCCGCGATGTTCAGTTCAACTCTCGTAACCATGTCTGTTCAAGCACAAACCGTACCAATAACAGTCCGAAAGCAATCAATAACAGTGGAGGCACATTGATGAGACCCGCCCGGTACGGCTGTACTGCGAGTTCGCGGTAATCGGTATAGTGTTGGGCTTCCACTTTTGTCTTTTCCAGGGCATCGATCTCATGGTATATTTTTTCCAGCGAGTCAGTATCAGTCGCTCGAAAATATTTCCCGTGTGTCAGATCTGCCACTTTCTGAAGTGTGGCTTCATCGATGTTGACTGGCATCCACTGTACGACTTGCTTGCCGCTGAACGGGTCTGTCACCGGCACTGGCGCCTCACCTTTGGTCCCGACGCCGATGGTGTAGACTTTGATCCCCAGGGTCTCTGCCAGTTCGGCTGCCTGAATTGGTTCGACTTCACCAGCGTTGTTTTCGCCGTCCGTGAGTAAGATGATCACCTTACTTTTTACTTTCTCATCACGTCGTGCATCGAGTGCATTCAGTTTCTCTACTGCCAGCGAAATCGCATCGCCGATGGCTGTACCATCTTCACTGCGATTGGTAACGATTTGGATATTGTTTAATTGCGAGACAAGATAGGGATGATCCAAAGTTGGCGGCGTGATACCATCGGCATAACCTGCGAATGTCATCAGCCCCACCAGATCGTTGAACCGCCCCTCCAGTTCCTCTTTTCCCTCTACAAACTTCCCAGCCACATTTTTAATGGCAGTCAGACGATCAACGTGCTCACCATCGATTTTGAAATCCATGGCCTGCATGCTGCCGCTGCGGTCAACAACCATTTCGATGGCAATTCCTTCACTCGTCGTGACCTGTTGCTCGCGTCCTTCACGTGGTCTGGCCAGTCCCAGAATCATGAACAGGATAGCCCCCAGCGTCAGCAGGCGAGGCAACCAGTTGAGGCGTTGCCGCACTGTCGGCGAAAGATCTTTCGCCATTTCCAGAGAACTGAATGGAACCGCTGATTTTCTTTGTGGCGTAAACAAACGCCATGCCAGGTAGGGTAATACGAGCAGCAGTAAAAAATACCAGGGAGAGTCAAACATCAGGATACCTCCGAATCTGCTGTCGCAGGGACTAACGGTTTTGATAATTCAGACACACTTTGACGGACCGTGTGAATCGCGGCCTGCAGTTCGTCCACGCTCAAATTAAGACCAGCGAACTTTACTTCATCTGCGAGAGACAAAACATTGCTTAAATCGTCTCGCACCATTGAGGAGCCAATGTTCTGTTCTGCCAACAGCTGTAGCAGTTCGTGCGTTGTCTGTTGACTGGCGGGAATATCAAACTGCAGTGCCAGATAATGCTTCGTTATATCTGTCAGTTCAGTAACGTGTTGTTGGTTCTCGGCGGGATTCTCCCTGACTCTTTCCCAGAGATTATCCAGTTGTTGCAATACCCAGTTCGCGGGTGTGATCGAACGATTTCGGACAGCCATGATCACAAGCGCCAGACAAGCCAGTGACAAGCCGCCGAGACCGGTTATACCCCAGGTTGTCCATTGAGAAGTTTCCTGAACAGGCACTTCCACATCAACAACGGACTGGATATCGCGAAACTGTGTGGGGTCCGCGCGTCCTTCCAGAACACTGGTAATGGTGACAGGTTGTGCCGCCAGGTTGATGACTTCGACCGGTTCTGCCTGAACGCTCTTTGAATCGGTCGACAAGAGATTTACGCTCAACTCCGGGACTTCCAGATCACCGGAATGAATACTTTCCAATGTCAGTGTGCGTCTCCACATTCGTCCCGAATCAACCGGGATTTCGAACAGGTCTTTCGAATCAATGACATCAAACGGGCCAAGTTGATCCGTAACGGCCGGCCAGACCAGACTTTTCTCCGCTGGCGAGATCAGTTCGTAGGTCACCGTGAATGGTTCCGCAACGCGAACGCTGGTTGCCGACATACTGATCGAAACTTTAACTCCCTGCTGATTGTATGACGTTTTGTAAGGATCCGCCTGCGCAAAACCTGTGATCAGAAAGACCAGTACTCCTGACACGATCATCTTGAGTACCCAGGGGTAATAACTGTGCGATGAGCAGCAACTGTTGCTGCCCGAGCATCGAAGAATGATTCGATGAAAACTCATGTTCGGCTCTCCCGTTTATGAAAATATCGACGTAGAGGTTCCACGATATCGACACCGGTTTCGATATGAAGTGGCTCTAACCGCAGACGACGAAACATCGCATCCCGCGCTTCTGATCGCTCTCGATACAGGCGGGCATATGCTTCGCGGTTGCTGCGGCTGGCTGTGTCGAGGGTGATGATTTCTCCGCTCTCGGCGTCTTGCAGTCGTATCAGGCCGACATTCGGCATTGTGGATTCCCGTTGATCAGAAATGACCACCGGGACAATATCATGTTGTCGACGGGCGACCTTCAATGTGGATTCATAATTCTCATCCTGGAAATCGCTGATCAGGAAAAGGACGCACTTACGGTTCGAAATCCGGTTGAGGTGTTCCAATGCCTGTCGTATATCGGTTCCTGTCCCCATCGGTTCACAGTACAGCATCTCTCGAATCAGACGCAGCACATGCCGCGAACCTTTGCGAGCCGGGACACTCTTTTCAATATGGTCCGTAAAGAGCGTGAGTCCGACTTTGTCATTATTTTTGATGGCAGACATGGCAAGTGTTGCCCCTACCTCTGTCACAACTTCCCGCTTGGTCTGTTGATTGGTCCCGAAACTTTGTGACCCACTCAGATCGATCAGCAACATCACCGAAAGCTCGCGTTCTTCACGGAACAGCTTCACGTAGGGTTCGCCGCTGCGGGCAGTAACATTCCAGTCAATGGTGCGAACATCGTCGCCTACCTGGTACGGACGAACTTCCTCGAATTCAATGCCGCGACCTTTGAAGGCAGAGTGCCATGTGCCTGCCAGCATCTCATCGACTTTATGCGAAGTACGAATCTGCACGCGACGAATTTTCTGAATCACTTCTCGTGGAATCATGTATCGATCCATTCTTGGATAAGGGCAGAACGCGGGCCTTCCCTTGACGGAACTGCCCCTCGCTCTCTACCGGACAACTTACACTGTTCTGCTTTTTATGCTACGGCGTAGGAATGTGTGCCAGGATCTCATTGACGATCGATTCGCTGGTACGGTCTTCCGCTTCTGCTTCATAGGTGATCATCACGCGATGACGCAGGACATCCAAAGCGATCTCTTTGACATCGTCCGGTTTCACATATCCGCGCCCAGCCAGGAAAGCATTCGCCTTCGCTGCCAGTGTCAGATTGATCGTAGCGCGGGGTGAACCGCCGAACTGAATCAAGCCATCCAGGTTCAACCCGTAGGCTTCCGGTTTGCGTGTCGCCATGACCAGATCGACGATGTAGTTTTCGATTTTCGAATCGACATAGATTTCATCAATCAAATTACGGGCGTGCATAATTTCAGCGGGTGAGGTGACCGGTACGATCTCGACGTGCGTGGCGGTTTTACTCATGCGGCGCAGGATCTGCAACTCTTCATCCCGATTTGGATAGTCGACCACCACCTTCAACATGAAGCGATCACTTTGCGCTTCGGGCAGGGGGTAAGTCCCTTCCTGTTCGACAGGATTCTGTGTCGCCATGATCAGGAACGGTTCTTCAAGTGGAAACGTTTCTCCGCCGATGGTAACCTGTCGCTCCTGCATTGCTTCCAGCAACGCACTCTGCACTTTGGCCGGGGCGCGGTTGATTTCATCAGCGAGAATCAGGTTTGAAAAGATCGGACCTTTCTGAACAACAAACGTTTGATCCTGCGGACGGTAGACCTGTGTGCCAATCAGGTCGGCTGGCAATAGATCAGGGGTAAACTGTAAGCGTTGAAAGCCGGTATTAATCGCTTGCGCCAGACTTGCCACAGCAGTGGTCTTGGCCAGTCCCGGAACACCTTCGATCAGGAGATGTCCGCGCGTCAATAATCCGATCAACATGCGGTGCACCAGCTTTTCCTGGCCGACAAGTACCTGATTGACTTGTCCCACAATCCGTCGAAACGGCTCGCTGTGAGTTTCAATCTCCCCGGTCAAGAGTTTGATCCGATCCTTGGTCTCGGCATGATGATTGTTTGTGGTGGATGGACTCGACATATTCAAACTCCTCAGGTCTTAGAATGGGAAAACGTATCAGCTTGTCAGCGACTACCTGAGAGGTAGCATTTGACGTGCCAATAGCTTGGGTTCCTTAAAACAGAGGATTTTGCTGGTTTTGACAGGTACTTTCAGTCTGAAGACACCATTTCCCCGCCCTCCTGTCGAGACAGACTGCCCCGGTGGGGCATTTTGCCTCAATAGTGAAAGTTGTAAACTTGTCGTGAACCAGCCCGTTTTCAGCAGCGCAGTTATCCATAGAGCGTCTCTCAATCTATGAAAACGGCCCCAATGGCCCCGGAGACACATCAGCCAAACGGGCTCAGTCCCGCTGACCCGCTCGCTGTTGCCCCCCTTCCGTGAAAAGCGACTCATTCATTGAAATCATCCACTGAAAATATTCGACTTGACTCACCCCTGCTCTCACCCAGGATAAGCGTCTAACCGTGTCGCGCGCGTGAGCAGTTTACAGTGCACTGAAACACGCGACACCTGTTTTGACTCTTCACTAAAAATAAGCCTGTTTTTTCCAGATTTGCACTGCCTGAATCAGCACTTGTTCCCCATGTTAGTCTGCGGGTCGCCACACTTCGCAGAGCTTCGTCCCGATAACGCTCCGGCAACGCCAAATATCGTGCTCGTATCAACCTGTATCGCCACATTTTATTTTTCATCCCCCCTTGACCTCCCTGTGCCACGCCATAAGATTTCCCTCGAACATGAAATGAAACCTGATTCCCGATAACCCGGTTACACAAGCCTCAGAAATCAATCAGTAGAATGAATTCCATGCAGCAGGTACCAGATTGATACACCATCTCCGTTCGAGTGATTTCGTAATTCTCGTGGCAGGAATATCAGTCTGCAGAATCCCCTGGCTGGCTTGCCCAGCAGCGTCCGCGTAAGCAGCATTGATTTCATGATCAACGACCAGCCCGGCCAACACATTCTAACCGATCGCACTACTTCAGTCTGAGATGAACATTCCGAGCCAATTAACACTCCAGATAAATGAGTCCGGATTTGCCCGGTCTCGAAAGGCACCGGCTGGACAGGACTGCGCAGCACCACGACACAATCGACGGACATGAAGGATACCATCTACACCACCAAGCGCATGCTTGCGAAGACATTGATCAGCTACTCATTTGAAACAGAAGTTGTATCTGAACAACGGCAATCATTCTGATTCTACTCGATTGGAAAAATCGACAAATCGATTCAAGGTCACTGCACCCAGATCAACACTCATCATAAAAGACGAGTAGGCAAGCAGCGCTGCCAGGCGACGGGTATCGCGTGCCCAGGGCGGGAGATAATGTGGACTCTGCAGGAAGCCTGATTCAAAATAAGGTTCCAGGGTGATGGCATCACTTAATGCCAGTCTCCCTGCGAATAAGCGTTCGATGACCTGCGGCTGATTATCGCGGATTGCCACGTTCAACAGCACGTGCGTCTCCATCACCCCCTTGAGGTAGGCGCAATCTTTGGTAAAGGCAGAATGCCCGCGAACATCCCCTCCGCGGAAGATTCTCTGCGTAGATTTATAAGCTTCCAGCTCATCCTGGCCTGCCTCCAGGAACTGTTTGAAACATTCTATAAAATCAGCGCCCTCCAGTGCATTTTTCAGAACCTGAATTCGTAATGCCAGTCGACGCAATCGGTTGATATCCATCGAACGTGTCGCGATCTCCGCAAACACCGCGATCCCTTCCTGGGTACGGGTCGTTCGGGGGGCACCCAGTTGAAGGCTTTTCAGATTCAGCTGTCGCCTGCCATTAATCGCTGTGGCCATATGAATCAGTGCCTCATGGTTGTAGAGCTGATCGAAATCGAGGTCGGAAAACATCGCTGATTCACGAATTCGGATGCGTGTTGAGCCAGCAATCGCTTTGGAGGAAAGTTGATTATCGACAACCACTGTAACAGCATCATCTGTAAAATACGCCTGGACCGCCTGCCGTAATCTGTCAGCAAATTGATCGGCGGGGAGATCAGCATTCACAGGCGCGATGTATGTTCCCTGGTTGAGATGATCCGTTTTTTCCAGTAGAAACGCGGCAGCATTCACGCCCGTCAGCGACTGTGTCGCATAGACTTCATCAGGTCGGCCATAAAGATTAATCGAACGCTCTGTAAATTCCGATGTTCCGACCGCCATCAGCATCCGCCCTGCTTCGGCATAACTGGCTGCTGTCCGCCTTAAAAACTGCAGGATCGGATCTTCCCCCTGGCTTTCAGTCACGAACGCATCTAACGCGGCGATCTCATCTTTCCAGTCGGGGATCTGCAGTTCCACTTCCGGTAACGCAGGACAGCCGTCTCTCCAGTCTTTCAGGAACCTGGCTTCACTCGCATCAGGCCAGTTTAGATATTTCAGAACCAGGATTGGCTTTGCCAGTTTCAGCAGGCGCTCATCAAGTTGTTGAATTTGCGATCTCAGTGCCGGGTGTATGAACGAATGCGTTCGCAGTTTATCGGCGGCCTCTTCGCCTGTTACGATTTCTGACATGAGTCAACTCACTTTCCATCCCTCGAAACTGATACGGGACTGACGGATAAAATCTTATCCAGGACCATTGGGATTTCACAGAGAAATACAGAAAACCGACACCTGCAATGAGTCGCGTAGTTACCCCAAAGCCTCGAAACGGACCTGTTTCACAAGTATTCCACTGAGAACAAGGCCTTACCATCCTTTACAAGCCGGAGCTGATCTGCATAAAGTAGACGCGCATCTCCCCGGCTGTGGATTTCTTCGTCCGGACGCTGGCTGTAAACTCTGACCAGGTCGATGTAAACGGCAACGGGGCACAGAAAGTCATTACATGCTTAACATATTCGAATCGGTCACCAGACGCCTGGTTGAAGTCTGGAAGTCTGACGAGCAGTCGGGACAGAGAAGCGCATCCAGTTGTCGCTGCGGGCGTCCTGTTTATTTCCAGAACAGCGTCTGCCTGGGCTGTCAGGCGCCGCTGGGATATGCACCTTCATTACAACAGCTTCGCTCGATGACAGCAGGCCCGGATTCGGGTACCTGGGTGCTTGACGGAGATCCCGGACAGGCGACCATCTGGAAACGCTGTAAAAACTTTGACTCCCCGGCCGGGTGTAACTGGCTGGTGCAGGCTGACGAAGACCAGACACTCTGCCGATCCTGCCGGTTGAACCACACAATTCCCAACCTGGCTGACTCCGATAATCGTCTGTGGTGGCGTAAAATTGAAAATGCCAAACGGCGCCTCGTCGCACAATTATTAAATCTCGGCTTACCGATTGAATCGAAAGTGAGTGAGGACCCCAAACACGGAGTCATGTTCGACTTTCTACGATCGACAGAGCAGAAGTCGCGCGTGATTACCGGGCACTCCGATGGTTTGATTATCTTGAATATCGAAGAAGCGGATGACTCCATTCGAGAGAAAATGCGCAAAGAAATGCATGAGCCCTATCGCACACTCCTGGGTCATTTACGACACGAAATCGGCCATTATTACTGGGACCGACTCGTCGCAGTAGACAAAACCTGGCTGGAGAAATACCGTGACCTGTTTGGAGATGAGCGGGAAGACTATGCAGCCGCGCTCAAACGAAATTATGAGCAGGGACCTCCTGCGAACTGGGCTGAAAAGCATATCACCTCTTACGCCTCGGTTCACCCGTGGGAAGACTGGGCCGAATGCTGGGCTCATTATCTGCATGTGGTGGACAGCCTGGATACCGCCCTCCGTTTTGGATTGCGGGGCGAGGACGTCGAACAGGCAGTCGAACCCTTCACTGTGAACGATCTCTATGATCCGAAAGCCCCTGATGCCGAACGGGTGATCCTGCTGGTCAACTCGTGGGTTCAGCTTACCACAGTGCTGAACGAACTGGCGCGCAGCATGGGTCATCAGGATTTCTATCCGTTTGTCATGTCCCGCACCGTACTTCGCAAAATGCACTTTATTCAGATGATTGTAAAAGAGGCCCGTGATGGAACATCGCCCGTGGTGGAACACCATTGACTGGAAACTGATTAACGCGCGACCATCAATGGTCTGACGCTCTTCTTCGTCAGTTCGAGAGATCCAAAAGTCACTGCTGAATCACCTCCCTTTGACCGCGAATCGACACGCATCAAAATACAGATATCACCCTGTATGCCGCGCGACTGGCATTGTTCAGCAACTCGCCATTCACCACGTCATTTTTATTCACCAGCCCGCAATTGTGCATTGCTGCACTCTCTACAAATATAGCGACCACTGTCCCAGTCTCTGTCCAGATTTACGGTAGCGACTTCAGGTCCATTGGGACCGAGAATATCAGATTGACAGATGCTATCGTTATATGTGATCTGCACTAGACACAAATCCTTCCCAAAACAACCCTAAACTCCGAATTCATCCCCCTTTTTGCAAAACACCAATTCCTGTCATTTCTTAAGAAATTAACTGGAATTCCAACCATCTCTTTGGTACCGTGGTGTTCAATAGTATCTTTGTATAGATACTATACACGAACACTGCTTCCAATCCGATTCTCTCGTTTTCCCACTATTCATTCCTGTAATTCTTAATCAATTAAATTACTGAATTCGAAAATCACAACTGAACCTGCTCAGTCTGGCTATAAGGTCTTCTGCATCATGCTCCTGGCGAACTGGCTTAGGTCGATCTCAAAGCGTTGTCGTTCCCCGCGTTCACGTAAATCAGGTCTCCGGTCCCCTCTGGCTCAACGACGTGCATCGACAACCCGCACATATGCCGGCCGAGGCGTTCGGAGAGAGATCGAGGTTCTGGAAGACCGGACGCTGCTGACGTCCACTTTCGATATCGACATCAACCGTACTGTGACTGAGGGTGATTCCGGGACGGTTGATGCTGTCCTGACTGTCACCAGAACGGGAACGACACCAGGCGATCTGAATAGCTCAGTGACTGTGGATTACTTTACTCAAGACAATTCTGCTACAACATCAGACAACGATTATCTGGCGATCAGCGGCACACTCTCTTTTTCAGCCGATGCTGATGCAGTCACCCAGACGCAGACCATTACCGTTCAAATTAATGGAGATCAGCTGTCAGAGGACTACGAAGACTTCTGGGTCATTCTCGATAATATACAAGCTGACAACTCGGATGTGACTTTTGAAAATGACCGCCGGAAAGTCTACATCAGGAATGACGATCAGGTACAGCTCACAATCGATGATGTCACGGTCAACGAGGGATCAGGATATGCCACACTTACCGTATCACTCGATATCCCTGCTGATGATATTCTTAATGTGGATTATACAACGACCGGAGGTCTGATAGCCTCTAGTCCGGAGGACTTCGAACAAACTTCGGGAACACTGATTTTTCTGCCTGGTGAAACCTCGAAGGAGCTGTATGTCAATATTATTGATAACCAGGTAGTCGGATTTGATTCTCTCTTCTATGTCGAACTCAGCAATCTGCAGTCCGGTTATATTGATGCCGTCATTGCTGACGACACCGCGGTTGTGACCATTGAAGATAACGACCGCGAATACCGAAACCTGCACTACGATTTCGAATATAAACAACAAATTCTCCCCAGTGAAACCACGAACGATAATTCACGCTTTGGTTTAACACTTGCCGCCGATGGCGACACCATGATTTCCACCACTCCTTATCAGAGTTATGAGGGAGTGGTTACCCAGGGGCTCGCTTTTGTCTATGTGCGAAATAATCAGGGAACCCCACTGGATCGTTCCGATGATACCTGGGAGTATCAGGCGACCTTACTTCCGCCTGGCGCCCAGGGATACGATCATTTCGGCGTGTCGGTAGCGATCAGTGGAGACACTGCTGTGATTGGAGCACCAAATGCTAAAGATGCTAACGGAGTTCCTCGCGGAGCCGTCTACATCTTTACCCGGACAGGCTCAACCTGGTCACTTCAGCAGAAACTGGATTCAGAGTCTTATATTTACACAAACTATGGTTTTGGTTCTAAAGTCGCGATTGAAGGCGATACCATTCTTGTTGGTGCAACTTACTATGACAGTTCACCAGAATATGTTTCTGTATTTTATCGTACCAACGGAACATGGTCTTTTTCTCAATCCATTGGTATCCCTTATTCCAATCAACCGGGTAAGTTGGGACAAGCATTTGACTGTAGCTTTGTTATTGAAAATAAGACCCTCATCATCGGCTTCCCCAACTATAATAATGATGCGGGTAGAGTTTCTATCTATCGACTGGTAGACGAATATTGGACGTCGGTCCAGACTCTGACCTCACCGGATCTGACAGCCGGTGCGCGATTCGGTTTTTCAGTCAGTCTGGAAAATGATGAACTGCTCATCGGGCAGCCGGGACAGGACGATCAATTGTCTGACCTGGGTAACGCTTACCTGTTTCGCTTCAATTCAGACACAGACCTCTGGGAACTGGAGCAGACTCTGGATTGTCCTTATCCGGATACAGTCTCACAGAATCCCCATTTTGGATCACAGGTACTGCTGCAGGACGGGATGATGTTCATTTCGAGTACCAATAATCCGTACTGGGAAGACATATATGCAGGCGATTCATTCAATAATGGCACCGTCATCCAATACACCAAAGTCGATTCCGAGTGGGTTTATTATGACGAAATCTGGACACCTTACGACAGCTATTACTATACCCTGCTCGAGTCGAATATCGGTTTTGCCAGCCAGATCGCCCTCGCTGATGGAGGCCTGTTTATCAGTGCGCCGGTCTCGAATGAAGTGGGTACCTGGACCGGTTCCGTCTTCTACTTTGGTCCCCAGAAACCCAGAGTCGAAATCACCGAAACGTCGATTACTGAAGGCGACAACGGCTCGCAATGGATGACCGTCGAAGTTACCCGCAAAGGATACAACCCGGGAGATCTGTCGCAATCGGCAACCATCGATTTCTCCACCAGTGATGGTACCGCCAAGATCGCCGATGGTGACTACCAGTCTGCTACAGGAACCCTCAGTTTCTACGGTGACCCGACGGCTTTGACTCAGTCCCAGTTTTTCACAGTGCAGATTACAGGAGATACCCGTGTCGAAGCCGATGAATATTTCTGGGTTAATCTCTCCAACCCCACCGGTGCCGTGGCACTTGCGGACTCAATTCCTTCCAGCGCTAAGATGACTATCAACGAGGATGATCAGGCAACCATCTCGATCGGACCTGACATCACTGTCAACGAAGACACGGGCTATGTTACACTCACGGTTTCACTCGACCAACCTGTCGAAACCGAAGTCAAATTGGATTACCTGACTGTTGCAAACACTGCAACATCGCTTAACGATTACACCTACAAATCGAGTAGGTTGACTTTCGCACCGGGAGAACAGTCCCAGACCATTTCCATCTACATCAGAGACCGGGACGATGTAGAACTCGATGAGAGTTTTCTGGTCAAACTCAGCAACATCCAGGCCTCGGGCGCCGATGTCATTTTTGCCGATGATCAGGCGGAAATCACGATCCTCGATGATGATCAGGCACAAATTACAATCAAAGATGTGACGATTGCTGAAGAAGCGGGGAACGTGGTACTGACCGTCTCGCTTACGCAGCCGGTCGGTGCCGACATGACCATCGATTTCGCCACCTCCGGTAATTCCGCCCTGCCCGGGCTCGATTTCGAATCCACCTCTGGTACGCTCGAATTCCATGCTGGAGATGAAAGTAAAACCATCACGATTCCTCTGATTGATACGGATATGGTGGAACTCCAGGAATCATTTCTGGTCACGCTGAGTAATCTGCAGGCAAACGGATTGAACATCAGCCTGGCAGATGATCAGGCGGAAGTGACCATCAATGACAGTGATCAGGCCACTTTGAGGTTAACTATCGCCTCTTTGTATAACATCTTTTATTCTCTTGACGAATCGGTCGGGTATGCCCGGGCGGTCGTCTATCTCAATGCGCCCGTTGATGCCGAAATCAGGGTTGATTATGCAACCAGCGACGGGAGCGCCAAACAACCTGATGATTACCAGGCAACCTCCGGTACCCTGGTATTCTCACCGCTGGATGAAGATCAAGGCCAGACAGTCCTTATTCCGATTATCGATTCTGATCTCGTCGAAGGTCTGGAGAATTTTCTGGTGAGCCTGTCCAATCTGCAGACCAACGGCCGAAACGTAATCTTTGAGAATCAGGAGGCGGAAGTGCGGATCAGCGATAACGACCGCGCCCTGATCACCATTAATGATACGACGGTTGATGAAGATGCAGGCGTGGCCACTCTCACAGTTTCACTCGATCAGCCTGTCGAAACTGCGGTGACATTCGACTACTCAACACTCAGCAGTTCTGCATCTGCCGTAACCGATTTCATCAGTTCTTCTGGTTCCCTGACGATCTCTCCCGGTTACCTGACACAGACAATCAGCATTCCTCTCGTCGATGCCCCCGAAGTCGAGTTGCAGGAAAAGTTCCGGGTAAACCTGTCTAACATTCAGACGAATGGTGCAAATGTCATCTTTGCTGATTCACAGGGTGAAGTGACCATCAATGACAATGACCAGGCCGGGATCTCGGTACAGGATCTTGTTGTGGATGAAAACACAGGTGTGGCTGCAGTCACCGTCTCGCTCGACAAACCTGTCAACGCAACCGTCAGCGTGAACTACACCACGCTGGACCTGACTGCCACACAGTCTGAAGATTACCTGAGTCGATCGGGAACGCTGATTTTCAATGCGGGGGTCCAGACTCAGACGATTTATATCCCGCTTATTAATTCCAGCCTGGTCGAAGCGGATCAGGATTTCCTGGTAAGTCTCTCTGGTCTTCAGGCAACGGGACGCGATGTGGTTTATGCTAAACAGGAGGCGGTTATCACCATCGCCGACGATGAACAGGCAGTCCTCACAATCAGTAACATGTCCGTGGATGAATCGGTGGGGACGATCACCCTGACAGTCACCCTTGAAGGAAATATCGAGAGTAATATCTCGGTCGACTATAACACTTCCGACCTGACTGCTGTCGCAACAGAAGATTATCTGAGCACTGCAGGAACATTGACGTTTACTCCACAGAATAATTCCAGCACTATAACGGTGTCGATCGTCGATTCTGATCTGGTGGAAGGGGATGAGAGATTCCTTGTCAATCTGACCAATATTCAGACTGCTGGCTTAACTGTAACTCTAGCCAGAGATAAGTCTTATGTCACCATTTTGGACGATGACCAGGCCACCCTTTCCATCGATGATGTCACCGTCAATGAAGCGACGGGCCTCGCCACGCTCACCGTTTCACTCGATCAGGTCGTAGATTCGGTTATTACGGTAGACGTAACGACCGACGATCAGTCTGCCTCCGCAGAAGACGATTACCGCAGCACATCCGGTACCCTGGCATTTCTACCTGGTGAGCTCACCAAAACGGTCAACATCGCCTTGATCGATTCTCCCCTGATGGAAATCAATGAAACATTCCTGGTCAACCTGAGCAATCTGAAAGCAGGTACTGCTGACGTCATCTTCGACAAGCCCCAGGGCACGGTTACGATCATTGACGACGACCCGGCCTTTGTTTCAGTGACTGATATTTCAGTAAACGAAGACGCAGGAAATGCGATTCTGACTGTTTCGCTCAACCAGCCGGTAGACACCCTGGTATCAGTTGACTTTGCGACAGCGGATCAGTCTGCTCTTCAGTCTGAAGACTACCAGAATACCTCCGGTACGGTGACTTTCTCCCCGGGAGAGCAGACCAGGACCATCACGATTCCTCTACTCAACTCAGACAGAGTGGAAGCTGATGAAACCTTTCTGGTCAATCTGACCAAGCTCCAGTCAGGCGTCTATCCGGTTACTCTTGCCGACACGGTCGTCGAAGTCACCATTGTCGACGACAGTCAGTCAAATGTCACCATTGATGATATTTCAGTAGACGAAGCTGCCGGCACAGCAACGCTGACCGTGACTCTCGACCGGCCCGTCGATACCGATATCTCGGTCGACTATGCAACCGCTGACCAGAGTGCCGCAGCTTCACTCGACTACACCGGTGTCAGTGCCACGCTAAACTTTACTGCGGGAGAAGTTTCAAAAACCATCACAGTCCCGATTTTCGATTCCCAGATCGTGGAAGGTGATGAAACCTTTCTGGTCAATCTCTCCAATCTCCAGGCAGGAGGGCGTCATGTTGTCCTGGCAGACGATCAGGCCGTTGCCACCATCAGAGATGAAATACCTGCGATCCTGATTGATGACATGTCAGTCAGGGATGACTCGAGCAGCATCCAGGTGACAGTCTCCCTTGATCAGGCTGTTGCGGACATGGTCACTGTAGACTATGTCACCAGAAATTACTCTGCAGTGGCTGATTCCGACTATCTCAGTGCCTCGGGTACTCTGACATTCAATCCGGGAGAACTTACGAAAACTTTTGAGGTCACGATACTGGAACACACTGGCAGTTTACTGGGAGACAGAAGCTTTCTAGTCGATCTGAGCAATCTCCAGTCCACGGGGGAGGATGTCCGTTTTGCTGATTCTCAGGCAAAAATCACACTTCTGGGCGACGAGCCCTCCACGATCACGATTAATGATATCGTCGTTCAGGAAGGTGACGATGGTCTCACCAGTGCTGTATTTACTGTCACCCGCACCGGCAAAATTGCGGGCGATCTGGATTTTGCGGAAACGGTCAGATTCTTTACAGTCGAGGGCACAGCCAAAAGCTACTTTGACTACGTTCATACGTACGGAACGGTCGATTTCGTGGCCGACGCCTCTGCACTGTCCCAGACGGCAACGATCGAAGTACAGGTCGAAACTGATGTGATCGCCAATCTCGATCAAACGTTTCGTGTACTGATCTATGAAAATACAGGTAATTCGCTCATCACGGACGCAATCGGGACAGCCATCATTGAGGACGATGATCAGCTCGAGTTGACCATTGATGATGTCACCGTTGATGAATCCAGTGGCACAGCGACCCTGACAGTCTCTCTCTCCGGTACTTTTTCCGGTGATGAGCCGCTTACCTTCAACTATGAAACCCGGGATGGAACTGCCGTCGCAGGCACTGATTATCTCCCACTCACCGGCACCGGTTCGATCAACGCCGGTTCAACCAGCACTACGATTACGGTCGACCTGCTTGACTATGATCCACATCAATTCGAAAGAAATTTTGATGTCGTTCTCTCCCAGTTTGGGTTAAACGGACTCGATATCAGAATTGCCGACAGCCAGGCACAGGTCTCAATTCAGCATAACTATCCCTATCAGCCCTTCGATTTAGAGACGAAACTCAGTCCCCAGTCAAGCGACCCTGCATTCACTTCCTTTGGAAGTAATTTTGCAACCGATGGCAATACGTTTATAACAGGCGAAACCAGTCGGAATTACAACAGAGGTGCGGTTCAGATCTTTATCCGCAATGATCAGGGAACGCCCGATGATTTTGACGATGATACCTGGGAATTTCAGGCCGAATTAATTCCGCCTGCTGCCAACGTAAATCATTTCTTCGGTACCTCGGTTGCTGTGGATGGCGATCTTGCCGTGATTGGTGCACCCGGCGCAAAAACCGGTCCGGAAAATATCATCACCGGATCTGTGTATATCTATGAACGCGTCGGAAGTAACTGGTCTCTGAAACAGGAAATCACGGGGTCGGATACAGATACCGACGGAGCATTTGGAACGACCGTCGCCATTGAAGGTGAGACAGTTGTAGTAGGCGCGACCGGTGAAGATTCTGAACGAGGTGCCGTCTATGTGTATTCCAAAGTATTTGACCTCCATGGGGGATCCTGGATCCAAACTGCAAAACTGACAGCGACAACCCCGGCTCCCGAAAGTAATTTCGGCAGCTCCCTGGAATTTGAGAATGAGACGATTGTCATCGGTTCGAAAAACGATACCGAGTTCGGTTTTCAGAGCGGTGCCGTCTACATCGCCACTCTGGTGAACGGGGAATGGACAGTGACTCAGAAACTGCAGTCTCCCCACCCTCATTCTCAAGAACATTTCGGCAACTCGGTTGCACTCCAGGGAAATACACTCGTGGTGGGCACGGTTGATGACAAACAGGATTTCCTGACCAGCGAAGCAGCCTACGTCTTCACGCTCGATAACGGCATCTGGATTCTAACTCAGACCCTGCACGCAGATCAATCCGTCACAGACACAGCCTTTGGGGCAGATGTCGAAATTCAGGATGACCAGATCCTGATCACATCCTGCTCGGAACCGGGCAATCCAGACGCGAATCACATTATTCATGTGTTTCATCTGGTTGATGGGGACTGGGTCTCGCAGGGCGCCATTAATGCCCCTGCCGCTTCGGAACAGATTCAATTCGGCAGTTCGCTGGGAATCGCACATGGCACTGTTTTTATTGGCGCCAGAGACGAAAACAGCGGGGAAGGAACCATTCAGCTCTATCGTCCCACACTACTTCCGGAACTGTCTATCGACTCAGCAGATCTGCTCACACAGCCGGACGGTTCGAAACTGCTGGTTCTGGAAGTGACCCGCTCCACAGGACAGGCAGGCCTGTTGTCCTCGCCAACCATCATGGATTTCGGTACGTTTAACATGGGTGATTCCAGCGGACAGTACCCGTCTATTACAGGGACGATTTCGTTCACCGGGGATCCCAGCGCCACAACTCAAACGGAAACCGTGATTTTACAGGTTGACAGTGATACCTCTCTGAATCTGGATGCGACCTTCGCGATCGGCCTCTCTCCCCGGACGGGAATCGACTATCGACCGCAAACCATCAGTCCGATATCCATTATTGATAATCCTCCCCAGATCACTGTTGATGATATTTCCGTTTCGGAAACTGCTGGCACAGCCACTCTTACTGTCTCTCTCAATCAGACTCTGACTACGCCGGTGTCGGTGGATTACTCCACCAGAGATCAGACAGCCACCGCTTCCGCAGATTACCTGCAGGCTTCGGGCACGCTGACTTTCAATCCGGGGGAGCAGACGAAAACCATTACCGTCTCCCTGGTTGACTCAGATCTCGTTGAGCACAGCGAAACGTTCCTGGTCGATCTGACGAATCTCCAGTCAGGCGGGACGAAAGTTTACCTCAGTGATTCTCAGGCCGAGGTCATTGTGACCGATGATGACCAGGCCACCATTTCCATTGATGATGTCCTGGTCGACGAGGATGCAGGCACAGCAACTCTGACAGTCTCCCTGGATCAGCCAGTCGATGGCGGCATTGCCCTCGACTTTTCCACACGGAATCAATCTGCCATTGATCCGGAAGACTATCTGAAACAGTCAGGTCAACTCTATTTCAATCAGGGAGAATTAACCCAAACCATCACCATTGAGATTGTCGACGATGAAGTCTACGAATTCACGGAAGCCTTCGAAGTGGCACTTTCTCAATTACAGTCCGGGGGATTGAATGTCAGCATTGCCGATTCGGTGGGTCAGGTCGAAATAACCAATACTGACCACTTGCCGCAGATTGAATTTAAAACAAAAATCCTGTCGCCCGCAGGGCCCGAGCAGGATTTTAGATTCGGAAACAAGGTCGCGATCGATGGAAACACATTGATCACCACACCATCAGGCATTCGAAATGTGGACGGCAGTAATGTTCTCGCCTTCATTTATGAACGAAATGACCAGGGCACACCTGAAGATTTCTCGGATGACACTTGGGAATACCAGACTGCACTGTCTGTCGGAGGAACTGGTATACCAAACGTTAGCAACCGTCACTTGAGTGTGGACATCCATGATAATCTTGCACTCGTCTCTTTGGTAGGTAGAACGAGCTCCGGTACGTATACTGAAACCATTTATGTTTTCAGGCAACTAAATGGCATCTGGTCTCATTGGAATACATTTTCTAATCCTGAGTACGGTGATCAATTTTATTCGGGAACAAACATCGGCGTTTATAATGCACGTTCCGGCGAAAGAGTTGTTTTCGGAGTACCGGGAAAAGATGGCTCAGTCGAAGGTGAAGGGGCCATCTATATTTACGAATACCAGGCCAGGACTTATGGGGAATGGGATAAAATAGCAACAATCGTACCTCCTGAGTCTCGGAATATTACTGGTTTTGGCTCCATTCTCGCTTACGAAGATGACACGCTTGTCGTGGGAGCCCCTACTTATTCGGGAACTGTCGATGAAGCAGGGGCTGTCTTTGTTTACAGGAAGTATAATTCAAACTGGATTCTGAGCCAGACGCTGGTAGACAGCAACCCCACTACAGGAGGGCATTTTGGGAAAAGCGTTGATCTGGACGGTAATCGACTCGTCATCGGAGTCGAGAAGCATGACAGCTATTCTCAAAGTCAACACACCACGGTCTCAGGCAATGCCGCTGTTGTATACGATCGAACTTCCGAAGATGATGGATTCAACCTGACAGATATACTTGTTGCCACTGGCCGCGAAGAAAATATTCCCCTGGGAGATCATGTCACGGTCAAGGGTGACACAATCGTTGTCGGCTCAACATCCCTGATTTTTTCCAGTGCTTATCCCAGCCCTCAGGCAGTGATAACACCTACGACGCGTTTCAGTCCCCAGACAATTTATAAAAAGATCAACAACGAATGGGTCAAACAGGCAGTCGTGACATCTCCTGCCAATGCCAGGTATGCAAATCAAGTTGCAATCTCTTCCGAGGGAGAAGTTTTCTTCGCCTCCCCCACTGATGATGAATCTGTCGAGAACAGCGGATCGATTCATTATTTCGGGCCCAACCGACCTCCTGAAGTCTCAGTCATCAAAGCGGAGGTGACGGAAGGCGATCAGGGCACGCAACAGGTTACCGTACTGGTGGCGCGCCAGGGCACAAAACCCGGTGATTTGAGTCTCCCGGCTTCGGTTGCATTCACAACCAGCGATGGAACTGCGACAGTTCTTGATGGTGACTATAGCGCACAGAGTGGCATGCTTGACTTTACCGGTGATCCCTCTGCCATTTTACAAACTCGTGAAATTACAATAGACATTCACGGCGATACCGATATTGAACCTGCAGAACTGTTCAATATCGAGCTGTTGTACTGGGTAGGCGACGTCCGGTTCACTTCCTCCAGCAATTCGACCGTCACGATCCAGCCCGATGATCGGGCCCTGATTTCGATCGATGATGTTTCTGTAGATGAATCGGCAGGCAGTGCCACGCTGACTGTTTCGCTCGATCGCCCCGTTCTCTCAACGATCGAACTGGATTACCAGACAGCCAGTCAGACAGCAACGGCATCTGAAGACTATCAGCCCACCTCGGGCAGTCTGATCTTTAATGTCGGAGAACAGACTAAATCCATCTCAATTCCGATCAATGATAGCGATCTGGTTGAATCGGACGAGACTTTTCTGGTGAACCTGCTGAACCTGCAAGCCGACACATTACCAGTCACTTTTGCCGACGATCAGGCTCAGGTTACCATCACCGACAACGACCAGGCTCGGATTTCAATCGACGATGTAACTGCAGATGAAGCTGCAGGCACCGTTACACTGACAGTTTCACTCGACACGCCCGTTGATTCCAGCATCTCTGTCAACTATGCCACCGGCGACCAGAGCGCCACCAGTCCGGACGATTACCTGAGCCAGACCGGTACGATTACATTTGATCCACAGGAACAGTCGAAAACATTTACCATTTCCATCTTTGACTCGCTGGCTATTGAAGGAGATGAGACGTTCCTGGTCAACCTGACCCAGATTCAGTCGAATGGATATAACGTCATTTTCGCCGATGACCAGGCCACCGTCACTATTGAAGATGAAACGCCAGAAATTTCGATCGATGACATCACCGTTAATGAAAACGCCGGAAACGCAACTTTGACTGTCACCCTCGATCAGGCTGTGGCGAACACTTTTACTGTTGACTTTGCGACTTCTGATCAGACTGCCAAACAGACCACTGATTATCTCAGTACTGCAGGCACTCTGACCTTTAATCTGGGGCAGCTCACACAAACGATAAACGTACCGCTCGTGGACGACGGTCCTCTTGAATTTGATGAAACCTTCCTGGTCAGCCTGTTCAATATTCAATCAAGCGGAATCAATGTGATTTTCGCAGATGCACAGGCTGAGGTTACCATCGTCGATGACGAGAAACCGACGATTTCCATCGACAATGTCACAATTCAGGAAACAGACAGCGGCACTAACAACGCTGTCTTCACAATTACCCGATCCGGGAAAAATCCGGGGGGACTGGATTTTAGTGAGCAAATTGATTTCACCACTCAAGACGGCACTGCCATCGCCGGACGGGATTACATTGCGACTCAGGGATCGATCAACTTTGCAGCAGATGCCACAG
Organism: Gimesia maris; assembly: GCF_008298035.1. Lineage (NCBI taxonomy): Bacteria > Pseudomonadati > Planctomycetota > Planctomycetia > Planctomycetales > Planctomycetaceae > Gimesia > Gimesia maris. Next base: position 6,820,679 of record NZ_CP042910.1, read on the forward strand.
CGCTGATCCAGACAGCCACCGTCGAAGTCCAGATTTACGGAGATACTTATACCGAGCTTGCTGAAACTTTCCTGGTCCTGCTGTCAAATACAGCCAGTCAGTCAACACTCCTTGAGGAAGCTGGAACAGGCACCATCAACAACGACGATTCATCTCAACTTCTCATTAACGACGTCACCGTGGATAAAGCCGCCGGCAGAGCACTGCTGACAGTGACTCTCACCAATCCGGTTGAGGAGGCCGGACTGGTTTCAATTGATTTTGAAACCGTGGCAGGCACCGCACTTCCCGGCATCGATTATGAACCGACATCAAATATCATTACTTTCGGACCGGGAGAACAATCGAAAACAATCAGCATTGTCACCTACAACAATACCCCCGACTGGCAGGAACCCGATAAATCGTTTGCCGTAAATCTGTTTAATTTAAAAAACAGTGGCCTGTATGTGACTCCCATCAACAGCTACGCGACGGTCGTTTTAGAAAACAATAATTCCGTATCGGAATACGAATTTAATTCGAAACTATATGCAACCGAAAACCCACAAGTCGATTCTCATTTCGGTGATCAGCTCTCTGTTGATAACAATACTCTGATCTCCTCTTCGCCTGAGGGGGTGACCGTCTATGTGCGTAACCAGCAGGGAACCCCCGCTTATTTATTCGACGATACCTGGGATATCCAGGCCTTGATTCAGGCCCCCGAGGGAGCGTCTGACTCAAACTTTGGTGCTTCTATTGCCATCAGTGGTGATACGATCGTCATCGGCGCAAACGAAGCGCATGCAGAAGGCAGTACAGATCTGACAGGCGCAGTTTTTATCTATACCAGAAATGGTTCCGACTGGAACCTTCAACAGAAAATCACCGCTTCTCAATTTGGTAATGGTAATTTCGGCTCAATCGTCGCCATCGAAGGTGACCTTCTGGTCGCGAGTAGTGCAGAGCAGATCGGGAGAGTCTATATCTTTTCGCGCGAGAACGGCGTCTGGTCGGAAGAGGCAGAAGTATCCGGCAATATTAGTCTGGATACAGTAAATTATGTTTCCAGTCTGGCCATCGATAATTCTACGATTGTCATCGGCTCTAATACGGAGAGTGGATACAATCATATCAGCACGGTAGCCATCGTAGAGAAAGTCAACAACGTCTGGAGTGTGACACAGAAACTGGAGAATTCCGATTTAGGTTATGGTTCCAGTGTTGATATCGAAGACAATATAATAGTGGTCGGAGCTCCCGATTATGCTACTCTCTCAGGGGGCTATACCAGTCGGGGTAGAGTTCTGATTTACAGACTGGAAAATGGTGAATGGACTGGTCCCTCATATCTCTCTGATTCCTATATTGCCAACAACACCCGTTTTGGCAAACAGGTATTACTTCAGGACGGTCTGCTACTGGTCAGTGGCAATGATTTCCGCGGTGATGCCGACAATAATTCAAAAATCCATATCTTTCAGTTTCAGGGTTCAGACGTTCAAAGACAGGGAGAGATTCTCACTACAGACGAAGACAAGGATATCATATTTGCACACTCGATCGGGATTTCCGATGGCACTATTCTGATCGGTGCCCCTGACGATACAGACCCCAGAAATACAGGCGCCATCCACATCTACGGACCGGCCCATCCCCCCATCGTCTCCATTGATAGTGCCAGACTGGCTGTGAAAGAAGATGGCTCGAAGGAACTCATCCTGGAAGTCACACGTAGTGGTTCCAGTCCTGGTGATTTGAGTGCTGAAGGTTCCGTCGAATTCAGTACGTTTAATCTGGGAATTTCCAGCAGTACATTTCAGTCCATCACCGGCACGTTCGAGTTCACCGGGGATCCGAACGCGGTTTCACAAACCCAGATCTTCCATTTTTCTGTCAACAACACTGTCAACCTGGATCTGGAAAATCCACTTGTCCTGGGGATGTATAATTTATCGGGAGATGTCTTCCTCCCCGAGGCAGTCAGTACTCCCATAGATGTTTTTGAAAATCCGGTACTGATCTCGATAGATGATAAGGTCGTATCAGAATCAGATGAGACAGTGACTCTGACGGTCTCCCTCAACCAGCCTCTCGATACCGAGATCAGTATTGACTTTGCTACGCAATCCCAGACTGCGGATCGAAATGATTACCAGGAGAGTTCAGGCACCCTGACCTTCGCCGCCGGAGAACAGACCAAGACCATTACCATCGATATCAGGGAAACGAACTGGGTTGAACTGGCAGAAACGTTTCTGGTCAAATTATCCAATATCCAGTCTGACCGCGCTGATATCTTCCTGATCGATTCTCAAGCTCAAGTGACCATCATCGATGAGGACACTGCCACTGTTTCTATCAATGATATTACCGTTCACGAAGATGACGGCAAAGCCACACTGACAGTCTCCCTGGACCATCGGGTGGATTCTGGAATTACAATCAATTTTGCAACGGTTGATCAAAGTGCCGTCGATTCAGAGGATTATCGCTCCTATTCATGGGTACTCGAATTTAGTCAGTACGATTATACCCAGACCATTGATATCACTTTAACCAACGACGAATTGTTTGAACTGACCGAAACATTTGAAGTCATTCTGAGTCAACTCAACTCTTATGGGCGGAGTGTGACGATTGCTGACAATACGGGAATTGTCGAAATCCTGGATGACGATCAGTCGCAATTTGCTGAATTCGATTCGAAAATCTTCTCCTCGGAGATTGCAACGGATGGCTATTTCGGCCGGGCGATGGCAGTAGATGGTGATACCCTGGTTGTCGGTTCTTATTTTTTCTCTAGCCATCCGACCCTTGAACCAGCCGTTTATGTCTATACTCGTAATGACCAGGGAACAACTGGAATCGAATCAGATGACACCTGGGAATTCCAGGCGAAACTGACTCCATCAGGTGGCGGAACCTGGGTTTTCGGCGGTGCGGTAGCCATCAGTGGGGGTATCATCGTCGTTGGTGACACACACGACATTACAAACGGTGAAGACAGTGGTGCGGTTTATGTCTTTCGCCGCTCAGGTCAAACCTGGTCCCTGGATCAGAAACTGGTCGCCTCCGATGGTGGCAGCCATGACTATTTTGGTGATGAGGTGGCCATTGAGAACAACACGATCGTTGTCGGTGCCTATAGCGCCGATCTGCGCAATAGTAATGGAGACGTAATCCTGGAGAATTCCGGAGCAGTCTATGTCTTCAACCAGGAAATCGACGACTGGGTCGAAAATGCCAAACTGGTGGCTGATGATCCTCAAGCAGGGAAATCTTTTGGAATTAGTCTGGCGTTGGATGGAAACACCATTCTGGTCGGTGCTCCCCGGGATGGATTAGCAGGTCCCCAGATCCCTGATTCCGGAAATGGCGCCGTCTATGTTTTCGAACGCACCACTTCAATCTCGAAAGTCTGGAATCAGACTCAGAAATTAACTCCCAGTCGGGATTATGAGGGGCAGCATTTTGGTGAATCAGTCAGCATAGAAGGTGACACACTTGTCGTCGGAGCTGGTTCCTATCAGAAATGGGATCCGGATACGCGAATTTACTATCGCACGGGTGCAGCTTATGTCTTTACCAGGAACTTTTACGGGGACTGGAGTGAACAGCAGATTCTGGAGTCGGAAACTTATCAGGAAGTCTATTTCGGGGATAAGGTGGAAATCGAAAACGGAATGATCGTCGTTCAATCATTCAATGCCTTGCCCTATCCCGACTCAAGCAGGACCCTGCATGTCTATTCTGAGCAGAATCACAACTGGACCTTGCAAGAGAAATTTTCCGGATCAGACCCGGTCGACAACGGAGCCTTTGGTTATAATTTTGGAATAAGCGGAAATACCATTCTCATCAGTGACGTCAGTAACGATGAACAAGCATCAAATGCAGGAGTCATTTATGTAAGATCTCTTTATAATCTGCCTCTCGTAACAATTGAGGATGTCACCATCACGGAAGGCGATAATGGCTCTCAACTGGTCACAGTTCAGGTAACGCGGAAGGGGAATAAGAAAGGCGACTTGAGCATCCCTGCCTTGATGGAATTCACCACTCTCAACGGTACGGCTACAACACTTGATGGTGACTATTTTGAAAAATCAGGGACGCTTGCCTTCGAGGGTGACGCCGACGCCCTGTCACAAACCCGGACAATTTCAATTTATATCCAGGGTGATATCCGGTTGGAGGATGATGAAGAATTTTATGTTGAATTGTCGAATGCAATTGGTATGGCCCGCCTCATCCAGACTACAGCGACTGTGACCATCACGAACGACGATCGTATCACGATCTCTGCCAGCGACTTGACAGTGAATGAATCCGAACAGTCGGCTGAAATCACTGTCCGATTAAGTCATCCTGTCTCCGAGGAAGTCAGAGTGAGTTACAGGACAACAGGACAGTCCGCGACCACAGGTACTGACTTTCAGTCGACCTCTGGTACTCTGATTTTCAATCCCGGAGAACAGACGAAAATGATCACGGTTCCGCTGATCAACTCTGAAGAGGTGGAAGGAGACGAAAAGTTTGTAGTCAGCCTGTTCAGTCTGGTTTCCGGATCTACAGATATCACAATACCGGATCCAGTATACTGGGTCACCATCATCGACGATGATCAGGCAAAGGTATCCATAAGTGACCTGACCATTGACGAGGAAGCCGGTTTTGCCACGCTGACAGTCTCGCTCGACCAGACCGTTGAATCGAATGTCTCCCTCGATTACTCCACCGTAGATGGAACTGCACTCAGCGGTGAAGACTATGAAAGTACCACCGGCACCGTGACTTTCAATCCCGGTGAGCAGTCAAAGACGATCACCATCCCCATCATCAATACGAACCTCATCGAAGCCGATGAAACCTTCCTGGTCAACCTGAGTAACCTCCAGGCAAACGGCCTCGATGTCATCCTTGCGGATACTCAGGCTGAAGTTACCATCACGGACTCCGATCAACCATCGTTTTCCATCGACGACATCACAGTCAATGAAGATGCTGGAACTGCAACTCTTACAGTAACCCTGGATCAGCCCCTCACCTCTGTGATCACGGTCGATTTCGCCACTGCGGATCAGGACGCGAACAGCATTTCCGATTACCAGCAACAGTCCGGAACCCTGACGTTCAATCCCGGTGAGACGACTAAAACCATTGAGATTATCATTCTTAACTCTGACTCCACCGAAGCAGACGAAACATTTCTGGTGAACCTGCTCAATCCGCAATCCAGTATTTTCCAGCCTACGCTGACCGACAATCAGGCGGTTGTGACGATTCACGATGATGATCAGAGTACTCTTTCGATTGATGACATCGCTGTCGATGAAAATACCGGAACCGCTTTGATCACTGTTTCTCTCGATCAAAAGGTCGAGGGAGTCCTTACCGTTGATTTTGCGACGGCAGATCAGGTCGCGGTCAGTGGTACTGACTATCTGGCTACCTCAGGAACGCTGACATTTAACCCCAATAATCTGACTCAGACGATCTCTGTCCCTCTGGTGAATTCAGAACTGGTGGAACTTGACGAAGTATTCCTGATCAACATATTCAACCTGCAGACGCAGGGACTGGCAGTCAGTATTGCTGATCCCCAGGGAGAGGTCACAATCCGCGATGATGACCGGGCAACAGTTACCATCGATGAACTGACCGTCAATGAAGAGACCGGCTCCGCCACACTCACGGTCTCACTTGATCATCCGGTCGATACCAGCATCTCTCTCGATTACAGTACGGCTGACGGTACAGCAATCAGCGGCAGCGATTATCAGTCCACGACCGGCACGCTGACTTTCAACCCGAATCAGCAGACTCAAACCATTACCATTCCATTGATCAATACGGACCTCGTGGAAGACGAGGAATACTTCCTGGTGAACCTGAGTAACCTTCAGCCAAACGGACGCGATGTCGTTCTGGGAGTGACTCAGACAAATGTCACTATCACCGACACCGATCAGCCAGCGTTTTCCATAAACGATATCACAGTTAATGAAGGCACTGGAACCGCGAATGTTACGGTCACCCTCGATCAGCCACTGACGTCCATCGTTACGGTCGATTTCTCAACATCAGACCAGACAGCCACCAGTGGCAGTGACTACCAGGCTGCCTCCGGCACCCTGGTCTTTAACCCGGGAGATACTTCCATAATCATCCAGATCCCGCTCATCGACACTGACAGCACAGAAGTAGATGAAACGTTCCTGGTCAACTTAAGCAATCCACAATCCAGCGTTTACCAGCCGACTCTGGCCGTCCCTCAGGCAGTTGTCACCATTCAGGATAATGATCCTGGCAGTATCTCCATCAATGACATTACCGTGGATGAAGGTGCAGGAACTGCGCTCGTCACCGTATCACTTGATCGGGAAGCAAACACTGCTATTTCCGTCAACTATGCCACCGCTGATGGTTCGGCTGTCAGCGGTTCCGATTATCAGTCTACATCCGGCACCCTGACCTTTAACCCGGGAGATACAAGCCTTACCATCTCAATCCCATTGATTGACTCTGATCTGATTGAAACCGCTGAATCATTCTATGTGAACTTGTCGAATCTGCAGGCTCCCGGTCTGGATGTCAGCCTCGCCGATGACCGAGGGCAGGTCACCATAAAAGATGACGACCGGGCAATACTCTCAATCCAGAACCTCACCGTCGATGAAGATATCGGTACTACCCTCCTGACAGTTTCTCTTGATCAGCCGCTGCTGACCAGCATCGCGATCGATTTTGAAACACTCAACGGCACCGCTCTGGCCAATTCAGATTTTACTTCAACATCTGGTACACTGATCTTTAACACAGGGATCACAACACAAACCATCAGCTTGACAATCCTGGATGACGACCTGCAGGAACCAGCAGAGTCATTTTTCGTCAAGCTCTCCAGCCTGGAGCAGAACGGCTCCCCCGTCGATCTTGTCAACGATCTGGCGGAAATCACGATCCTGGATAACGATCTGGCAAAACTCTCTATAAATGATATCGAGGTCAATGAAGATCTCGGGACTGCCACTCTGACTGTTTCTCTTGACCGGACGCTGACGACTGCTTTTTCAGTAGACTTCCTTACGATCGACGGCACCGCTGAAGTTAACTCTGACTATCTCACCAACAGCGGCACTCTGACTTTCAATCCGGGAGACGTGACGAAAACCATCGACGTTTCCATTGTGGATTCAGACAACGTCGAGCTCACCGAAACACTGCAGGTGCAACTCACCAACCTGCAGGCAGCAGACTATCTGGTCAGCCTGTCCGATCCTGTTGGAGAAATCAGCATTCTGGATGATGATCAGGCTACGCTCTCAATCGACGATATCACTGTCGATGAAAATTCAGGCACTGCTCAACTGACCGTCTCACTGAGTCAGCCAGTAGAATCAACGGTGCTGGTTGAGTATGCCACAGCTGACCAGACCGCCGTTGCACTCTCTGACTATCTGCAGACCAGCGGCACTCTCACTTTCTATTCAGGTGAAACGACAAAATTTATTACCGTCAATCTGGTTGACAATGATCAGTTGGAAACAGACGAAAACCTGTTAGTGAACCTGAGCCAGCTCCAGTCCAGTGCCGATGTCATCATTCTTGACAATCAGGGGCTGATCACGATCCACGACGAAGATCAGGCTACGATTTCTCTGCAGGATGTGATCGTCAGTGAAACCGCCGGAAAAGCGATCCTTACAGTCTTGCTCGACAAATCGGTTGACTCAAATGTCACCTTGAATTTCACCACCATCGATCAGAGTGCCACATCCCCCGAGGATTATGTCAGTCAATCCGGCATTCTCACGTTCGCTTCGGGAACAAAACACCAGACGATCGAAATTGATCTGGTTGACAGTGCCCAGGTAGAACTCCTGGAAACATTTGATGTGCAACTCAGCAATATCCAGTCTGATGGTTTGAATTTCGTCTTCGCTGACGACCGGGCTACCATCACCATTAAAGATGACGATCTCGGCGATTATGAATGGAAGTCCAAACTGTATGCCGAGGGAACCGTTCATCCCGCTGATGTCTTCGGCTATAATAACGCCGTCGATGGTGACACGCTGATTTCCGGTTCACCGGGTTGGGATCATATTCATAATGGCCCGGAAGGCCCCTTCCTCAGCTATGGCGGCGCCTTCATCTATGTCAGGAATGACCAGGGCACTCCTGACTATTCCGGTGATGATACCTGGGACTATCAGTCAACGTTATTTGCTTCTGATGCCGACACATATTCAGACAATTATGGCTGGTCGGTGGATATCAGTGGAGATACCGCCGTTGTGGGGGCTCCCCAGGGCGACGGAACTATAGATAATATAGGATCTGCATACGTCTACACACGCTCGAACGGCGTCTGGACCTTCCAGCAGGAACTGAATGCTTCCGATGCCAAGTTTAACAGTTTTTTTGGCAGCATTGTCACTATCGAAGGCGACACGATCGTTGTCGGGGCAAGAGTCGAAAACAACAACACTGGCTCCGCGTATGTCTTTACGCGAGTTGATGGAGTCTGGACCGAGACAGCGAAACTGGTGGCTGATGATGCTGAAGAAGAGATGAATTTCGCCAATACAATAGATATTGAGAATTCTACCATTGTCGTTGGAGCGATGTATGAATCTGAAACGTATCCAAGGAGTGGAGCCGTTTATATTTTTACCGAGCAGGATGGCGTCTGGACACAATCTCAGAAGCTGAAAGATTCTACCCCTGGCACGTATGGGAGATTTGGTAATTCAGTCAGCCTGGAAGGTGATCTGCTCCTAATTGGTGCACCATCCTATCTGAATTATTCTCATAGTGCAGGAAAAGCCGTTCTTTACCAGCGCAACCCCGAAAATGGGTTATGGTCGCCTTTACAGAATCTGGTTGCATCAGACGCTGCATTTAATTCCCACTTCGGAAATTATGTGGAAATCCATAATGAGCAGATTTTCGTTTCCGCAAGCTCTGATCCGACAGGAGTCGATGTGAACGGAGCGGTCTACCGTTTTGAGCAGGTAAATCAGGCCTGGGTTGAACAGCAGAAATTCAGTTCCCCGGATGCTGATCCCAGTGATTTTTATGGAGCGAGCTTTGTTGCCGCAAACGACATGCTACTGATCAGCGCTCGCTATGATGACGATGTCGCCTTCAATACCGGTTCGCTCTATCTCTACGGACTTCCACAAAATCCGGCCATCACAATCGACGACGTCAGCATCACTGAAGCAGACGATGGCTCCACCATGATCATCGCGAATGTCACACGCACCGCCACAAAACCTGGAGAACTGATTTTTGAGGCAACCGTCGATTTCAGCACCATCGATGGCACCGCCACCATCGCAGACGGCGATTACGAAAACACGACAGGCACCATTACTTTTGAAAGTGATCCGAATGCCTCCAGTCAAACCCAGACCATTTCCATTCGCATTTATGGCGATACTCTGCTGGAAACCGACGAAACGTTCGGCATCAAGTTACTGAATGTCACAGGCCATGCCCGCATCGCCGATTCGGAAGCGACTATCACTATAGAAAATGATGACCAGGCGACGATCTCCATCAACGATGCGATCATCGACGAAGACGCCGGCAGCGTCTCAATCACGGTATCTCTCGACCATCCCATCGATACGAGCATCAGTGTGGATTATGCCACGGCAGACCAGACGGCGAACTCTGCCAACGACTACACCACTACGACTGGCACATTGACTTTCAGCCCCGAAATTCAGTCGCAAACCATTGTCATTGCCATCACCGACACAGATCTGGTGGAGTGGGACGAAACATTCCTCGTCAATCTCTCGGGACTCCAGACGAATGGAAGAAACGTGGTACTCGGAGACGCTCAGGCAGTCATCACCATTCATGATGATGACCAGGCGGCAATCTCCATCAACGATGCAACCATCGACGAAGACGCCGGCAGCGTCTCAATCACGGTATCTCTCGACCACCCCATCGATACGAGCATCAGTGTGGATTATGCCACGGCAGACCAGACCGCGAACTCTGCCAACGACTACACCACTACGACTGGCACATTGACTTTCAGCCCCGGGGATCAGTTACAAACCATTGTCATTCCCATTACCGACACTGATCTGGTGGAGTGGGACGAAACATTCCTCGTCAATCTCTCGGGACTCCAGTCAAATGGAAGAAACGTGGAACTCGGAGATGCTCAGGCAGTCATCACCATTCACGATGATGACCAGGCGGCAATCTCCATCAATGATATCTCTGTCTCTGAAGATGTGGGTACCGCGTTGGTAACCGTCACACTCGACATGCCCGTTACACAAACAATCAGTGTCAATTACGCATTAAACGATCTGACAGCCCTCAGTTCTTCCGATTACACCGATACTTCAGGCACATTAACCTTTCTGCCTGGGGACCAGACAAAAACCATCAGCATTTCCATTACCGACACTGATATTTTTGAAAATGATGAAATCTTCCAGGTACAACTCTCTCAGCTCCAGGCAAATGGATTAAATGTCGTGCTGGAAGATGATCTGGGGGAAGTTACCATCGTGGATGAGGCAAGCGGGTCGGCTGAGATTCAACTTCGCGTCGTAGATACTCCTACGATTACCGAACTCTCCGGCGAATCTGATACTTTACCCACACATCTGAACAATGTCAGTGAATGGGATACCTACTGGGTAGAATTCTGGATTGATACCAGCATACCTGTAAACCAGGGCGTCTTCTCGGCAGGGTTGGATTTCCATTACGATACAGCTTTCACTTCCGCTACAGAAATTGAATACGGAGCTGGTTTTGACACGAACCAGTCAGGGACCGTCGATGATCAGGCGGGAACCGTCTCGGATCTTTATGCGGAAACGAGTACAGATCATCTGGGTGAATCCCGTTTCCTGCTCTTTGCCCGACTGAAGTTTGAACCGCTGGCAACAGATCAGGTTGTCGTCGATATGGACGGCAAAAGTATCGGCCCCTATCACCTGGGGTTTGATATCACCTCCCAGCAGGTCTCCCTGAGTGGAGATGTTCCCGTCTATACATCAGTGTCAAACTTCTCTCAGACGCATATCTGGGCCAACCCGTTTGACTTCAATGATGATGACAAAATCAACTACCGGGATCTGATTCTTTTAGCAGGCGATTATAGTGATATCCCCAGTGAGTCTGATTCACAAAACAGCTGGATCTCTGATCTGAATCAGGACAACAAGGTGAATTATCGGGATTTAATTCTACTCGTCGGTAACTACGGAAAAAATAAAGCCGACAATCGCACTATCACCTACCCTGCCAACTATCCCGAGGTCTGGAATCAACATTTACTCGTCAATACCCTGACAGAAGCAAAGCCGGATCCTGAAACAGTCACCCAGTCAGCTGCTGAAAATACGCTGACCTCGATTGTGAAACAAATTCAGCCAGAACTTGATCCTGTTCAACAGAATTCACTGGCACAGGTCAGTATTCAGGTCGTCGATTTGCAGGGAGATGCGCTCGGGCATGTTATTTCCAATACGATTTATATTGACGCGAATGCTGCAGGATATGGCTGGTTTATCGACACGACTCCTTTCGATCACTCCGAATTTGTTTATACCAGTGATTTAACACTCATTGCACTGGAAGACGGCCCGGCTGCGAACCAGGTTGATCTCTGGACCGTAATCATGCACGAGCTCGGTCACATTCTCGGAGTAGACCACGCAGCTGAAGGCGTGATGCAGAATACTCTGGATCCCGGCATTCGTAAACTGCCCGGGTTCCTGGAAACTCTGAATGAATCTTCTCAGCAGCCCGAAAATGAGATCGATGATTTCTTCTCGGATATGACGGAAGACATTGACCTGATTGTTCTGTAAAGCACCGTCATCGAAGTCTGTCGAGCACATCCTCTCCCTTATATATCGTAAATCCCGACTCGGGCGGTGTTAATTTCAGCGCTCATCTCGATGAGTCTTTTCTGTTAACCATCAGTATGCAGTATGAATTTGCATGTGATTGATCTGGCACAACTGTTGTATAAAAAGGGTTACCAATTGAATACACCTGAATTTTTACAGCAGGAGAACAGCCATCGTGCCCAGACTGACCGCCAGAAAGAATTTCGACGGTCTCTCTGTTCGAGAACTGAGGAGCGTCCGGAAGTCATTGAATTCTGCCTCATACACTTCGGGAAAGCGTGTTCAACTCGACCGGATTCCCAATGTGGTACTGTTCGTGGTAAGCCGGGGATATCCAGAAAGTCTTGCCAGAGCTTTCACATCAGAAGTCGAATGATTTCGTCTGATGGATCGTAACAGGGCTGGAGATGTTTCACGCCGGTAATTTACCGGTTGGCCTGTCGTCTTTGATCGACTCGACCAGAACCATGACGGCCTGATCTCCCCTGGTGACGCGGAGAAAGACAACTGAAACCGGAATGGAGTCCCTGTGATGGCCATTCCGGTTTCAGTGGATTTTGTCTTCCGTTATTTTGCAAATCACATGTTGATTTCGTAACCCTTGCGGTTTTCACGCGAGAGGAACGAGTTTGCCTGTGCGTCGTCGATGATTTCCCGTTTTTTGGGATCCCATTTGAGGTCACGCCCCAGACGCATGGAGATATTAGAGAGGTGGCAGATTTCCAGCATGCGGTTATGCGACCAGACATCGGAGATCGGCTGCTTGCGTGAATTCATGGCTTCAATGAAGTTGGCAGTGTGGTTCGCGCTGACCTTTCCGCCATAAACTTTTTCGATCGCGTCTTCCGGCAGCGGATTGTCTTTCAACGCTTCGACAGGTGCCCCGACGATCTTGCCACGGTTGACGAAGAACCGGCCTTCTGTACCTTCGAAGAGAATACCATTATCACCTTCACTGGTGATAATCATTTCCACATCGTTGGGCATATCAACCTTGATTTTGAATTCCGTGGCAGCATTGTACTGATCGTTCACCGTCGGGAAACCATCCTTGTATTCGACAGGCAGTTTATACTCAACCGGCGATACTTTGCTGGGACCGGTATCGCTCGCGCCCAGTGCCCAGCAGGCGATGTCGACATGATGTGCGCCCCAGTCGGTCAACTTCCCGCCAGAATATTCATGCCAGTTTCGGAAGGAGTAGTGACAGTTACTGTAAAGCGGAACGCCTCCGCCATATCCTTCGCGCATTTCGGGGAGTGCACGGTAATCAACCTTGGGAGCCGGTCCCAGCCAGAACTCGTAATCCAGTTCTTCAGGAACAGAAGCCACAGGAATGACAGGAGAGCCTTCCATTCCATTGATGCCACAGGTTACTTTTTTCACCGTACCGATACGACCATCCCTGATTAACGCGATCGCCTGCAGGAACCGCTGTCCTGATTCCGAACGCTGCATGGTACCTACCTGGAAGACGCGGCCTGTTTCTTTAACGACTTTTTCAATCAATTTGCCTTCATCAATCGTGAGTGTCAAAGGTTTTTCACAGTAGACGTCTTTCCCGGCGTACATCGCTTCCACTGCGATTTTGGTATGCCAGTGATCGGGTGTCGCGATCATGACTGCGTCGATGTCTTTGCGATCCAGAACTTTGCGATAGTCTTTGTAAGCGTCTGGTTTCTTACCCTGTTTCTTTTCTGTTTTTTCGACATTCGCGCCAAGTACGTTGGCGTCCACGTCTGCGAGTGCTGCAAAATCGGCAAATTTGAATGACTTCGAGGTAATCGCCCACCCCTGGTTCCGCAGCCCGATCGTGGCAAAAACAGGACGGTCATTAGGCGACTCATATCCGAATGCTCGATGGGCCGAAGGGCTGAAAACAGCGGCAGCCCCTGTGAAGGCAACTCCCTGAATAAAATTGCGACGTGTAATTTTTTTAGATGCTGACATCGAGCGATTTCCTCTTCGAGATATTTATCAGAAGTCCTGTATAAGAAAGTACGTTGACACCACTGGGGGCGTTGGAAACGCCACGAAACTGGTGCGCATTGTGATCACCGATTCTATAGGAATAAACCTGTTGAGTATACCGTAAACAGGTCAGCCTCAGTACATGTGTCACCTGCAAGTTATTGCAGGTACCCGGTCTGGAACCTGGTAATAATCCGACTTTTGATGTTTTTTACCCTAAATTTCAATTTGATAAGTTGTCTTGTTCAGCCCTCAGACATAGACTACATGTGAATTATTCCCGTAAAGACTATTAGTCAGGCTTACGGTCTGATGAAATCCCTCCCCGCGCCGCTCACCAGAATGCAGTTAAACGCGACTAACCATGACATCCGGCAGGGTATTCCTGCTTACTGGAGGCATTGTTACATTGAAACGCCCGTCGAAACGTCAGCAGAAACTACTGACAGTCCTCTCGCTCAGTTTATTTCTTGGCCTGGTCGGTTGTAACCAGCAGAATTCCGCGGCTCCCGCGCCAAACTTACCGGTTGTCACTGTGGCAAAACCAGTCACCAAGCAGATTGTGGAATGGGACGCATATACCGGAAGACTCGAAGCAATTGATTTCGTCGAGATCCGGGCGCGTGTCAGTGGATATTTGAAAACGACACATTTTGATGAAGGTCAGATCGTCAATAAAGGGGACCTGCTGTTCATTATCGATCCGCGTCCGTATCAGGCAGAACTCAATGGAGCGCGAGCCTCGCTGGGTCAGGCTAATTCTCAATTGATACAGGCGAAGGCGCAGCTGGAAGAAGCGAAAGCACAATATCAGCAATCAGAAGCACAACTGGTCTTGTCGACCGCACAGCTGAATCGGGCGCGTTCGCTGAAGTCGAAAAATGTAACGACGCAGGATGAGCTTGACCAGCAGGAAGCAGCCTATCTGCAGGCGAAAGCGGACCACGAAGCGAGCCAGGCCGGAATCAGTTCTGCGAAAGCGACCATCGAGACCGCGCATGCAGTGATTGAAGCGGCAAAAGCCAAAATCGAAACAGCGCAACTCAACCTGGATTACACGCGGATTTATGCCCCGGTTGCCGGTCGCATCAGTCGAAAAAATGTTTCTGAAGGAAACCTGATCAATGGAGGCACTGCCAATTCCAGCCTGCTGACTACGATTACTTCAGTGAAACCCATCTATTGTAATTTTGATGCCAACGAACAGGACGTATTGAAATACATTAGATCAGCACAAGCCGGAAAACGAGCCAGTTCTCGCGAAGCAAAAAATCCAGTGTTCCTGGGTCTGATTGATGAAACGGGCTTTCCTCACCAGGGACATATGGACTTCGTTGACAACCGGTTTGACCCCGATACTGCCAGCATGCGGGCGCGGTGTGTTTTTCCGAATAAAGACCAGGTACTGATTCCGGGGATGTTTGCGCGCATTCGTATTCCCGGCAGTGACTCTTACGATGCGGTGCTGATTCCAGATTCCGCCGTCGGCACCGACCAATCATCGCAATACGTCTATCATGTCGTTGATGACGTTGTACAGCGTCGCGTCGTGAAACTCGGTCCGATAGTAGATGGGCTGCGCGTGGTACGCGAGGGATTATCGGGAAACGAATCGCTCATCATCGAAGGACTACTGCAGGCACGACCGGAGATGAAGGTCACCTCGCAGCCCGGAACGATCGAAGTTGTGGAAGACGGGTTACCTGACAGTTATGAACCGCTGCCTCCTGAGCAATGGATCTCGCCTGACCCCGATCCGCTTCCCCGGCGGGGTACGCAAAAGGTGACTACGGTTGTGGAGCCACAAGGGGACTCTCAATGAAGTTTCCCCATTTCTTCATCGAACGTCCGATCTTTGCTTCAGTACTATCGTTCATGGTTGTCCTGATCGGATCACTTGCCTATTTCGCATTGCCGGTATCTCAATATCCGAGTGTGGCGCCACCCACGATTGTCGTGCGTGCCAGTTATCCCGGAGCGACACCCCAGGTGATTGCGGATACGGTGGCCACTCCCATCGAACAGGAAATGAATGGTGTCGACAACATGCTTTACATGGAGTCGTCATCCAGCAACGACGGGACCATGCAGTTAACTGTGACTTTCAAACTGGGCACAAATCTGGACGATGCTCAGGTGATGGTCCAGAACCGCGTTGCGGTAGCCGAAGCGCGGCTGCCCGAAGCCGTGCGACAGATCGGTATCACGACTCGCAAACAGATTCCCGACATGCTGATGGTGGTGCATCTGAATTCCCCTGATAACAGCCGGGATCAGCTTTATATCAGTAACTTTGCCTTTCTGCGGATTCGCGATTCGCTGATGCGACTGGACGGCGTCGGCGACATTCGTGTGGCTGGCGGCAATGAATATTCCATGCGAATTTGGCTGGATATCGAAAAGATGACCCATGTCGGTCTCACGGTAGGCGATGTCGTGCAGCAGGTTCGTCAGCAAAACGCACAGGTGGCAGCCGGCGTCATCGGGCAACCTCCCATCGATGAGAGCGGCGCGTTTCAATTAAATGTAACCACGCAGGGACGCTTGCAGGAAGAGGATGAATTCGGGCAGATTGTCGTCAAGCGCGGCGACGATGGTCGTGTCACACGTTTGAGTGATGTGGCCCGCATCGAACTCGGTGCACAGGACTACTCACGAATCAGCTACCTGGACGGCAAGCCTGCCGTTGCCATCCTCATTTATCAGCGACCAGGAACGAACGCCGTTGATGCAGCTGATGAAGTCAAGCAGACGATGGCCAACCTGAATAAAGACTTTCCCGAAGGTGTAGGTTATGAAATCGCCTATAACCCGACCGATTATGTGGAAGAATCGATCGCAGAGGTTTTCGAAACGCTCTATATCACGACCATTCTGGTGGTACTGACCGTATTCCTGTTTCTGCATGGCTGGCGTCCTACAATTATTCCGGTGATTGCGATTCCCATTTCGCTTATCGGCACATTCGCTGCCATGCAGTTGTTTGGTGTGACCCTGAATACGCTGTCACTGTTTGGTCTTGTACTCGCAATTGGTATTGTTGTAGATGACGCCATCGTGGTAGTCGAAAATGTGGAGCGGCTGATTGCTGACGGCCTGAATCCGCGCGAAGCGACCCATAAAGCGATGGATGAAGTCAGTTCTGCTCTGGTGGCGACGACCCTGGTATTGATCGCGGTTTTTGTTCCCACCATGTTTGTCCCCAGCCTCAGTGGTAAGTTCTATCAGCAGTTCGCCCTCACGATTGCCATTTCCACAGGGTTTTCCACCTTTGTCTCACTGACGCTCAGCCCCGCACTTTGTGCGCTGCTGCTCAAACCTAAAAATGCCGAACGAAACAGAATGGGCCGACTCGTCGATCTGTTATTTGGTTGGTTTTTCCGGGCGTTCAACCGCTTTTTTGACTTCACTGGTAACGTTTATGCCGGCATCGTTTCGCGCATCATTCGAATTTCCGGTGTTTCTCTGCTCATTTACGGCGGGTTGCTCGTTGCTACCTGGTACAGCTTTGGGTTAGTTCCTTCAGGATTTATTCCAGCACAGGATCAAGGTTATATCATTGTCAGTATCCGGTTACCTGATGGAGCGTCTCTTGCGCGTACGGATGCCATTACGCAGCGCGTTGCAAAAATCGGCAGTAAAATCGATGGTGTTGCTCACTCAGTCGGAATTGCCGGGCTGTCCGGTTCCACCTTCACGATCAGTTCCAATGCCGCGGTTTCCTTTCTTCCACTGGAAGATGCCAAAGAGCGAGCAGCGCGGGGACGGGGCATCAATGAGATCATTGCCGATCTGCGCCGTGAAGTCGCAGTAGTCAATGAAGCACAGGTTTTTATTATTGCTCCTCCCCCGGTACGAGGAATTGGACGAGGTGGCGGATTCAAAATGTATGTGCAGGACCAGGGGGGAGCCGGTATCGCTGCCTTGAACCAGGTTACCGAACGCATGGTGGCGGAAGCCAATCAGCAGCCGGGGCTCGTGCAGATTTTCTCAAACTTCCGGGTAAGTGTTCCCCAGATTTATGCTGAAGTGGATCGTACGAAAGCCCAGATGCTGGATATTCCAATCAGCAATGTGTTTGATGCTCTGGAAGTTTATCTCGGTTCAGTCTATGTGAATGATTTTAACTTTCTCGGACGAACCTACCGTGTGACAGCGCAGGCAGAACCGGAGTTCCGTGACGAACAGGACGACATCCTGCGTTTGCGAACGCGCAGCGCCCGCGGTACGAGTATTCCCCTCGGGGCGGTGGTGGAATTAAAACGAACGTCTGGACCGGATCGGATTGTTCGCTTCAATCTGTTTCCTGCCGCGGACCTGAATGGTCAAACGGCCCCCGGCTACAGTACGGGGCAATCACTGGCAACAATGGAACAACTGGCCGATGAGAACCTGCCACCGGGCTTTGGATATGCCTGGACCGAGATCGCGTACCAGGAACGGCAAGCAGGAAATACGATTGTCTTTCTTTTCCCCCTGGCTGTTCTGTTCGTGTTCCTGACCCTGGCTGCCCAGTACGAAAGCTGGGTGCTGCCTCTGGCGATTATTTTAATCGTTCCCCTCTGTCTGCTGTTTGCCATTGTTGGCATCTGGTTTCGCGGCATGGATAACAACATTCTGACGCAGATCGGTTTTATCGTACTGGTGGGTCTGGCCTGTAAGAATGCGATTCTGATTGTCGAATTCGCGAAGGCGGAAGAAGATGCGGGCAAGGATCGGTTCCAGGCCGCAGTCGATGCCTGCCGATTGCGATTACGGCCGATTCTGATGACGGCGTTCTCATTCATCCTGGGTGTGATCCCCCTGTTGATCGCGACTGGCGCCGGATTTGAAATGCGGCGGGTCCTCGGAACGGCCGTCTTCAGTGGCATGCTGGGCGTGACATTGTTCGGTCTGTTTCTCACTCCGGTCTTCTACGTGGTACTGCGACGCTTTGCACGAAAACCGAAAGCGAGCGCAAACAAAGAATCAACGGTCACGTCCGAACCTGCAAAACTGACCACAACGGGAACAGGCAATTCATAATCGTGAGGCTTTACTGTCAGCAGCCTGGATTCAGAAAACCGTCTTATTTCGCTGGCAGTAACTGGATCGCATCCAATATGACAAACCCGCTGGTCTTGTCATTAGAAATTGTAATTTTGGTTTCTACATCGTCCTGAAGTTCGACAATCCCCAGCGGCCGAAATTGTTTACCCTGGGGCAGTGTTCTGGTTTGATCGACACTGAGCCTTGCTTTCTTTGCACCGGAAAAAACCGTCAGCGGAACATTGTTCGCGCGGCTCTCATGGGCAGAGTATGCCATCAGGAGCTGATAGCGACCACTTTGTGGAACCTTAAAACGGAAGACTGCGGTTGCTTTTCCATCCCCGCTCTTTTCGTCGTGAAGATAGCCGCTACCAATGTGTGGTTTGAAATTGGTCGAGTGGCTCCAATGACCGGAGAGTTCAGCACTGGTATTATCCAGCACAATCCCGGGAAGAGACTGGGGATCAATCGAATGCGACACTTCATTCGCGTTAGTGTCGGGAGGTAACTCGAGCACCTGCCCCTGTGCCAGAAGACGAGCGCGAAGCTGTTTGTAAGGCAGGTCTTGAACAGAGCTTTCATTTCGGGCGGATAACGCAGCTGCAATACCCGCACTTTGTCCCAAAATCATCCAGGTCGGTTCCACGCGGAGGGAGGAAATACCGACATGCGTGCAGGAGAGTGCCACGGGAACAAGTAAATTGGAACATTCCTTCGGCTGTGGCAGAATGGAACGATATGGTACGTGATACGCATAGCCCTGTTTGGGACTGCTTTTCCTGACGGGAAAGATCGTTCCTTCATTAATGACGCCACCGTCTGTTAAGGCAATCCGTTGACAGTCATGTGAGTCAATCGGAAAGGAAGAGACTGCGATGGGATCTTTTTTTTCCGGTTGTTCCAAAATGTCTTTCTGACTGAGCACGTACATGCCTCGCATGCGTCGCCCCTCACGCACATACAATGCAGGAGAAAAGTGTCCGTACTCGGGAAACTCATCTTTGCAGAGTCCCAGCCTGGCGTAGGCATTCCGTACCTTTTCAGGCACTGCGGGGTCAGTTGTCAGAAAGTGATAAAACTCCAGCGTGTACTGCTTATGTTGTTCCCAGATGGCTGCCCGCCCTGCTTCGTCGGCTTCACTCCAGCCATTCCCGCCGCCCACCAGGCCAAGGGAGAATTGACCGCCGATCGAATTGTTGCCATCAAACTTCCCTCCGGGCAGTGGATACAGGTCCCAACCCAGGCGGCCTCCGGATTTCGCAAAACGCCGCATTACTTCAAAACGGGCAGGATCATAGCTCTCAGGTTTCGGAAATGGCACACGGTTTTTCGGATCATCCGTCAGACAGAGACGAAAGCTGTAAACCATGACATTGCTATCTCCCTCATCTTCCGGGCCGGCATCAGTCGTGGTGATCAGGGGAAGAATTTGCCCTTCGCTGTC
Organism: Gimesia maris; assembly: GCF_008298035.1. NCBI lineage: Bacteria > Pseudomonadati > Planctomycetota > Planctomycetia > Planctomycetales > Planctomycetaceae > Gimesia > Gimesia maris. Next base: position 6,841,013 of record NZ_CP042910.1, read on the forward strand.
GAAACCATTTATATTCATTCTGCTTTTCGGATAACGTTTCCCCGCCAGGGATTCACCATATTCCGCTTTTCCTTCCCTGCCGATCGTCCAACTGACTCCTGCCGCTGCCATCAGGTCACCTTCATACGTTGCGTCAATAAATGTTTTAGCAGCAAAAGCACCATTGTCTGTGACCAGACTGGAAATCCGAGTCCCTTCCTTTCTGACGGACTGGAGGACTTGTTTCGGCAGAACTTTGACGTGCGCTTCATCCAGCATCTGTTTCGTCACGCGCAAAGCGACATGTGGTTCGTAAGTCCATTTAGACTGATCTTTGACTCGCACCTGATAAGGTAATTTGATTCCCCGTGCAGAATAATCTTTTTCAATACGTGTATGCCATTCATCGAACAGGCCCATAACCGTACTGCGCACCGTCTGGTTTGAATCACTGAAGCTCAGCCCGCCTGTGTTCAAGCCGCCTATATGATCGGTCGGTTCAAGCAGAATGACTGTCGCCCCTTCACGTGATGCTGCGATCGCTGCACAGACCCCGCCTGGGGTGGCTCCATACACGACGATATCCGCGCGTGTGCCCCCTTCCTCAACCTGTTCACGGGCGGAAACTCCAGTCGGCAAAATCAGACTCAACAGGAACAAGGCGCTAAACAGTTGATTCTTCATTGATCATATTCTCTCATTTGAACTGGAGCAGAATTCCGGCAGTTGACGATTCCCATTCATTTTCCGCGTATTTATCGCCGGAAAGTATTGGATACATTACTTAATGAAATCCCGATTTCGAACCATTCAATATACTGCTTTCCGGTTTTTATTCCCAGCCGCCCCAAATGCAATCCCCAGAATCAATCAGGAGCCGTCACGTAATATTGTCGCACCCGATCAGATGCAGTCGGACTCAGCCTTCCATTGATGGAAGAAATTAACGACAATGATACATCTATTTAACCGTCTAATCGTATTACAGCTTCATCACCAGACTCGGAGGTAATATTATGTCAGCCACTCAACAACTCCATAACCTGGGACAAAGTCTCTGGCTGGATAACATCACGCGTGACCTGCTTACCGGCGGGACTCTACAGCGTTATATTGATGAACTTTCGGTAACCGGACTGACTTCCAATCCAACCATTTTTCATCAAGCGATCAAAAACAGTCAATCTTACGACAGTTCAATTCAGGAAAAGTTTAAGAACGGCAAGGAAGGCGAGGAACTGTTTTTTGAGGTCGCCCTCGAAGACATCACGCAGGCCGCTGATCTGTTCCGACCTGTGTGGGACCGCACTGATGGTGTGGATGGCTGGGTTTCCCTGGAAGTCTCCCCCCTGCTCGCTTATGACACCGAGAGCACCCTGGCAGCCGCGAAAGATCTGCATGCCCGCGCCGGTCGTCCCAATGTTCTGATTAAAATTCCCGGCACGAATGAGGGGCTGCCTGCGATTGAAGAAGCCACCTTCGCGGGGATCCCCGTGAACGTGACTCTGTTATTTTCCAGTGAGCATTATGTCGCTGCTGCAGAAGCTTATCTGCGTGGTGTCGAACGACGTATTGAAGCCGGTCTCAATCCTGCCGTCGGTTCGGTTGCTTCGCTGTTTATCAGTCGCTGGGACCGTGCCATCGTAGACGACGTACCGGAAACGCTCCACAACCGCCTGGGGATAGCCATCGGACAGAAAGCTTACAAAGCCTACCTGGACCTGATCAGCTCGCCACGGTGGCAGCGTGCATTGAACTTTGGTGCCCGGCCACAACGTCTGCTCTGGGCCAGTACCGGATCGAAAGATCCCAACGCGTCCGATGTACTGTATATCACTTCTCTCGCGTCGCCCTTTACCGTCAATACGATGCCGGAACAGACTCTGAAGGCTTTCGCCGATCATGGTGATCTTGGCGACGCTTTGCCCGCAGATGGGGGTGACTGTGAAACCTTACTCAACGATTTCACACAGGCCGGCGTTGACAATCAGGCTTTAGCCGCCCGACTCCAGGAAGAAGGGGCAGAGTCTTTTGTCAAATCCTGGAATGAACTGATGGAAGTGATTACCACCAAAAGTGAATCCCTGGTGCAGGCTGACTGATCATCGGGTTGAATCATGAATCAGCTTTAAACAGAAGTCAGGTCTCTCGCATGTGCAGAGACCTGACTTTTTTCTTTGCACACTATTTTGTATATCTTTCCGAATTTTGAATCAGGATTTCGATCTGATTTTACAGGTAAAAGACGGGTGTACTGTGGAATCAGCAGGCTGATTTCGATAACTTCGTCTGGACTGTCACAAATCTCAATATTTAAATTTTTCTTACTCGCAGGAAGAAGACGCTCTTAATGAAAATTGATGCTCAGATTCGCGTTATTATGTTACTGGTATGCGGCATGTTTTTGTTTGATGGTTGCAGCTCCGGACCCGACGATGTCCCGGAAACAGGCACTGTTACCGGAACAGTAACCCTGGATGGCGCTCCGCTTGAAGAAGCCCTGGTTCAATTTCAGCCGGAAAGCGGGCGGATCTCATCAGGTACTACAGATGCTGAAGGAAAATATGAGTTGGATTACACGGGGACACTCAAAGGAGCCAAAATCGGAACCCATAAGGTGAGCATCACCACGTTCAAGGCTCCTGAAGAAAATCTGGAAACAAAGGAAGCACAAAAACAGCTTCCCAAAGAGAAAGTCCCCGCCCAGTACAATAAGGACACCACGCTGACAGCCGAAGTTAACGCCGGTGAAAATACAATCGATTTCGATTTACAGTCAAAATAATCGCCCCGACTGAAACCGTTCGCTGCGCGCCGTAGTGCCACTTAGTTCTGCACTCCACTGCGTCGCCTCGCGATTTCAGCCAGTAGTAATGCGTGCTTCTGGAATGGCTTGCGCCCGGTCTGTTCATAGAACCGGGCCAGTTGTTCCAGATTCCGGGCAGCAGCCTGAAACTCTTCTGCAGTCAGATTTGAATCTGGTGACATCACCAGAGGCTCCAGACCTTGTTCTGCCAGTTCAAACTCGGGGTGCTCTTCCAACAGTTGATTCAAATCTGCCAGTGCCTCGGAATGCTGTTCCAGCCGAATTTTATTTCGGGCTAGGTTGTATCGCGCAAAAGAATTCCGTGGATCGAGGCGGAGGGCTTTCTGCCAGAAACGGGCCGCTGTTTCAAAGAGTTCTACTGTATTGTCCTGCTGAGACGTTTCAGCGGCTTTCTCATACGCACTCCCCAGGTTATTACAGATTTCTGAGTCATCCGGATCCAGTTTGTGAGCCTGTTCCAGATGTGTTATCGCCGCCTGCCACTCCCGGGTCTGCGTCAAGATACTGCCGAGGAAGCGTTGAATCTGCAGATTATCGGGATATTTCTCGGCAAAAGGCTGCAACAGATCGCGTGCTTCGTGAAAGCGTTCCAGTTGCATCAGGGCAGACGCCAGTTGAATCGCTTCACCAGTCTCATCCGATCCGACCTGTTTTTTCAGTCGGTTCACCTGTTGCAGAATCTGCTGACGTGACTGTAGAAACTGGTAATAGGCGGCTTCGTCTTCCGGATAACCAGCCTGCATTCTGCCCGAATGTGGCAGCATGCAGAATAGAGTGGTCAAGATCACAAACGGCACTGCAGCCAGCCTGGGCCAGCGATTCTCAGCCGGTCTGGTCCAGGCACTCCACAGCCAGTCAATGCCTGCAGCGGCAAACAGGATCCAGAGTGGCAACATGCCCGCGCGAAACCGTCCAAAATTATAAATGAGTAAAATCGAAATGAGGTGGGCCAACAGTAATCCAATAGGCAGGATCAACTGCTTGCGCCGGGGGAAAGAGACAATCAGGCCCAGACATCCCAGCCCGCTGAACAGCCCAAAAGTGGGTAGATACGCCAGGGGCGCTATAAATTCTCGAGTCGTCTGGAAATAGGCACTGTCTGGTACTTCATAGTCGTTCAACAGAATCTGCAATTTTATGAGCGTCAGCTTCAATGTTCGCAGAGGATTGGCGGCCGCGTATTTTAGTCCCTGCCAGAACCAGTATCGCGAACACGCCGCTGGTGACAATGTGAGTTGTCCCGTTCGCTGGCGGGCTTCCAGGCGAAAGTCTGCATGCTCAAACAACGGATGTGTGCGTATGAAAGGTGGCGGTGAATAATAGCCGTTCGCGTCCGGCCCCTGAGCCATGTAAAAGACCTCGCCGCCGCCTGTCGTCACCGCGACAAACTCTCCCGTTACCAGGGTATTTCGAATTGCAACGGGGACCAGCATGATTGCACAGGCACAGCTGAAGATGAGAACTGATTGATAACGTAACTTTTTCGCAGCCCGATCGGCGCCTGAACTCTGCCAGAGAAACAGCAACACCGGGAAGGTCAACAGGATATGGTTTTCACGAACCAGAACGGCCAGTCCAACTGATAAGCCAGCCAGCCACAACCAGAGCAGATGCTGCTGTTCCCGGAAACGCAGGCACGCATAAAGTATCAACGCCGTAAAAAACGGGCTGAGAAACGTTTTCATCAACATGACGTCATAGAAGACCAGCGGCCCGAATCCGGCTGTCAGGATGCCTGCGATGAGAGCCACCCTTTGAGTAAACAGCCTCTGCGCGGACGCATAGATCAGCAGGCAGGTCCCACTTCCAATAAAAGCCTGCAGAGTCAGGATCAATGTCTCCGGACTGTCAAACAGCCAGTACCAGAAGCCAAGGACATACGCATATAACGGGCCCTGTGAAAATGCTGCCGTTGCATCTGCCGTCCCCTGGGAGAGATCCAGTCCCCAGTCACGATAGAACTGGTGATCTGTACGATAATGCCCTGCCAGAGGAGAATCGAGATACGACACCAGGTAAAACAAACGCACGCAGAGCGCCAGGCAGTAAATGCCTGCTCCCTGCCACCAGCCTGTGCCTGGTTTCGAGTTGTCTTTGCTCTTCAATTCCATATAACTTTGACTGATCGGTTGCGGTTCTCGACTCTGTCTCGATTAACTGTAGAGTCTCCAAGGCCATTGGGAACTGGTATCATAATTTGAGACACTAAGATTCGATGTGATTCGTATGGAGTATCATCTGCTGAATACGAAAAAGCCCGACTTCTCAAGTAGAAGAAGTCGGGCCATTTTAGATATACCTGATCAGGTTAACCAGTCACCTGATTAGACTGTATCCAGTTTTAATGTAGCGTCTCCAGGGTCATTTGGACCTGTTTTAACAGATTGAGAGACGCTAGAGTCGAATGTGATACACTCTAGAATTCACCGAGCACATTTCCATCATTGATGGAAGCGAGATGGTCGTAAGTCGTCTTGTCGATATTTTCACTCAGAAAAACGACGCGGCCATCACCCAGCAGGAAATGAGCCCCGCCGACATGCGAACTGCTGAATCCATAATTTAATTCCGTTGTTCCGTTAATCTGTGTTGATCTCAGAGTCGTAGACTCAGAGAGGAACTGAGGTGCACCATGGATTTTATATCCGGAGCTGGCGCCTGTTGCGCCAATCCAGATACCACCAATATTGGAACCCTGTGTTGTCCGTTCGCCCCCCAGCATGGTGTTACTCACACCGTCGGTCAGATCGCGGATGCGGACATCGCTGTTTCGACCAAAGGCAATCTGGGGAGTGGAAGCAGGATACTTTGAACCAACTGTCAGATAGTTGGATTTACCATATCCGGAAAGATCCGA